>NZ_JAYGHQ010000031.1:0-17486 GCF_034931425.1 Crocosphaera sp. XPORK-15E
GCAATTTCTCTGCCAATGGATGGCAAATTGCTAATGGAGGGGCTTCAAACTTTTTTGATGTTCCAAATCCGGGTTCTCCCATATTAGGGGCAGGGGTTGGCAATAAAAATGTCGCCCTTGGGGTTCTCTGGTTTGGTCGTAAAACCTTTAAGGATTTTATCTTAAAGTTAGATTGGAAAGGGTTTGATCTTGAGGCTAATTCTGGGATTTTTCTACGGATTCCACAACCAATTTCTCTCGATGATAACTTTTATAACTCCAGCATCGAAGTTCAAATCGATGAACGGGGTTACGACTTTCCTAATAATACCTATGGTAGTCCCTTACACCGAACTGGGTCAGTTTACGAGGTTTTCCCTGCTCAACAATGGGCAGCTAAACATATCAGTTCTCGTGATAACAACACCCGTGACTTCTGGAATAGTTATGAAATTAAACTCCAGGGAGATCTGATTGAAGTCAAACTGAATGGCCAGTTAGTCTCTCAAGGAACATTTTCAGATTTATTGCCTTTTAATGCCCCCAGTGACGGCACTAAAAAGCGTTCTGAGGGTTATATCGGTTTGCAGTGTCATACAGAGGTAGTTCAGTTCCGTAATATTCGGATTAAGGAACTATAAAGTAAATCTAATTGTAGGGTGGGCAATGCTCACCCTAGCCTGATCTTAAAAATCAAGGTTCGGTTATCTTCTGAACCTTTATGTTCAGGTCAATTGTAATGAAGAATCTTAGTAATTTAAGGAGTTATCAATGCCACTCGATTTAACCGCGAACAAAGGACCAATTGACCCTGCTGATTCACAGTATCAAGATGTACTTGAAGATTTGCAAGGCAATATTCTCAAAGGCCATGGAAGAGACAAATCTATACATATTTTCTTGACTTTTCCCAATCCTCAAGAAAATCCAGAAAAAATTGATGCTCTCAAAAATTGGATTGCTCAACTCGCTATCAATGAAATTACATCTGCTAAAAAGCAAATAGATGAGGCTAAAGCCTGGCGAGAAAACAAAACTCCAGGAGAAACATTTTTTCACTTCGCCTTATCTTCCACTGGCTATACTAAACTAGGTTCTTCTGATTCTGTCCAGCCCAAGGGAGCAAATCTGCAAAACCGAGGGCCAGATATTCAATACGTAGAAGCTTTTCAAGAAGGGATGAAGTTGCGACAGTATGCACTTTTAGATCCGCCTGTTAGCTCTTGGGATGCCAATTTTAGAAAAAATATAGATGCCTTACTCATCATCGCCGATGATAATCCAGAAATTTTGAATCAAAAAAGCTCAGAAATTGTGCGATCGCTAGAGCCTATCACCACACATATTTTTGTTGAGCAAGGTGATACTGTGCGAAAAGCTTTTAATGGCAATGACCCTATCGTGGTTGAGCATTTTGGTTATGCTGATGGAATTAGTCAACCGACCTTTTTGCAGGAGGATCGCACATCTGGGAGTATTTTTTCGCAGGATGCGCCCCTTAGTCTTGTCCTGATTCCTGATCCTTTCGGTACGCTAGAGGTTAGCTTTGGTAGCTTTCTTGTCTTTCGCAAACTTGAGCAAAATGTTCAAGGATTTAAGAAAGCAGAATTAGCCCTTTCTCAAGCATTAGGGATTTCTTTTGAGTTAGCTGGAGCAATGGCAGTAGGACGTTTTGAAGATGGTACTCCGCTAGTTTTGCAGCCTAATGATGGCTCTCCAAGTTTAAATAACTTTGACTATAGAGGCGATTCTGAAGGGCTAAAATGCCCATTCCAAGCCCATATTCGCAAAAGCAATCCCCGTCTGGAGTCTGTTCGAGAAGGTGGTCCTTTTGCTCAAAGCAAAGAACAAGAACTTGGTCATCGAATTGCAAGACGAGGAGTTACCTATGGCGGCCCTTTAAGCGACTTCTCAGAAGACTTTGATCGTCTGCCGAGAACTGGAGTCGGTTTATTATTCATGTGTTACCAGTCCGATATTTGGGAACAGTTTGAGTTTATGCAACGGTTATGGTGTAATAATGACAACTTCCTTGAACCTGCCATGAACAACAATCCCAATTATGACAAAACAGGATTGGATGCAGTCATTGGTCAAAGACAAGGAAACCAAGCAGATCCCTTAATCGGAAAAGCTCCTGAACCGCCCAAAAATTGGCCTGCTTCTTATGGCCTGCAGACTGTCAAACCCGATATTGCCCCAGAAAATCAATTTGGACAGTTTGTTACCTTAAAAGGAGGTGAATACTTTTTCTCGCCGAGTCTAACCTTTTTGAAAAGCCTGAGCAATCAACCTTCTTCTGAAGAAACGGCGCAACCCACCCCTGGTGCATATTATGTTGTCAAACCTGGTGACACCCTATTCAAAATAGCTCAGACAGCTTATGGAAATGGGAATTTTTCAGAAATTTACGAGGCTAATAGAGATGTAATTGGAGATAATCCTAGCCTACTTTTCCCTGGACAGAGGCTTTTTATCCCAAGATTTTGACATACTCCCTCGACAAATCTTTATTATGTCGGGGGATTCTTTCCATACTCTATATTCTAATTAAGCCGACAAAACACGGCAAAAATACTCACGATACAAATGACAGCGAGGCATTACCTGATTATCCTGTTGCCGCACTAATCCCATACTATGCAACTTATAAATCTGCATCGAATCTAATGACACTGGTTCTGGTGATGTGACCACAGTTTGCAACCCTTGAGCCAGTTCGGGTGTTTGTTGCAAAATCTCCAAATGTCGCCGCAGATGGTTGCTATAAATTCCCGCCTCCGTCGCAGCCTCATTCAATAGCTGTTCTAGGGTCATTTTCCCAGAACTTATCTCATACAGAGCCAACCGCACCAAATAAGGATGTCCCCCCACCATACTCATTAATGCCTCTATCTGGGACTCATTCCAACTCAGTCCATGAACGTTTGCCAAAGAAAGCACCTGTTTTGAATCAAATTCCAGCAACTCTACCGGAACCCCTGCATTAAATGGCGATTGATTCATGTCTAGGGGGACATAACATTCTGTCGAGTGTGCCATTATCAGCCGCAGTTGTTTCCATTGTTGAGAAATCTTCCCCTTCTCATGCCAACTTCGCAGCATCCCCAAAAAGTCTTCAATAACTTCAGTATGGGGAAAAATCAAATCCACTTCATCTAATGCTAAGACCAAGGGACAATCAATGGCTGGCAATAAATACTCCTCAAAATATACTGTACAATTATCATTACTCCCCAAAATCTCTGTATCCCAATAATCACCTAGTTTATTTTCTAATTTTAATTGCCGACCGACCATCAAACACAGCCAACGCAGGAATTTATCTAAATTCGTCACAATAGACCGCTCAACACTGCTCAAATTCAAGTACACTGTTCTGTAATTCTGAGACTGGGAATGATCGAGGATCTGAGTTATCAATGAAGTTTTGCCCATCAACTTAGGGGCTTTAATCCGAATCAGGGAACCTGGCTTGACAATAGCATCATAACACAGAGACTCGACCTCATTTCGCTCCACATAGAAGCTCGAATCTAGCGAAACTGACCCCTCTGGAAAGGGAATCTCTTTCATCGACCCTGAAGCAGTCTGTGGACGTTGTTGCGCCGTTGATGCTCTCTTCAGAGGTTCCAGAAGATTCTTCTTACTGACCTTTTCTCCCAATATATCTGACAGCTTTTTCCATAGCTTATTACCCACATCTTTATTGAGGTAGTCAACCGTATAGCCAGCTAGTTGTGCCATTTCCTCGTAAGTTTTTCCCTCCCAAGATCCCTGAAGAACTATCATCTCAACATCGCTCAGGTATTTCCCTGTCTTTTGCAAAGCAAGTCGCTCAGCTAACTGTTTTGCCTCTGTCCAAGTGAATTCAGAGTCGAAGTTCATCAGATCCTAGCTCCCTTTGCTTTCTCAGTCGTTTTGTTCACTACCTTATTGATATCAGGCTAACTGTTAGAGTATCATAAGTAGACAAATAAACGACTAAAGCCAATACTTTAAAAAAGTACATAAGGTGTGATATTTAAGACACGGATTTTGCGGGATAATTAGATCGGTAGAGTTCAAACTGCCGAAGGCGGTATATCCAGACTGTTTTGTTATCTGTTATGCTGCGATTAAATAGATTAAAACAGAAATATTGTCTTGTTGATTAGGGAGTGAAGATGGCTACAGAGATTTCTCCGTTGGAACTGGCGTTACAGAGCCGATTGTCAAAGCTTAAGCCGAAGACGAAGACCCCTGGTTTCTTGCGCTCAGTGGTTGAACGTCAATCGCTACGAATTGAGTCAGCGTTGGGAATGGGCTACAGTTATGATGAGATTGCGGAGCTTTTTTCAGAACAGGGTTTTAAGTGCAAGGGGTCTACCTTGAAGAAATATCATCTGCAAGTGAAAAAGCTCTTAGATGATCAGAATTCGCCGCCCATTCCAGAATTACCGGAGAAGAAAGAAGCAACTCAATCAACGCAAAAAAAATCATAGGTCTAGTTCCTCTCGTAATTCAGATTGAGTGTATTGCAGAGGCGAGACTTTATATCGACTAAGAGCATTGATAAAATCAGCGCGAGTTAATCCAGCGATTTCTGCTGCCTTTCCCTGAGAAATTTCGCCAAGTTCGTACCATTTGACGGCGGAGGCGATTCGCATTTCTTGAACGAATTCCTCTGGAGCTTTTCGCAGGGAGGAAAAAACCGTTGTTGGTAGTTGAAGTTGAATCGTTTTCATGGATTTTATTTTTAATAATTTAACTAGACGTTTCTGATATATTATTTTTAATCCAAGAGATTAAGTCTGATTCCGTCGTTTCACCAGTTGCTACTTTTAACATTACTTGCGTCGCCTCGACTGGATTAGCCACTAAACGAAAACCATTGAGGCGAAGAAATAAACCGATAGCCAAGAAAGCGGCTCTTTTATTACCATCTAAAAAAGGGTGATTCCTTGCTATTCCAATTCCGTAAGCAGCAGCGAGTCTAGTGACATCAGTTTCATTCTCATAGGCATGAATATTTTGAGGACGAGCTAATGCTGAATCAAGTAATCCTTCATCTCTTATACCGTCAAGCCCCCCATGAAGACTTATCGTTTCAGAATGAAGTAAAATTAATGCTTGTTTATTAAGCCAACGAATTTCTGTCATTTATTGGGCAAGGTCTTTAAAAGTTTCGTTATACTCATTCATAAACTCTAGTCCTAATTGTAGTTGTTCTTCAACGCCATCAGAATTAGAAGTCAGTAGATAGCCATTAGGGGTAGGAACGACTAACAGGGTATCCCCTTCTTTAAGATTAAGATGAGATAACATAAATTCAGGTAAAACGGTTGTGGTCGCCGTTTCTCCCGTTGTCACTTTGAGTTGGTGCATATTAATTCTGAAATTTTCTGTGTATTTTTATTCTAAAACTTCTACCCAGGTAAATACATGGCCGAACTATCATTAGGTCTAGCGTGCAAATACCGTTCCGTCGTGGCCACCGAAGAATGGCCTAACGTCGCCTGGACGAGATGAAGGGGCGCACCTCGGTCTAAACTATGGGAAGCATGGGCGTGTCTTAGCCAGTGGGGACTGACATTGCCTTCAATGGAAGCCCGTTTAGCGGCCGCTTTGACGATGCGATACACTTGAGAACGATCCAAATGGCCGCCCCCTTGTCGAGAGGGAAACACCGATTCATTCGGCCGACTCTCCCCCCTCAACTGACATAACTCCTCCCAAACCCCTTGGGGTAATAGCACGGTTCGCGTCTTTCCTCCTTTGCCAAACACCGTTACCTGTCCTAACTGATTACGGGGTTTGAGATCCCGCCACTTCAAGGCACATAACTCACTCACCCTCAAGCCACCAGCATATAACAACCGAAGCATCATTCGATTACGTTGATTACGCTCTAATGTAATTAGGGTGGTCACTTCCGACTCCGATAAAATCCGTTCATTGAGGGTATCCTTGACCTTTGGAGTTTTGATGGCCGTTCCCACATTGGTAGGTAACACACCCAGTTGATAGCCAAAACTGAGCAACGATTTAACCGCCGCCAGCACTGTCGCCACTGACGAGGGGGCGAGATCATTGAGGGAAGCTCGCCAAAGTTGGAGATCGGCCAGGGTGACGAGGTGTAGGGGTTTATTTACATAGTCAAGAAAACGCCCGACAGCACGACGATAAGAGTCCACTGTATGAGCCGAATGACCATCTAACCACATGGCCAACAGTCGTTCGTTGGCCTGCGAGGGGGTTACTTCAACCGTCGAAGTTTCGCTCACAGCATTGATCGATAATAGAAGAGCTAGGATCAGGATACAACATTGCTCTAACTTATGATGCACTCTGAGTGCCAAGATGGGGTTAACTTAGAAAAAAAAGGAGAGTTTGAATGTCTACCAAAGCGACAGTGGCTTATGGCCCTAATTTTCACCTATATAAAGAAGTTTTTGATGAAAACTTCATCTATTTAGAATTAGAGGGAGTCTCATTTGAGGCGGGTTACAATCGGGTCATGGTACCCATTCCCGTCCATATTTGGGAAGTGATTCGTCAGTACCCAGGGACTGACTTATCTTGGTCTGATAAGACCAATGAAGAAATTGAGAGCTATGTGGAGCAGGAAGTGAATGAACGGCTCATGAAGTATGAGCAAGCCGAAAACGACCAACATCGGGGATTAATTGCTTTATGTGGTTCGCTGACTTACGGTTCGGCTGATTCTCCTCGCCAAGAGCAGATGGAACAAGGAGTTGCTTATTTCAAGCAATTGAGAGAGCATCAGCAGCAAATCAAACAGGCAATAGAGGAATTAAATAAAACGAACAGAGGAAAATAATGATGAAATCCCAACGTGAAATTATTGGCATAAATAAGCCTTTTTTAAACAAGTCTTGTTTGTTTCTGCTGTAAAAACTCGGCAAAATCTCGAACTTCGGCCACTTTTTCAGCAGATAATTCGTCGAGTAAACTCAACAAATGCCCTCGAACACTTACGGTTTCTGAAGCTGTTTGAACTAATTCTAATTGGTGGGGATAAACTGTCTCGACTCCAATAGTTTCCATGAAACTATTGGAGTCAAATCGTACAATCCAGGTAATAGCTTTTATTAATTAGCTAGAATTAAGTTGGTTTTTCGTCGGTTCCCCCATGAAGATCACCTATGATCCCCTCAGAGATGTTTTAAACATCCTGCTTTCATCATCACCCACCGACTCTAGCACAACGGTCCCAACGGGCATCGTTCTTGACTACGACCAAGACGGGAATGTGGTCAAGCTGGAAATCTCTAACGCCTCAAAACGAGTGGAGCGTCCCTTTTGCATCGATTATTCCGTACTGATACCCCATCAAGACCTCAAATCTACAGAAACTCAATCGAACCTCACTCTAGAACAACGTCGTGCCTTTCTCAAACTGCCTCAAAGCGAACGTCGTCGGATTCTGGGCCAACAAGCGGCAGATATGGAAAACCACTACCAACAAAATACGGAGTGGAAAGAATTTTTAGCAGGTGACATCATTGACTATTAATCCCCTTCCCAAAAGAGGGGAAATTTGGCTAGTCAACTTTGACCCCACAGTGGGAACTGAAATTAGAAAAACACGCCCTGCCATTGTCATCAGTTCTGATGCGGCCGGAAGACTTCCCATTAAATTGATCGCCCCCATTACAGATTGGAAAGATTACTTCGCCCCTAACTTTTGGCACGTCAGAATTGACCCAAATGCTAATAACGGGTTGACTAAAGTTTCTGCGGTCGATACGTTACAGTTACGGGGTATGGATCTCCAAAGATTTATCCGAAAACTTGGACAAATTTCGCCGAACAAAATGACAGAAATCACTCTGGCTATTGTGACATTGATTGAGTATCAGGAATGAAAGAAAAACAGCGAGTCTCTAACCGGGTGAAAGCTCACTAACAATTCCATACGCCTGACTAAAACGTTCACAATAATCAGGGCAGATCTGTTGTAATTGTTCCCAACAGCTATTAGCTTTGTGTTCAATTTCATAAAACAACTCAATTAATTGTTCATTAGATGTGAATCTTGAATGGGGGGCTGGTGTATATTCAAAATCGGCTAAAACCTGAAGTAACCAATGGATATTTTCTTGGCTATCATTTACGCTCTCAAGTTCAGAATCAGTTCTTTTTTGATTTACACAAGTCCCTTGGGGGTTTTCTGTTTTTACTGGGTTTAATTGAGTCGGTTCTAAGGTCGATGATTTTGGGTCAGTCTCTATTGTCACTGGTGACACTTCAGTGAACGGTGACGGAGAGACTGCTTCTCCTGTATGGGTTTTAGCTTCTGTCACTTGTGTCACCCCTTCGGCTGTATTTCCCATCGGG
This sequence comes from Crocosphaera sp. XPORK-15E, assembly GCF_034931425.1. Taxonomy (NCBI): domain Bacteria; kingdom Bacillati; phylum Cyanobacteriota; class Cyanophyceae; order Chroococcales; family Aphanothecaceae; genus Crocosphaera; species Crocosphaera sp. XPORK-15E. The sequence continues at coordinate 8,323 of NZ_JAYGHQ010000031.1, forward strand.
GGTTGAGTTGATTGACAGTTATCTGAAGCATTATCTGTCATCATTGGTTGATTGTTCACTGGAATTTTGCTCATATTTTTGACATCTTCGGTCGGTGATGGTTCGGCGACATCAGAAGTTAATGAAACTAGATTGGTCGCTTCTGTATTATTCGTTTTGGGTGGCTCTGTGTTAACGGGGTTAATATCAGTTTCTTGACCTTGATTTTCCTTTAATTCCTCTCCAAGTCCTGTGGGATTATTCGGGGTGATTGGAGAATTAGGACGCTTAGGATTATCGTCATTTGGAGGATGATCAGGAGGAGAATTAAAGAGAGCTTTAAAGCGATAAAACCGCCCATTTTTTTCTAACTGTCCTTTGCCCATTTCGACTAATTTGGAGAGGATTTCTAGGGTATAAGCGGACACCGTGCGCCCTAATTCTTTGGCCCGACGCTCGATGGCTTTAATATTACGATAAATGTCCCTGGGTGTCATTCCGGTGGGTTGGGTGATAGCTAAATCCCAAACTTTGATCAGAATGGAACTGATACTATCAGTATCAGTGGCCTTTTCTTGTACCACTTGAAAGGCACTACGGTAATAACAACAAACTTCAACCGCTCGTTCTAAAGTATCAATTTGCAATTCCCAAAAGTTTCGGTCAGGGGAATTGGAAATTGTTGATTGTTGATTGTTAATCGTAATATCGTAATATTCGATAAAATGCAAAGCCAGGGCAATCCGCAGCAATTGGGTTGGCAGTTTTCGCATCCATGCACGAAGGGCGGGGTTAGGACTACTTTCGGCTTGGCTTCCTATTTGTTCGACCAGATGAGTATAACGCAGATCCGCGTCTTCAGATAGTTTAATGGTTCCGGTGGGTAATTGGTCAAGCCAGTGATACAAAGTAGGCAGAATGTCATTTAACTGACAATAGCCTTTAACCCGTTTAGCTGGATAGACTTTAGGTAGGGCATAGAGAAACCGTGCTTGTAGTCCTTGGGGGTCATTGGGGTCTTTAAAAGCTTGTTGAAATGCCCCTGGTTGAATGCCTCCGGCAATGTTTAAACGGGTTTCTTCGACGGCGTAGGAGTCGTCTTCGGCATTCACACGGTCTACCAATGACCCGTCTCCGTCCCACATTTTTAGCAGACATTCTAGCCCTTCATTTTCGCCGCTACGGGCGTTAAATTGATTGAGAGACTTAAATAGTCCAGCCAGTTCATCCCTTGCCCATAGAGAGCCATTTAACCCCTGCTCAGACAATCTTCGCATTACGGCTTGAATGGTGGCGACTTCAAAGAGATATTTGCGTTCTGGTTTTGGGGGTTCAGGAGAGGGGTCGTCTGGTTTCTTTTGGTTGAGGAGTTCTTTGTATTCCTGTAATTGGCTGCTATAGCGTTTCTTTTCTTGGTATTGTCGTTGTTTGAGGGGAGCAAGAATAACCCCTTCAGCGCGGCTTTTGCCAGTGCCAGATTCCCCCACTAAGCAAGTCCAGGCGATCGCGGGGATAGTGTGAGATTCTACATCTAGGTTAATCCGTTTGCCAGCTAGGGAGAGAACCGCAGGGAGAAGGTATTGCCAAAGACTAACGGGGTCAATGTTGAGGATTTTACCATCGTGAATAAAGGCTTTTGCCAGGGTTGGGGGGAGAATGTGGTTAAGGTTTAGGGTGGCGTTATGCCAGTCTACCAGTTGATTGAACCGTTGGTGATCTTCGGGGTGAATTTCATCCAGGGAAGTACGCAGGGCTTTTACTAATTCCCAAAAGGCGGGACGAGTGATAAGAGAACGAGCTTCAATGAGATCTAGTTGGTGGCGTTCTTCGTAGTCTTTTAACCCTTTTTTTAAGGTAGCGGTGACAGTGGTGACAGTATCCGCAAGGCTTAAGGGGACAGGGTTTGCGGTGTCACCTCTTTTTGAAGTGTCACCAGTGACAGTTGAGTTTTTTCCATTTTTTAACTGACTTGGGGCTTCAGGGGAAGGGGTGTCATGATGAGTTTTGGGAAAGGGAAAACGCCAGCCGTCGAGTTTGGCCATGTGGGCTAAGGTTCCCAAGGTGACACCCCCATTGGGACTAAAGGATTTCCATTTTTTCTCGCATTCCCCTGGTTTATATTTACTGCTTTGTTGACTCCATTTGTCCCATTCGTTTAACAGGGAGTCATCCACGCTATGGAGTGCCATGCCAACGGTTAACCAGTCGTCATAGTCGTCTCCTCGATAGGAAGATAAAGCATTCAGGTAAGAAAGGGCAAAATCAAGTTCTGTCCATTGTCTGTCAAAACCGTTGTGATGAACGGACGAGGAAAACTTCGGCTCAGAAGGAGGTGGCGTTTTTGGAGAGGGGTCACTTAGCATTTGTTCTAAGATCCAAGTTGGGGCGATCTCGATTTCCGTTTCATCGATGGCACACCCTTCAACCCAATGATATTGTCCCGTCATTGGGTGCATAGAGGGGGGTAGAACGGACTGTAAGTTAGTCCAACGAAGTTCTAGTTGTTCGGGCTTGTTATCGTCCCCATTTGCGCCTGTTTTGAGTTTCTTGGTACGGATAGCGTCTTTGTACTGTTCTGGGACTAGAAATAAATACTGGCAGCGTCCAGGGCGTTGTGAGGTGAAGGCGACGGTTTTAGGTAAGGGTTGGCCACCGGAGAGTTCTTGAATTTTATCAATGGCACTGGCCCCGTCTTGGTCAACGGCCATGAGGTAGTAGGTTTCGTTGTTGACCCTTCGGCTACGCTCAGGGTCAACAACGAGCGGCTTGCCCTGAGCCAAGTCGAAGGGAGTCGAGGTGTTGAGGGTGAGGGGGCGGCCTGTGAGTAAACCGAAGCCTTGGGGTTGAATTTGTTTAGTTTTGCCTTTGATGGGGACGTTAACACCACCGTTTTCAATGGCTTCAATGAGTTGGGCGGCACTGAAGGGGCGATTTTGCCAAGCGTCCCCTAATGGTTGTTTGTTGTTGTTGAGGGGGACGAGGGGTAAGTCAAGGTTAGTGGCTGCGATGCGTCGCAGTCCGTCTCTGAGTCGAAGACTAATGGGGGTTAAATGGCTTGTTTGGGTCATAGCACGCACTCGGTGTATTGAAGCCATCATCATGCCAAATTTTGAGAACCCGCGTTTTAGAACGGATCAATATATATTGATCCAGTTTGTTATAAAACGCTGAATGCCTTGTTATGTAAGGATTCTAGAAAACAGTTTGTGGCAGCACTCTAGAGAGTTTGTGGCAGCACTCTAGAGAGTTTGTTATATTCCTCAAACCCTTACTCAGTCTAGCTTTGATCCTTATTTTTTCAAGAATTTGAAATATAACCAGAATCACAAAACATAACAACAGTTTGTTATATAACATTCGTCAGTATCGCTAGAGTCCTCCCCTATGCCCTTTAGGGATCGAGAAATAGAGAAACAGAAACCTTATCACTTGGCATTTGGCAATCTATAAAATGTTGGCAGTGGATAAGAGCTTTTTAATCTTGAATCTCTAACAGTTTCTTAAGTTTTGCTTCCATTTCCTTAGAAAGAGGGCGATTTCCTTTTTCAACATGGGAGATGAAGGCTTGTGTAACGCCTAACCATCCTGCTAATTTCACTTGACTCCAACCTTTTGCTTTTCGAGCTTGCCGAATTTGAGGGCCGCTCAGTTCATTAGTAGAATTAACTGGTGTCTCTACCTTTTGAGACTTAGACAATGATTGAGTAGGAGATGATTGAGAACGTACTGGTAAGGGTTTAGCCTTAGTCATAATCAGTTCGGGAATGGGAGCAGGGGGCAGGATAGTGATTTTTGCTGCTAGTAACTGCTCAAAATAACCCCTGGGTTTTCGAGTTTTACTCCCTGGCCGCAGTTCTTCGGGATAGGTGGCTGAGTCAAATTCAATCTGAAAGGCTCTTTTTAGCCTTAATAAAACTTCCAAGGCGTGATTCCAGCGATTGGTTAGCTTACGAGCCTTATCACGGTGAAGTCTTGCTTCATCAATGATGGTTTTAGGCAAAAGGGCTTCTAATAAGGTTTGTACTTTGTAAAGGCCACTAACATGAAATCGGCTTTCTACTGTTAGATGAAGTCCTAAACGTAAGGCGAGTTCATCATGATAGAGATCAATTTTGAGAAGATCCTGGGCTAAATAGCCAAATTGATAGAGGGCTTTTTTTGCTTCATAACCAGCCCGATTTAAAAAAGCATAAGTCCAGAGTCCTGGTCTAATGGTAATGTAAACTTCTGTTGGCTCATCAATTTTCCTGTTGAGGTTGAGTTGTCCCCCTCTAACATCCACTATGGTTTCCCACATACGGGAAGTTTGCACACTACACTCAACTTGTTTAGTTCCCTGTCCTTCAACCCAGGTTGCTTGGATGGTTAAACATCCCAAAGCAAAAGCGGCTTTAGCAATTTCAGTTAGCTTTTGAAATTGATTAAGGTCTGTGCGTTTATCCCATCCTAGTTCTGTACCGATGTCACTGGCTTTAAGGGTAAATTTACTTTCCCAAGGGTTTTCCTGCCTCATGGTATGGGCTGCAAAAATTAAGTGCAGCTTGGCTGTGAGTAACCCAAACTTATCAATAATTTGTAGAGCTTCATCCCAAGGAAGAAGAGAAATATCTCCAGAATTAGTAATGTAGTGTTCAATGATGTTACTGGGCTTTCCCTTGGCTTGATGTAGGAAGAAGCCCAGACCTGATGGGTCTTTATCCCACTGATCTTTTCTTAATTGCGCTCGTAAACTAGATACGATAGGGGCGGCGGTAGCCGTCGGGGTGAAGTAATTATTTTTTTGATACAGGAGCGGTTCTGTTGGAGGATGAGTAGGGATTTCTGAAGAGACTTGCAGATTAGTTGTTGAAGTTGAATCCCGATCAAGATTTTCCTGATTCCTTGCTTCTAGTTGAACTTGCTTGTCTAAGTTGAGGTTTTTTTTTGTCTGTTTCTGTTTAGACTGCGCTTGAACCAGCTTAGGCTTTTTACTCTTCATAATTGACTGAGCGGGAGGAAAGACGGGAAAGGTTGATATCTTAAGGTTAAGGGGTTAGTTTGAGTTTAATTGTTACAGAAAAACTTAAGGTAAAAAAAATTAAGTCTTAGATGTACCGCCGTTGGCGGTGTCTAATAACATTCTAGTATTATCCCATAAAATTCCTGTTAAAAATATCACACCTTATGTACTTTTTTAAAGTATCATTTAATTATAGCCCATTCTCCTGATAAAATCGCCCTAGACTATGGTAGCCACCGTTGGCCGATGCTACACGAATCCTCAAGACTACGCCCAAGAGAACTACTACACTCAGGGCGACGCATTATCTAACGCTGAATGGTTTGGACAAGCGGCTAAAATTCAGGGCTTAACGGAACAAATTCAAGAGAAACATTTTCATAATGCTTATCAAGCCTTAGACCCCGAAGGCAATCCCCTTCGCAAGCAACAGAACTACCGAAAACAAAGCAAAAGACAAAACCGCCCTGGTACTGACGTGACCCTCTCTGCTCCTAAAAGTATCAGTGTCGCTGCCCTCGTTATGGGAAATACTCCCATTCTTGAAGCCCATAAAAGTGCCGTCCGTGCCACGATGGACTATGTAGAAAAGCACTGCATTTTTTACCAAACTAAACAGCAAGGACAAAAGAAACTGCTGCAAAGTAATACTGCCCAAATCGCTATCTTTCACCACGACGATAACCGCAACAAAGACCCCCAACTTCATAGTCACTGTGTCATCCTCAATCAAACCCAATGCCACGATGGAAAATGGAGAGCCGTTGCCAACGCTCAACTCTACACTCAACAGAAAACCATTGGAGCTTATTACGCTCATGAACTTGTCCGCCAACTGAAAGTCCTTGGCTGGGAAGTAGAATGGACAGATGACCATACCTTTGAACTGGCTGGCGTAAACAAAGAAAAACTCGATGCCATTTTCTCTACCCGTAGCAACCAAATAGAAGCCGAACTTGCAAAACTTGGACTCACTCGAAAAACTGCTACGGCTGAACAAAAACAAGTCTTCTGCCTTAAAACTAGAAAAGAAAAAAGATATCACCTTGAGCCTGAAGACAGGGAACGACAATTAGCCGAATGGAAGCAGAAAGCCACTGAGGCCGGAATTGAGATGACCTTCACCCCCAGTCATCGCCTCGAAAATACCTATCAACAACCGTCTCATCCAGGTAGTATCCCCCAACTCATTCACAGTGCTACGGAAATTCTTACCGAGCGAACGACCGCGTTTCACTCCCATGAGTTACTTAAAGAATGCCTTCGTCAAAGTCAAGGCAATTATGATGTTCAGGAAATTCAGTCAGAACTCGCCCATTTTTCCCAACTCATTCCTACCCATGATGGACGACTAACCACCCAAGGGCAATTAAAACGAGAACAAAAAATTATTCAACTGGTTCAACAAACTCAAGATAGCTGTTCACCCCTAGCCAATCTTGAACAGGTTCAAGCTATCTCCCAAACCAGAGGACTAAACCCAGGACAAACCGTCGCCCTCAACCATATTGCCACCAGTCGCAATGGCGTGGTTTTAGTGCAAGGTAATGCAGGGGTAGGCAAAACCTATACTATGAAAGCTTTCAAAGATTTGATTGATGAAGTGACTTTAGAAGACTCCTTGCAGAAGTCGGGAGAGGGAATCACCGAATCGGGAATTGAAGGACAAAATAGTTCCTCACAACTCCTGTATGGGCGAACAGCCGTTAGTCCCTACGATTCCCCACCTTTTGCTAAAGGGACTGTGGCCAGTGGTTTAGACGAGGGACAAGGAGACAGGGAGACAAGGGGACAGGGAGATAAGGAGATAAGGAGACAAGGCTTCCGCCGTGAGCGTCAGCGTTCGACTGAGCCAAATCGCCGAAATCCGAACGGGGACAAGGAGAACTCATCAATTAATGCTCCCCTTGTCCAAATTAGAGGACTGGCCCCTTCTGCGGCGGCCGCTGATGTCCTTCAATCTAAAAGTGGCATTTCTTCTCAAACCCTTGCCAGTTACCTCCTCACCCCCAATGAACAACTGCCGAATCAGGAAATTCTGTTAGTGGATGAAGCGGGAATGCTGTCTACAAAGCAGATGGAACAGCTTCTTGAAAAAACCCAAGCCAAACAAAGCCGACTCATTCTCTTAGGAGATAGTAAACAACTGTCTGCTGTCGAAGCTGGTGCGCCCTTTAAACTGCTACAAGACCAAGGACTGCCCACCGCCATCATTGACCAAAATTTACGACAGCGAGATTCTTATCTTAAACAAGTTGTTGACCTGATGGCCACCCATGACCAAGACCAAGATAGCATCAATCAAGCCTATCTAAAACTTTATGAACACCAGAAAATCCGTCAAATTCCCCAAGATAAACAACGTAGCTCAGCCCTTACCCAAGACTATCTCACTCGTTCTAAAGACGTTAGGGACAGAACCCTAATTCTGGCTGGAACTAATGCTGATAAGCAAGCCATCACCCAAACCGTGCGTCAGGGATTAATCGAAGAAGGAACTTTAGGCCAAGAAAGTCTGACCCTACAAACCCTCAAACGCAAAGATATTGATAAATTTGCCCTAACCCAAGCTCATGCTTATCAACGAGGGGATGTTATCAAGTTTAAAACCGAATCAGCCCAATTTAGTCGAGATTTTTACTACCGTGTTACCGAGGTGAACCCCCAAGCTAACGCTCTCACCCTAATTGATACCACAGGGGTTGACTATACCCTTCCCCTCAATCAATACAAACAACGAGAAGTGTATCAAGTTCACCCGATAGAAATTCGTCCTGGTGAACAAATGCGCTTTACCAAAAATATTCGTAACCAAGAACAAAACCAACTCAACGGACAGCGTTTTACCATTGAAGGGGTGACAGAAGATGGTCAGGTTGTTATTCAAACCAAAGGAAAAACCCAAACTCTTACCCTGAACCAACTTCTCCACAGTGATTATCGTTATGTAGATACTGTGCATAGTAGCCAAGGACAGACGGCTGACTATTGTATTTACTCAGCGTCAGCGGCCAAAAGTCTGACCGTTGGACGAGAAAGCTTTTATGTGGCGGCCAGTCGGGCAAGACAGGAATTTGTGGTTTATACTGCCAATGCTCAAGATTTAGGGGTTACGGTGCAAATTAGTCGTGCTAATGAGAACGCCATAGCGTTAGTCAATGCGGGGGTTTCTCAAAGTAAGAAGAAAAAGAAAGGTCGAGACAAACAGAAACATCAAGAGTCATCAGTATCTTTAAGCAAAAAGCCTACTTTTGTAGCCTCACCAAGTCAACAAGAGGTAGATAATTTAGATAAAGAGGGTCAACAAGAGGCAGATAATTTAGATAAAAATTCAACTAAACAGCTTCAGTTAACCGATGCTGAACTCATTACTCTGACAAAAGCCATAGAAGAGTGGAAAAAGACCTGTCCCCGTGAGCCAAGTTTACATCAAGGTGAACAATTAAAACAACAACTTGACACCCTAAAACAAGAGAAAGCGAAAACTATAAAGCAATTACGCCAACAACAAAAAGAACTGGGAGAACTTGGTCAACCTCGTTCCTTACTCAACCCTTTTGGTGTAAAAGCTGAGGTAATTGATGCACTAAAACTCGATATTGGTACAACACAAATAGTGTTGAGTAATCTTGAGCGTCAATTGTCTCAGGCCGATGCAAAATTCAAAAAATGGCAAAAAGAAGCCAGAGCTTATTTATCTTGGCGAGAAAATCCCAAAACCCAACAGATGCAGCAAAAAATAGAATATTGGGAATCTCCCCCTATTCAAGAAAAGCTGCAACAGCTAAAAGAAAAGTATCGAGTTTATGCTCAAGTCAAATATATTTTAAATACAGTTGGAGAACCGAGAAATAATCCTCAGTATTTTCAAGGAAAATTTTATCAAATTTCTCAGCAAGGAGACACCTTAACTGTTACTAACCTAGACACTCAAGAACCGATTTTTATCGCTACTGATAAGCGAGGAACGGGAGGTATTGTAGAAATTAAACAGTTAAACTTGAACGAACAAGATTTAACGAGACTTGATGGTTATGTTAACTATTTAAGGGACAATACGATTAAGCAACAACAAAAAACTCGTAGCAAAGGTTTTAGCTTAGGTTAGCATTATCTGCTTGAGCGAGATCTCAATACTGCTCGGTTAAGCGAGGAGGGAATCACAGTTCGCGTGTAATTTTCGCGA
>NZ_JAYGHQ010000032.1:0-16880 GCF_034931425.1 Crocosphaera sp. XPORK-15E
TTAGAATGGGAACGAGATTTGATTTTACGCTATAGATCACCGTTCAATAAGGAATCTTGGCAGTATTGGGGGCAACCATTTGGGAAGGATTGGAACGGAAGTTTTTAACAGTTTAATCCCTCATAGGAATTATGTTTTTGTTTTGAAGATATTGAATATTATCGTTTCAATCCCTCATAGGGATTCATAATAGTTGAAACCGTGAATTTCTTTAATTCTGATTGAGTCTACCATGTTTCAATCCCTCATAGGGATTACTAATAGTTGAAACATAAGGGATCACCCTGCATATTCAAATTGAATGTGTTTCAATCCCTCATAGGGATTACTAATAGTTGAAACTAACACCGTTTCAGTTTGTGCATTATTTAAGTCCTGTTTCAATCCCTCATAGGGATTACTAATAGTTGAAACATGGCTGATGTTTACAGAGATTACAATGGACTTGTTTCAATCCCTCATAGGGATTACTAATAGTTGAAACCGAAGAAGGCTTGTTGCTGTTTGTTTAGTTGTTGTGTTTCAATCCCTCATAGGGATTACTAATAGTTGAAACCTTGTCTTAGCCAAAAATCAGGAATAAGGCTGTGTTTCAATCCCTCATAGGGATTACTAATAGTTGAAACTCAAACTTAATGCCGCTAGGCATAACTCCTCTGCTGTTTCAATCCCTCATAGGGATTACTAATAGTTGAAACTTTATTACTTACCGTAAACGAAAATAATTTGGATATTTCTGTTTCAATCCCTCATAGGGATTACTAATAGTTGAAACTTGCATCCGTTTAATTTTTTTCGGTTGACTAAATTAAATTTGTTTCAATCCCTCATAGGGATTACTAATAGTTGAAACCTTATTCCTTTTAATTGACGAAACCAACTACTAAGAGAGTTTCAATCCCTCATAGGGATTACTAATAGTTGAAACGGAACTCATATTAGTTCTTTAAAAAATCAAGCGATGTTTCAATCCCTCATAGGGATTACTAATAGTTGAAACATTAACGAATTTCCTATTATTGTTCCTAGAGACTTGTTTCAATCCCTCATAGGGATTACTAATAGTTGAAACTAGATTTTTACAATCCCTTAGATAATTAAGTAGATGTTTCAATCCCTCATAGGGATTACTAATAGTTGAAACGAAACAATTCCAGCGATAGTATCAGATAAAGTGTTGTTTCAATCCCTCATAGGGATTACTAATAGTTGAAACAAGGCAAATAAGTATCAAGCCCAGGTAAAGAAAACCCGGCAGTTTCAATCCCTCATAGGGATTACTAATAGTTGAAACACCATTAAGGGGCGTGATCGTGCCATTGGTTAAGTTGTTTCAATCCCTCATAGGGATTACTAATAGTTGAAACTTGTTGTTCTAGCTCGTTCTGTCCCAAACCAATGTTTCAATCCCTCATAGGGATTACTAATAGTTGAAACATTATGTCAAACAACAACAACTATCAACCTCATTACCTTGGTTTCAATCCCTCATAGGGATTACTAATAGTTGAAACTCTGCTAACCGCCCTTGGGGGATGCTTGATTATGTCACCGTTTCAATCCCTCATAGGGATTACTAATAGTTGAAACGGAAAATTCTTGAACGTAGGATCGTTGCCAGCTTGTTTCAATCCCTCATAGGGATTACTAATAGTTGAAACGGGAACTGGGGAGAATGTAGGGAGCGTGCTAACTTCTGTTTCAATCCCTCATAGGGATTACTAATAGTTGAAACATTAAAGATATGTATGAGCAAGAAGGTAGAACCTACGTTTCAATCCCTCATAGGGATTACTAATAGTTGAAACCCCTCCTAGTAAGTGGGACATACCTACTACACAACCTTTGTTTCAATCCCTCATAGGGATTACTAATAGTTGAAACTTTGTCTTTTTTTATTTACCTTTATTCTATTCGTTTCAATCCCTCATAGGGATTACTAATAGTTGAAACTCTAATGGTGATTATTCTGACGTGATTAATAGTGTTTTGTTTCAATCCCTCATAGGGATTACTAATAGTTGAAACTTCCCCTATCACTGTGTCAAGCCGTATTGGTGGTTTGGGTTTCAATCCCTCATAGGGATTACTAATAGTTGAAACAAGGTTAAAGCAAGAGCCATAAGAACCAAAATCAATGTTTCAATCCCTCATAGGGATTACTAATAGTTGAAACCCCTATCACTGTATCAAGCCGTCTTGGTGGTTTGGGTTTCAATCCCTCATAGGGATTACTAATAGTTGAAACAATCCAGAAAATCTCGCCAAGGTGGAAGCCACCCCCGTTTCAATCCCTCATAGGGATTACTAATAGTTGAAACACCGATCATAATCAGCCCGGCTCATGGAAAATATCTCAAGTTTCAATCCCTCATAGGGATTACTAATAGTTGAAACTTTATATTCAAAATCCAAATCATGCCAGTAATCGTTTCAATCCCTCATAGGGATTACTAATAGTTGAAACAAAATTTGACTTAATTGATTTATTTTTTCTTGGGAGGATGTTTCAATCCCTCATAGGGATTACTAATAGTTGAAACAAAAAGACCCCTTAATCAGAGTGAAAAATTAATAACGTGTTTCAATCCCTCATAGGGATTACTAATAGTTGAAACCAGGAAATGCCCTACCCGTTCCTGTTAAGGCTCAAGTTTCAATCCCTCATAGGGATTACTAATAGTTGAAACTCATCGAATCCGAGAAAAAGTGGAAACTGGTAGGTTTCAATCCCTCATAGGGATTACTAATAGTTGAAACATGGTGATTATTCTGAAGTGATTAATAGTGTTTTGTTTCAATCCCTCATAGGGATTACTAATAGTTGAAACGAAGCTGACAAACTGGGTTTCAATAAACTATTTGTTTCAATCCCTCATAGGGATTACTAATAGTTGAAACATCAATACTCAAAGTTACTCGGAGCGGCCAAAGGAACGTTTCAATCCCTCATAGGGATTACTAATAGTTGAAACGCGATCGCTCTTAAAATTAGCTAGAATAGAAAGTTTCAATCCCTCATAGGGATTACTAATAGTTGAAACACAACTTATTAGATCAAGAGGGGTTGGTCGATTTAATTGGTTTCAATCCCTCATAGGGATTACTAATAGTTGAAACTTCTTGTTAAAATGGAACGCTTCATAATAAGTTTGGTTTCAATCCCTCATAGGGATTACTAATAGTTGAAACGAATTGATTGTTTTGGTTTTCAACCGTTGTCCCCGTTTCAATCCCTCATAGGGATTACTAATAGTTGAAACTTCTAGCATTAAGTTGATCCGCGATCGCCACTTTGCCCCTTGTTTCAATCCCTCATAGGGATTACTAATAGTTGAAACGCCCAGACTAGATTAAATATTGCCCAAAAAGCGGCTGAACGTTTCAATCCCTCATAGGGATTACTAATAGTTGAAACTTTAGTTACTTCAGTCTCGAAATCTTGGGCATTAGCAGCGTTTCAATCCCTCATAGGGATTACTAATAGTTGAAACCTAACATCACATATTGATTATCTTCGCTTTAATTTGTTTCAATCCCTCATAGGGATTACTAATAGTTGAAACCCCATAGGTAATACGGCCAAAGTGGTCATAGTCGAGTTTCAATCCCTCATAGGGATTACTAATAGTTGAAACCATTCTAAGCCAGCCTGAACTAAGTTCGGTCAGTGTTAGTTTCAATCCCTCATAGGGATTACTAATAGTTGAAACGCCCAATTAAAGCAACTTTTGGAAGATTCTTTGTTTCAATCCCTCATAGGGATTACTAATAGTTGAAACGGTAAATTATCTAAATCCCCGTAATCATTAGATGTGGCGTTTCAATCCCTCATAGGGATTACTAATAGTTGAAACACAATGGCTGAAGCTATAGCCGCTATCGAGAAAGAGCTTGTTTCAATCCCTCATAGGGATTACTAATAGTTGAAACGTGCTTTCCAGACTGCCCGAAGGGAGATTAAGCCAGGTTTCAATCCCTCATAGGGATTACTAATAGTTGAAACTCTAAATCAATATCTTGAGGTTGATATCCTGAATCTTTTGTTTCAATCCCTCATAGGGATTACTAATAGTTGAAACGCAAATTCTACAGTGGTTAAAGTGACCGTTCTTAGTTTCAATCCCTCATAGGGATTACTAATAGTTGAAACGAGCAAGACCAGGAGCCGGAAGACCGGCCACAGGGAGGTTTCAATCCCTCATAGGGATTACTAATAGTTGAAACCTGCTAAAGACTCATCTGTAATGGTTTCATAGTCTGTTTCAATCCCTCATAGGGATTACTAATAGTTGAAACAACCAGAATCATTAATCAAATCGGATGTATTTGTAGGGTTTCAATCCCTCATAGGGATTACTAATAGTTGAAACATCATGCTTCCGTCCTGATAGTTCACCAGCGTGAATAGGGTTTCAATCCCTCATAGGGATTACTAATAGTTGAAACGGTTGGACACCTGCGGCAATCAATCCGCACTCGTTTCAATCCCTCATAGGGATTACTAATAGTTGAAACGTTCGACTGCGATCGCCTACCCCCATAAAAATATCCTTGTTTCAATCCCTCATAGGGATTACTAATAGTTGAAACTCCTAGGTGATATAGTATGGCTAAACTGGGAAGCTGTTTCAATCCCTCATAGGGATTACTAATAGTTGAAACAAACGCTAACTGGTTAAGTCAACAGCTTTTCTGTGCTGTTTCAATCCCTCATAGGGATTACTAATAGTTGAAACTGCTTGGAATCATGGCGAATCTGTGCCAAATCATGGAGAGTTTCAATCCCTCATAGGGATTACTAATAGTTGAAACCATAGCTACACCAGACCCAGTACCATCTAATTTAGGCTTGTTTCAATCCCTCATAGGGATTACTAATAGTTGAAACAGTTACCCCACTATCTGAAAGCTTCTCAAGTAGGTTGTTTCAATCCCTCATAGGGATTACTAATAGTTGAAACTTCTCAGAGGATAAACCTAGCGAGGTTGATTTATTGTGGGGTTTCAATCCCTCATAGGGATTACTAATAGTTGAAACCGCTAAACAGGAACCAGTTGAATGGTACGTTATCGTTTCAATCCCTCATAGGGATTACTAATAGTTGAAACAGAACTGACCTTTAGGTTCCAAGCTTGCTGATTTTGTTTCAATCCCTCATAGGGATTACTAATAGTTGAAACGGCGTTAATCGTAGTTTAGTTAGCTCCCCTGAGTTGTTTCAATCCCTCATAGGGATTACTAATAGTTGAAACGGCGGTACTCTGAAAGCCATACATTATGCGGTTTTCAAGGTACGTTTGCGCCGCAGCCATTAAAAATTGGATTTGGCTTACCATCATCATAACACAAAATCGCTGAAACCCTTACTCTAACTGGTGCGCCGCAGGTTTAAAGAAGATAGGTACATCTAAGCTTTACCCCATCAGGGTTAGAGGTCGTTTTAGAAGTTCACTCATTTCTACACCTACCCTGGGGCGCAAAAAAGCTCAAACAACAAAAATGGTATTATCTCTGGGCATTTCCCCACCAATACGTTCAATTTTACCTTGGCAACACTGACAAAGGAAGTAAAAACGAATACTATCAGTGTCACCTTGAATTAATTTACTTAACCGATGCCTAAGTTTAGCATATTGAGTTTCGGTTAAGTCGCATTCAAAGATACTATACTGTACCCATTGACCATAAGACTTAAGAATACTATGAATCTTGGTACGGCGTTTGTCTTCAGAGATATCATAACTAACTAGAACAAACATGATATTAGTTAATAGTTGATAGTTGAGTTTAGAAACTAGAATTATTTCAGAACTAGCGGGGGGTATTTATCAGTTTCTCCCATTAGATATTTAGCCATTAATCGGGCTTGCCATTCAAAGGATTCTTGATAAGTACATTGTCTTTGAAAAACGGGATGTTTAAACTTTGATTGTTTCTTTTGTTCATAAAGTCGTAAAAAAGTTTTCAACCCGTCTTTATTAAGAGAAACCGCATTACTAATAGCTTCTTGGGTAAAATCATCGGGTTTCAGCAGTTCATGATTAATAGCATTGAGGACGACAGAATCAACCACTAAAGGACGAAATTCTTCCATCAAATCTAAAGCTAAAGAGGGACGACCATAACGTTCAACGTGCAAATAACCCAAGTAAGGATCAAAACCAACGATGTTAACAGCACTTTGGATATCATGACGTAATAGAGCATATCCTAAACTAAGTAAAGCATTCACTGGATCGGTGGGAGGGCGACGATTACGATGAGTAAATTGAAAGTTTTTATTAGTAATTAGTTGATTAAGACAACCAAAATAAGCCGCACTTCCGGCCCCTTCTAACCCTCTTAAAGAATTAATTGTGCTAGTTTGCTCAATGGGAGAGATAGTGTGTTCAATCGTCGTAATACTTTTAGTGAGGTCAAGATGTTCAAAATTTCGTTGACGACGCATGAGACTATTCCGGTAATTTTTAAGTTTACCTCTGACAAAAGCTTGAACTAAATGAATCGCTTTAGGAGATTCTCCTGCGGCTTGCCATTGAGCTTTTCTGACAAATATATTTTTAGTAACTTCTGGTTCAAGTCGTCCTAAATACCGTCCAGTTGCTGTTAGAAAAGTCAAAGGAATATGACGAGAGAGCATTTCTGTTATTACGGCGGGCGAAACCGTTGCTCGTCCTAAAACAACAACTCCATCGACTTTTAGTAAGGGAACATCTAAAAGCTTTTGTTTGTCAGATTTAACAACTAAGCGTTCATCAGTTTTGCCAATAAAAGCATCTTCCTGTGTAATGTAAGCAGTACCCATTTTAGTTAATAGTTGATAGTTGATAGTTGATAGAGAATTTGAAAGGGTCTTAAAGCATTAAGATTCTCGGTAACTTTTCACTTTTTTGACAGATTGGGGAAGACAATGATTGTGAAGACTACATCCTTGACATCGTTTTGTATAATTAGCTTGGGGCATTTTTCCTGTTTTCATCATAGTTTGAATAGCGTTAATGGTAGTAATGGCTTGTTGTCGTAAAGATTGAGAAAGTGGAACTAATTGACGTTGATGAGAATGAGCATAGTAAATATATCCTGTGTTAATAGATTGTCCTGTCATTTCTTCTAAACAAAGAGCTTGAGCGCACACTTGTAATTCATCATTGTCCCATTCTCCTTTTTTCCCTCGTTTATATTCAATTGGATAAAGTTGACCATCAATTTCCTCAATTAAGTCTGATTTACCAATGAGTTGATAACGTTCTGACTTAAGCCAAATTGCCCGAATTTGATAAGTGTTTCCTCGATTTTCTTCACTGTTTGTATGAACTCGTTCATGTAAAGTGGTTCCTTCAATGGTATATTGATTATCAATGAATTCTGAAGCACAAAACATGAGCCAACAACGGTGAGGGCAATAAGCATAATGATTGAGAGAAGCAATAGGAATATACTCAGTCATGGTAATTAATAGTTGATAGTTAATAGTTTATAAATTGAATTCTGAGGATTTGGGTTAAATAAATAAAGCACTTTAAGAAGAATAATTAATAATTCGTCTACTCATTCCCATACCCATAGTTGTTTTGCGTCCAATTCCACAATAAAGAGCATAATCAGCCAAGACATTAAAGTGTTTAATCTGTAGGGGGTCAACCTCTCCTAATAATCGATATTCAATATCTCCAACACAACCAATAAACTTACTACGAGAGTCAATAACCATTTCAGTTTTGATTTTAAAAAAACTAGGGAATAAACTATCAATTGTCATGTCAGAAATTTTGATAGGACTGTATTTATTCCATCGTGTTAAGAGACTTTTAAACACAGATTCAGCAGTGGGAAGGGCAGTATCATGTTTTCCTTGACGAAAGGCCGTAGGAGTGGCAAAAGTTAATTTAAAAGTACGTTCTGTTTCTGATGCTTGTTCATATAATTGTTGGTAAGGACAGGCATTTGCCCAAGGTTGATTAGATTGAGGCGTTCCCAGGATGCTAGTGATCTGTAAATCGGCTGAACCGAGATACCAAGGTTGATTAGAGTTAAGATTAAGCCATAATTGAGTTAATTTACTAAACAGTGTGTCATCAAGCAAAGAAACCCGAAACCAACAAAAAGTACCAGGGGAAATTGATTTATGATGAGTCCATTTAAGATTGTGATAATTAGCATTTTTTTCCATAATTTGTAAGGGAGAAAGACTAAAAGCTTTGTCTGATTGGGAGTGGTGTAATGTGTTTCCTAATTGTTGATCAACATGACTAACTAAAGTCAGGAAAAGTGCGTGTATGTGTCGCCCATTGAGGTAATTAGGCGAGATGGGTGAAACGGGTGTGAGATTAATTACTAGACTGTGAGGCATAATAGTTAATAGTTAGCAAAAAGCCAAATAATGCTCATAAAAAATCAAGTCTCAAAAAATTCTCTAAAGTTAGAGAATTAATTTTGTTTGAAAAGTTTCCTGATATTAATGATAAGATAACTCAGGTTCATTACAATTAGGATTAACCCCTGCTAAACAAATCACATCAACCATTGGTTTATTAGGAACAATTAACCCTTTGACACAATCATGTGCGCCGTAGTAATCTCGATCATTAACATTTAGTTGCATGGTTTTTTTTTCAACAATGCTAACATCGTTGTATCCCCCTTCATAACCGCTTATAACAACGGGAGTATTGGGATCATATTGGGATAAGTTTTCAATTAATTCTTGGATATTCATGATTAATCGTTTATACTTACTAAACAATATAGAAATCTTCATTGTCTGGACAACGTAAAGCAAATCCGGCTTGCGCGATCGCCAAAATTCCTGATAAACTAGGGAACATTTGATACTCTTTAGGTTTGGGTGATGCGTAATCTGAAACTTGTATGGGATAACAGTCTAAACCCTGTTTTTTAAGTTTAGCGATCGCCCATTTGTTTTTACCATGTTCATTAACAATAACACCAGGAATTAGTGTTTTTTGAAGTGCTTTTTGTAAAGATGAAGGAAAATTAGTAGGACGGATACTTCCAGCTTGCATTCGTTTAATTTGCAAATTTTTAAACGCATACAGTTTTGCTAAACAAGTATTATTGAATTGTTCTAAGTCTTCAACTGTCAAAGAGAATGTTAAATTATAAGGAATTTTTGCTCTTGCAGTTAATTCAATTGTATCGCCATCAGTTTCAAATTCTAAATATCGCAATAAATGAATAGGATCGAGATTCGTTTCTCCCACTTCATCTAAAAGAAGGTATTGAGGATCATAAATTTTTACATTGTCAAATAAGCTATCTCGAAAACGAAACAAAGGAGAATAAATCGTTTTCCAAAGATTGGCAAATTCTTGAATTTCTACGGCGGCTGATTCATTCTTTTTAATGTCATCTTCTAGTTCTTCTATTGTGTAAGTATTATTGTTGAGTTCATCAAATAAATCTGGGTAATTACATTCGAGAAATTTTTTAAGGAATAGTTTACGAGTAAATGAACTCTGCTCAAATAAAGTTCTGACAAAAGACCATTCATTCCGTTTTTGAGGTTTTAAATCAGCTAAGGCAAGTTTTTCAGCAACTATTATCGTCAGCATTCGGAATTTATAGTAATTCCAAGCTCGATTATTTCCTAATATTTTTTGAAGATTGTGATATAAATCATTAATTAGAGATTCTTGTTCTAAATTGTGTAAATAATTTTCAAGTTCGATTAAAGGTCTAGCAATTTCTAAAAAAGCTTCTGACTTCCAATAAACTTCTAAAAAAGGACGTTTCATACAGTCTAAACTTTCTAAGATCTGCGTTAATTCTTTTCGTCCTCCAGAAGTATCTAATTTATTAATTCCTTGTTCCCATGCTTTTTCAGGTAAATAAGCGATCACCTCAGAAATAATATTAGTTTCTTGTTTCCCCAAAACTCTCCCAACTCGTCCAATTCTTTGCCAAAAAGAGAAACGATCACGGGTAGAAAAAATCAACCAATCTAGATTTTGTCGAGTCGGTTCTGGTATTTTCTTAAAGTTAAACCCAACATCAACCGTACTGGTAGCTAAAATTACTTGTTTTTGAGCAGCAATTTGACGTTGCTCACTGGGAGTATTCCCAATAATACGCCCAATTTTATATTCTAAACCCTTAGCACGAAGTCGATCATAAATTCGGTTGAGTGTATCTTTTGAGTCCAGAATAACTGCCCCATTTTGATCGGGATATTGTTCTAATTTCAGACTAATCTCTTGAACAATCTCGGAAATTAGTTGTTCTTTCTCATCTGGTAAAGAGCGAATAGTGAGATTAACTTTTGTTTGAGAAGGGATTAAGTTTTGACTGTATTCTTTCCCATCAATACGCTTAATCTTAACTCCTGATTGCATTAACGTTTCTAAAGCTGCATCACAAGCAGGTTCAGGAGTTGCTGTCAGTAAGATAATTTTTCGATTATAATTAAAATAACCAAAAACCTGAGATAAAGCCATATAGAAAAATAAACTTACCAGTTGTTTTGAATCGTACAAGTGAAATTCATCAAAAATCACTGTGGAAAAACTACTATAAAATTCACTAGCAATATTACTTTTATCCAGTCGATTATAAGCAAAGAATGTTGCATAGTAGAAAATATCAGGATTAGTTACCAATAAAATAGGTTGGTCTTTACATTTTGGAAAGATTGTCGCAGGTTCACGCAATACATTATAAAGTTTTTCCCCTGAACGCTTACCTACTTTTTCGTTTGACCAGTCTTTTATATGTCTTGCAGATGCAGCTTTGACAATATGAGGTAAACCTGCTGTTTTTACAAATTCTTCTGCTGCTTTCGTTTGCTGTTCAATAAGTGCATTTGTTGGAGCGATATAGACAGCATTTCGATTAGGATTATGTTTTAAAACACTTAATCCTGCTTTAGTTTTTCCAGTTCCTGTGGGAGCAAGATCAAGAATAATATCATTAGTCTTTGCGGCTTCATAAACATCGACTTGATGTTGTAAAGCTTGATCCATAAAGTTTAATTCAGAAGGGATATCAGGACAAGCAGCAATACTAGCCGATTCGAGAGTAATTTGAAGTTGATTAACCATTACGTCCACCACAAAATTGAAGATTAGCTGGAACAGTAAAATCTCCTATTTTCCACGCTTCTCCGTGAAATTGAAGATTTTTTAGTAAGGAGACTGGGGGAATAGAGATGACATCAAATCCGAGTAATTGAAGATTAGAGGGAAGATCTGCGGCACTAAGATAGGTATTACAGGAATGATTGCCAATCGGTAGAGATTTAACCTCAAATTCCTGTATGATATCGACCCGAACTTTACTCATAAATTTACCGACACGGATATATTCAGACAGTTCACGTTTGCCAAATACTAAGGTTTGAAATCTGTTATTTCTTTCAATGACTCGTAACCGTCCCGTTTGCGGAAAATTACTAGGACGAAAGGTACTGGGTTTTTTCCCACTCCGAACAATTGATAAGTCTTCCCGTGCCGTAGCAACCCGATTATTGGTCATAGCATACCAATAAGCATCAGAAAGACCGTTAAACCGTTCAAATCGAAAAGATACCCCCTCATTAACCGGCCAAGCAGGGAGAATATAACAGTCTCCATTGAGAGGAGTCAGATCCTCAATATATTTAGGTCTGTTGGTGTCTTTTCCTGTCAAGCGATAAGGCGATCGCGCCCAAGAAAAGGCATAAGCAAGGGCATAATTGCCGATTGTTCCTTCAGTGTAATAAGTGTCTGACAATTCCCGTGAGGCAAAAAAGACAGGTTCAGCCAACCACAATTCTATTAATTTGGCTGTTGTGATAGATGGTTTTTTTTCTAACGTCACTGGCTGTTTCATTATTCTTCTTCCTCAGCTTTTTCTTGCTGTTTTTTGGACGATTTACCCCGTCCTTTTTTGGCAGATGTGTTGTCAGGTATCTTCCGATATTCAGCGTAAGAAGCATCAAGACGTTTTAGGAAAGTTTGTTGTTGAGTCAGTGACCAATTTTCATCAATATCAGTCAGTAAATCTTCAATTTCGCTATCAGAAAGTTGTAAAGAAATTCCTCGCTTATTTGTCCAATTAGCAATAATGTCTTTCGTCCCCGCTATTAAGGGGTCAGTTTTCAAAGGATGGTCTAATTCGATATTTTCAGCTTTTAATTTATCGTAAACCCCTTGAACTAATTCGAGAGAACTAGGTAGTTCAGCCATTCCCCCAAATAGGCCTAAAAGTTGGTTATCCATTCGCCCAACACGACTAGAAACTGCACCGTAACGAGTAGTTAGTAAAATATTCCCAATGGCATACCTTAACTCATCAGCAGTGACATCTTTAAGGGTGACAATATCAAGAAAATGTACCCCTGGTTTAATATATTCGCTGGTATTAAGCGCAGTTGATGGCTTTCCTTCTTCATCTCGCATTGTGCCATTTTCATAAATAGCGTTAATTGTGCGATCACCTATCAGTTCTGTAGAAGGTAAAATACTAAAGGCATCTTCTGTCCAAACTCGACTTTTTTGTGCGCCTTCTCCTCCAGCAGCAAAACCATAGAGAAAACAATCAACGCACATTTCACAAGGCGCATTAGTATTAAGAGAACAAACTTTACCATTTTTAGCCGTATAAAGCAGTTCATTTGATCGTAAAAATTCACGTCCCCGTCGTCTTTCAGGAGCAATTTGTTTACGTTTAGTCATCACTAAGCGAGGAATAATAGTTATGTCTTCAATTCCGGCTTGAACTGATTCACTGCACATCGGTTCTCCTGTCCCTTCAGTGCGGAAAATAGTTTCAGATTGAGTTGTTCTTAAAACCACTAAACCAATAGTGCGACCTTTTGGAAAATTTTCGTATTTGGTAGCTAGAAAAGGTGTTAATTTTTGGATAGACATGAGTTAATTTTCCTTGTTATTTTCAGATGTTTGTTCAGATTGCGCTTGGTTACTTTCAGATTTTGCTTTAAGTTCTTGACGAGCTTCTTGTAAGAAGAACAGATAAGCAGCTTCTAAGGTTTTTCTATCGGATAGTAACTTTTCAGGACGGGTATTATAAACTTGGTCAAACAGTTGGCGTAAAACTTCGTAAAATTGTTTAACTTGTTCAAGTTTCGTAGCACCAACTCCATGTTCACGAATCCGATCTAATCTGGTGTGATATTGTTGCACTAGGGAAGCAAAAATCGTATCCCAATCCAAATGAGATTTACGAGAACGCACCGCTTTAATAAATTCTGAAAAAGGTTCAGTTTGGGCAGTACGACGGAAAGAACTACCTCGTAATTTGCCTGTTTCAGCAATCAAAGCAGCTTGTTTGAGATAATGTGAAACAAGTTCATGTTCTTCTGACATAAGACTCCTTAATAGTTGGTTTAAAGGTTCTTTAACGCGATTCCAAATGGCTTCTAAATTGGGATCGTCCTGTTCTCGAAGCAGCCATCTTAAAAGAACAAAATAAAGGTCAAGAGGCCGTTGAACAGCCCTAGCTAGGTCATATAAGCAATCATCTTTTTTAGATAAACTAGCGACAGAAATTGCCAATTTCCCAATACAACGTAATCGTTCTAAAACTTCTTCGGCTGTTAAAACCTCCTCTTGTTGTTTTTGAGTAAGTTGTCCTTGACGGGAATATTGCCCATTACCTAATAGGGGTTGTAAGGCAGAAGGAATCCCCTCCACTCGCCCAAAAACATCCCATTGGGGCTTGATTTCTAAATTTCCTCCTAAGACAAAAGGAAATCCCAAATCAGAGGCGAGGGCAAGTTCTAAGGCAAGTCGTAGAGATTTGAGTAAAGCTAGAGAACTGTTAACATCTCCCCAAACAAGCGGAATAATAATGCTAGATTGAATAAAATCGGGACGTTTGGGTAAAGCAGCACCGACAACTTTATTTGCTTTAAAGGCGATCCCATTATCACGATATAGTTGTAACTCATCAACGGTCACCGTTCCGCCATCTGGATTTAGACTAGATTTTTCTTGAAGCCATTTTTGCCAGATATTTCGTAACTCTGGACTTGAGCCTTGAGGCAATGCAAAATGAAGATATAAGGGATCTTGTTTACTTGATTTAGGAAAATTAGCCCCCACTGCTAATAGTTGATAACTCAAAGAGGCTAAATTATCCCCTCGTCTTTTAGGTTCAGCACTCATCCCTCCTGGAAGACGATTAGAAAAGGATTGTACCTTAGTTCCAGGCGGCATTTGATTAGAAATTAACTCACTAACTTGAAGTGATGTTGTTCCTAAAGAACAACGTTGGCGAGGATTTGCTTCAATATAAGCAGTTAATTGATTAAACCCTTGCCAGTTAATAGATGTGGGAAAGTTCAATAAACATCGAACAGAATTAATTAATTCTTCTGATACCTCTGTTTCTTCAGTTTGTCGAAGTTCAAAAGAATTTTGCAGAGCAGCTTGTATCCCTTCCATCCCTTTTATTTTTGCCACCTGTACAGCAAATAAACACCGTCCATATTGAGCATTAAAAGCTTCTAATGCGCTTCTTTGCTCAGGAGAAATCCCAACATATTCGGCAATTCTATCCCAGGCTAGGGACGGGATTAATTCTGCTTCTCTATAACTTAAATATGCGGCTTTCATTCCTTCAGAAAGGGCAAATTCTTCAGCATTCTTTACCGGATACAAACCTAGTTTAGTTGCTATTTCAAGAGCTTTCTCTCCTGCATCTTCGCCATACTTCTTAATATCTTGAGCTAGTTTATCAGCTTTGTAACTGTTGAACTTTTTGACTAAAAGTTTATCAACAGCCTCAATTGAGCCATCAGGGTTTTGTTGAATTGCTTGAGCATTAACTTTAATGCCATCTTTAGTCGCTTGAACTAATTGTTCAACATTACTTCCAAAAACTTTATCTATCTTTTTTTGCCATTTTCTAGCTATTTCAGTAGATAAATCTTGTTCAGGAAACTTTTCTCCTAAGAAAATTTGGCCATTAGGATTAATCTCCAGAGTATGTAAATTATAAGTATGTAAAACTTCTTCACAAGCACTCAGTAATAAAGAGGTTAAATAGCCTCGATCTTCTGAAAGAGTAACTTCAAATAACTGAGTATTTCGACTTAAGACAACCGTTAATTCATTTTCAACTTTACGAAGGCGTTGTTTTTTATCAATACCAAGGTCAAATAAATCTGCACCGATCAGCATTGCCGCCCAACGTTTAATATTAGGATCTTCAGGTAAAAAGCGCATTCCATCACTGGCATTATGTCCTGAATGTCGTTCAATTAAGCGACGTACCAGTTCTAAATCTTCATCAGTTTTGACTAATTCACTAACACCTGCACGTTCTAACTGTTCTTGCAGAAAAGCTTGATCACGTGCCAATTTTTTCACATTTCGTTTATCATCTTTATCCGTCAATTTATTTAAGTCATGAACGGCTGTTGCCGCCAGAATTAAACCTCGTTTTTCTTCTGGGACTTTTGCTATTTTACTTAAGGTTAATACAAATTGACAGGCAGAATCTAAGTGTTCTGCAAGAGTCCGTCCTGTTCGTGAACCATGTTGAGTATGATTTCCATGTAACTCAAATAATTTAGGGCGAATTTCCCTAAAATATCGCTCATCAAGAGTTTTTATCGGATGATTATAGATCCCGATCCTCGACATATTTATTTCCTGATTTTTTAAGATTTATGAGATGAGGTATATGGTCAAAATAAGCATTTTTCGTCATTAATCCCTATGAGGGATTGGCCACAAAGGTAACAACCTGGTTTTGTAAGCTCTAGCTTAGTCATTTCATATTCACTTAGATTGTGTACGTTACTTACTTGTTAATCCCATTATGATCCCTCACAATAGAAATGTCACCCCCTAATACTGACTTATTTCAAAAAAGTGAACGTACAAATATGGGACGAAAAGGACAATCGATCACACTCTCACTATTAGAACGAGACAAAAAGCAGTTAGAAGCGTTAGCGGCTGAATATGGAATGACTTGGGGAGAAAAGCCCAATATTTCCCGATTATTGAAAGCAATCGCCCAAGGAAAATTACGCATTGCCCCAAACCATGATTGGACATCAGAGCGAATAAAAGCCTTAGATACTGCTAGAAAAGCCTTGGTTGATGCCGGAAAAATGGAAGAAGCCATTGAGATAGCTAAACTCCTGCAAGAGCGTAGTGAGTTAACCATTCCCTTTCAACAGGAAATCGATAACTTTTTAGAGACTCCTAAACCAGCTTGGCAAGGGAAAATAGATGATTTTATCCATCGTCAACAACCGTTTCGCCTAACATACCAAGATGCAAGGGAAATCAACTGGCAATTTACAGTCAGATTTGCTCAGATTCAATTCATCGAGAAAAGACAGTATTTAGTCTGTCGCACTGATGAATCAGAAGGAAATCAAGATCTACAAGAATTATCCCATAATTGGACATTGAGATTAGATAGAATTCAAGATGCCACCGTTACCGCAATTGACACACCTTGGTTAAATGATTTAGAACGTATTGAAGTGTCCTTTGAGTTAAGGGGAGGACTGGTGTTTGCTTATCGTAGCAAGCCTCATGACTTAAAGATAGAAGATATTGAGGATACACCATCAAGACGACGAGTGACGAGAAGTATTTTTAATACCTTTTGGTTTTTTCGTGAAATTGCTGCTTATTATGGGGATTGTGTGATTGTAAAACCCGAAAATGTGCGTTCTCTTTATCTTGAAAAGGTTAGATCTTTATTTGAACAATATCAAAAAAATGGTTAACAAAAGACTATTAATCCAAAGAATAAAAATCCTCAATAAACCCCTTTAACGTTGCTTTCTGCTCTGGCCTTAAACTGCCATCATTATTGAGATTATCAAATAAGTCAGCATTAAGCTGTTAAGCATTCAAATTTCTAGAGCGATCTAAGCCCGTCAAGGGTTTCA
>NZ_JAYGHQ010000033.1:0-16271 GCF_034931425.1 Crocosphaera sp. XPORK-15E
ATTATAAGAAAAGTTACAAAGGTTAACAATGAGGGTAATCCGTACCTGACCTATTTCATCAGCATCACAGCACTTCTCTTACCCCAATAACCTAAAGAAAAGCTTAAGGCTTTCTGAGAAGTATACATAAAACTTTATGATTGGGCATAAGATTCAAAACTACCAGCCACCCATATAAAGGCTGGTTTATAATAAAATTCCCCAAGGATAATTGTTCTTGGGGGTTAAAGCTATTCGAGTCCTAAATCTTCGATAATATCTGTTAAATTTACAGGTGGAAATTAAATGCGATTGCCCTGGGTGATGATCTTATATCGAACTCAGGTCTATGGTATTGACCAGCGTTTAATGTTGCCAATGGTGACGGGCAGATTCTCTACTACATCCAAAGTAAAACGGAAGACCCGACGCGATCGGCGACTGCTTTCGGGGTCAAAGAAGGTGAGCAAAACATCCCAGCAATCGCTTTTAATCCGACAGTAGGGGCTTTTTTCCACTGTAATCGTGTCGAGGCGGCGATCAGAGGCGAGGACTTCGGCAAAAACGGAGGTTGCTTGGAAAATGTTGGTGGCAGCAAAGTTAAGAGCGCGATCGCGTGAAGTCTGCCCCAAATTATGTAAGTCGTGATAGACGCGATTGAGGAAGGCAGTTAAGGATTCGCGCATTAGTGATTCTTGAGCAGGGTCTATGTTGGTAATCGTGGCTAGGGCAGAATTCACCAGGGCGTTGACTGTCCAGCCATACATTCCTCGCACGTCATGCACTGTTACCACAGGCACAACTTCCCCTGAAAAAAGTTCGACTGTGCGGAGGGTGCGACGAGCAGCCACACTGATTCGCTCTACAAATTCATCACTGGTTTCAGGTTCGAGTTGCCCTGCTAACATCAGCAGTAACATGGCATAAACATCGCTGGCAAAGGGGCCTTTTGGCTCTAAGACATAGATGGCGTTTTGGTCGATGTTGAGTGTCCAGATCAGGGAACGGGCTTCGTTAGGATGGCGATCGAGGTGTTCCACCATTTGGCGAGCATCGTAGGGATCTGCCGGAACCATAATGCCGTTAACTTCAGTAGGAGCCATCAGTTGTTTAAAGGAGTCGCGGCGAGCTTCATCACCAAAGTCGTAGCCAAGAGTACCTAAAGCATAAACATGACCAGAAAAGGCGGTACTAGCTTCAACCGTCGCCGGATTTGCTGGTTCTGCGGAGGTTATTGGTGCCTCAGTGGGGGTAGCTGGTTGTACTGTTGGGCTGTCCGCAATGTCTGTCATGGCGGCGGTGATGCTCTCTGAAGCAATTGTAGAGTCTCCCACAGCATAACCGGGGTATTCAGTGCGGGTTACTTGATCTCCTGCAAAGGCAATAGTAACGGAGGGTTGCCCAAATAGTACCTTCATTGCGCCAGAAATATTGACAAAACCCCGCAGACAGCGTTCAGGTTCTTCTACCACCTCTGGATCACAAGGAATCGCCGTATTGAGTAGTGCTGTGCGGACGGCTTCCGCATCAACAGGTTTACCCTGTTGTAGTTGCAAACTCATCAGCAACGCGGAAATACCCGTCATTATTGGGGCTGCTCCACTCGTGCCAGTTCTAAGTCTAGGTTTCTCTGTCGCCAGTTGCGCTCCCCAAATGTCGTCACCTGGTGCCATAATCCCGTCTTCGGCATAATTGCCCCCCCAGTTACTATAATGGGACGGCGGACTCTCTGCTTCCATCGCTCCCACAGGAAGGGTTCCTGGCAGTACCGCAGGGAGACACCAGCGTTGACCTAAATCGTTACCCGCAGGGGCGACAACCAGAATGTTGTTATCTAGGCATTTCTTTACAGCTTGGGCAAACAGTTCTTCACCTTTATCTTCGCCTGTTTGAGTGGGGCGACAGATCCCACAGTGAATGATATTTGCTCCCAAATTTAGGGCTTGCTCAAAGGCACGAGCCATACTTAGGGGAGAGACAAATTCTTCCAAAGTTTCAACGCTATTAAGCGGCAGATTAATCAGGCGACAGTTGGGAGCAATACCAGGGGATGGTGTATTCTCCTGACCAACAATGATGCTGGTGACGTGGCAAGTATGGTCATCAATTTTAAGACGAATACACTGACTCTCTGTAAAAGCAGCTTGAAGGGCTTCTTCTTTCTCCTGCTTCGGGCGATCGCTATCCTCAATTTCTCGAAAAGTCGCGTATTCTTCAGGGGAAAATGGCTCTGGAGTTTCTAGCCAGTAGGGAAAGACTTTAGAAATTTCGGCTCCCTCGAAACAGGATAATGAGTGGTCGGGGTTGCCTTCGAGAACCACAATGGTGATCTGCGGGTCGCCGAGGGTTTGGTTGCGGAGGTCAGCTAATCCGGGGATACGAGCATCTAGGTCGTGGGGGTGAAGTGCTACCGCTAATTTAGTGGCAGAACTCTCAACTTCACTAGCTGAAACAGTGGCCGATGATGTTTCGTCCTCAACAATACCTGATTCATTATCCAAAGCCTCTGACGCTGTTATTTCAGATGTAGATCCTGTTAACCCAGACAACCCAACAGATTCCTCTGCACTACTTAATGTTTCCCCAACTTGCTCCCCAATGTTTTCAGAAACTTCCCCAGTCTCAGCAAGCTGAATTTCTGCCATTAATCCCAATGGCTCAACCTTACCCCCTAATATTTCCGCCTCAGCTTCAACCCCATTCAATGCAGTTTCACTGGTGGAGACTGCTGCCTCAGTAAACTCTTTTGAGCTATTAACCTCAATTAACTCCAGCCCACTAGGGTTAATATTACCTTTGGGCAATGAACCCAACACAAATTCTCCAACAGCCGACTCTTCCACATAGTCCAGTCCCACTGCTTGCCCAAAAACATCGCTATTCCCATCTCCCACGGCACAGGGGGCTAGTCCCATATTAGTGGCAACCAAATAAAAGTTTTGTATTAGAACCCCTACATTCTTAAGCACCACCGCATATCCGATAGAGCGATACTTGCGAAATAACCTACCAAATCGCGCTGTAATCACCAAAATAACCTGTGGACCAGACCGTGAGACGATAGGATAACCTAATGCAGCGAAGATATTATCCTTCGATTCAACAATCTGCTCTAGTTGATGATTTAGTGGGTCGTAGTGATACACCCCCTGACTCAAACCTTCACAATGCCGTACCACTGGATAAATTTCTAATTCATACATTGCTCCGCCTCCCGGGTAAGGACGACGACTTAACTCGCCCATATCAATATCCGCTTCAAAACCTAATGTTTCCCGCCAATTCTTACCAAACCACTCCTCTGCAGAAAGCAATTGCTTGACGCGAGCGGTGCGATAAAGTAGTTCTCCCAGTTGTTCGATCACGATCGGATGGTTATCGTCATGTTCTCTAACTGATTTGCGCGTTTCGATCACTTCCGTGAGGGTGGCATCATTACACATCAACGCCCCCAGATTCGGACGCGGTAGCGGCACAATTTTGTCACTCATGGGTGGCTTCACCACCGGAAAATCAGACCACTGCTCAATGTCAATATCCTGTGGCGGATAGTCGTGGCGACCTGAGCGACTGCGGCTGTGGAACAGCAGGTTATGAAAGTCCCAAAGCTGAAGCGAAGGGATTTCCGGGTCAGTCGTGAGAAATCCCGTTGCCCATAACAGGTTAAGGAACTGATAGGCAGTTTCAGGTCCCAGGTAGGGCGGTGGCGTAATTGTCCCTAGGGTTTTAGGCTGGGCGAGTTGAGCCAGAATCGCACTAGCTCGCCAATCGAGTAGCTTAACCCGAAACTTGGAGAGGGGTGACTCTAACACCATTGTGCCTTCGTAGGGATGTTGGTAGGCAAAGCGCGAGAGGGTGATATTGGTTTGTGTCCAATGGGGTTGGGTCAGATTCAACTCGGCGGAGTCCACCATCGGAACCGCCACTGCTAGCGGCAACACGGCATAACTCAACCAACCCCGCTCATCAAGTTGTTTTAGCATCAATGCAAACTGTTCCCCAGCAGCTTGGCCATCAAGTTCCGTTAACGCTTGTAGGAGTGATTCGGTGGTGGTGTTGCCTGCCTTGAGACGATCAAGAGCAATACTGATGCCGGGGGTTGTGGCCAAGTTTAGCAAAGTAACTGGCTCTGATTCTGCCGAGTGCAGGGTGTAGTAGTCTTGGGTGTTTGTGACCTGGATATCGGGATTGAGAGAAATAGCGAATGGGTGATTGCTCATGGTGGTAGATAATGGAGAAACAATGATTAGGTAAGTGGGTCAATGACAGCAGCTATCGGTGAAATTATTAGCAATGAAATCTTAGTTTTTTTGAAGATTAGTCGCAGCAGAATCAACAAGCACAAATGACTCACTCCACTAGAAATTCTGCCCCTCTATCTCTGTCTATATCTGATTGACAGGTATCACTTTTGTTATAGAAAAAACCATAGTTC
Organism: Crocosphaera sp. XPORK-15E; assembly: GCF_034931425.1. Classification (NCBI taxonomy): domain Bacteria; kingdom Bacillati; phylum Cyanobacteriota; class Cyanophyceae; order Chroococcales; family Aphanothecaceae; genus Crocosphaera; species Crocosphaera sp. XPORK-15E. The sequence goes on from NZ_JAYGHQ010000033.1 coordinate 4,415, forward strand.
TCTAATCGACTACTTTCCAAGTCTCCCTCCTTGACATTCACACCAGCATAGGTAATGCAATCCTGACTCTGACAAAAGTCATAAATCCTATCACCTAAACTATTGAACGCAAAATATTGTGGTATGTCTTTGATATTAAAAAAATGAAAATACAAAATTGGATCTATCTTTTCCTTAGAAAAACTTGCCGCCAAAACGTCTGAAACATTAAAGAGAGAAATAACTTTACCCGAACAATTTTTTTGGATGTAGGCGGTGAAATACTTACCAAGATTTCCATTAATTTCGTATTTTCCTCCAGGGGAACCAGCCCATATTTCCACGTTACTACGGCCATCCAAGAAAAGATTAAATCCAATTACTACAACATCCCTGATCAGAACTTCTGTCAACTCAGCTGAATATTTAGCCCCATCAAGGGCGATCGCTGTCCTCACTAACTCTTCGTTACCTTCTCCAGGACGGATGTGCATATATATTTTTATCAGAGAATCCTGAAGTGTCGGACGTAAGTCAATGCCTATAGTGTTATTTTCGATTTTATTAGAACCAATGTATAGTGCCGAAAACTGCTCAAGCAAGTTACGATTGATTTTGACATCTATTCTACTTTCAACTTTATCTAAAAATTGTAAGGCATCTGTCAGCGATCTCGGCCAAGTATGTCCATAGTTAGAAACTTGAAAGTCTCCTGCAAATAACCGATCACCTTCAACGTTGCAAGTAGGTTCAACACCACAGGAGCCTTCTATTTCAAAAACAGATTCTTCAAATGCAGGGAGAGGAAAGCTAGGCTCCACATCGAAAGCTTCTCGATGAGTTCGGATAAATCGAAGGCGCTGCTCTCGGAGATAATTTTGCTGAAACACAGAAGTCATTGTCATAATCGTATTTCCTAATCAAAGCGAATAATATTCATAAATCCAGAGTTTATCTTGATTCCATCCTGTTCACAAATTTATTCATGTGATAGTACATTTTCACTCTCTGAATGGAATTAGCAGAAAATTCAGATTCTGGAACACCGATGTATAAATCCTGAAAGACTCGATTCCGATAGTGAGCATGAACTTGATTAACCATCTCATTATCCAGATAGTCAACGGCACTATTAGGAGATTTGAAATTATTGAAATAGAGAATATCGCTATCATTGCTGGCACTAATACCGATTTGACAAGCCCCACTCTCACTAAGTAGCCGCAATGCTTTGGCAGGAAACTTCTTGGCTAAATATGCTTGGACATCTGGTCGCTGGAGGTCAGCGGGATAGAAAGTGGGATAGACTTCTACCTCTGCTCGATTATCCAAGAAAAAATCAAACCCAACTAATAATGTCCCATTGATAATTAAATTCTGCCAATCTCTTTGTTCTCCACAAAGTGCTATGGCAATTGCTATCTTTTCTGGATAATCCCTAATGCTAAGATACAACTTAATTCGTGAATGTCTTGGTTCTGGACGAATATCAACACCAATAGTCACCATATCTACCTTAGAAGGATCTAACCCTGTGGCTAAAAACTGCTGAAGTAACTGACGATTAATCTGAAATTCTGGTCTTTGTTCTACACGACGAGAAAAAGCAAGGAAATCTTCTACATCAAGCAATTTCATGGCTGGATTAGGAACATGAACTTCACAAAGATGAGCAAAACGAGTAAAATAACAACGATCTTTCTCAATATTGCAGCAACAGGCAATAGTCCCCCCTTTCCCTTGTCGCTCCCTTCCCACAAATTCCTCGAATAAATTCAATAAATAGGAGTTTTCAAGGTCAAATATTTGCTTATGTTCCTGAATGTAACGCAAATTTTCTTCATGGCGATTCTGACCATGACTTGAACTCACAACAGAACTTGGCATCTGGTTTTGAGCTTTAACCTCCAAGGGTTTTACGGCTTTAATATCACCAAAAGATATAGGCACCTGGGGGTGTCTGAAATTGGCGCTCGCTAGACGCAGAGCGAGTGCCGGCATCTTAACCATTTGGTCTTTGTCGTATTCAACAGCTTGGAAACCTGCCTGCTGAACAAAATCAACCATTTTATTGATGGGAATTAGATGGCTGCCTTGCAAGTCTTCCTGTTTCATTTCATCAAGTGCTTGTTGTTCTTGAGGAGAGAGAGGAGGCTCTTTGACAAAAAGACCCGTAATGTAGAGAGTTCCCCCCGGACGCAGCACACGCTTGACTTCCGCGAGAACTTGGGGGACCTGATGGGAATACTTGATGCTGTCGTTGAAAAACACCACATCAAAGACTTCGTTGGGAAAGGGTGGGGCATGAAAATCACCTACTTGTACCCGTATCCGATCAACCAAGTTGGCTTGGGCAATCCGAATTTGGGCTTCTGCCGCTTCCACTTCAGAAATCGTTATCCCCTCAATGCGTGTTCCTGGAAACGACTGGGCAATATGAATCGCCGGAATTCCAGCACCACAACCGGCATCAAAAATATAGTTGCCGGGCTGTATCCCCATGCGAGCCGCTAGGCTAAGGTTGTGGGCTCTAGCCACCGCATCAGGAACCATCCGACTGAAGTTGATGGAATTTTTGTTATAAAAAGTACGAACTTTTTCGACTTCAGGGGTTCGGTTGGACTGAAGAGGCTCACTAGGACTAATGGAATTATTGTGCATGATGTTCGACCAGGATAACTCCCAGAAAAAAAATCTTAATTACTTGGTTGTGAAATTGAGTGTATCTTGAACAAAAAAAACAACGAGAACCAAGAATACAGGACTTGAGAGCAAGTCTGCTGTCCAGGCATACTTGGCCTCGTCTCTGGACTAAAACCTAGTGATCTTTAGGTCGTATATTTCAAGACAGTTGACTGCCATAATACCGACTTGGACTAGGCTCAAGATGCGCTCCACTTGCAACGAGCAAATCGGAGGTAATTAGGCATCGTCACCATCGTAGGAACAGATAGTTATGAAGGCTGCTTCTGCACCATCGTAGGAACAGATAGTTATGAAGGCTGCTTCTGCACCATCATAGGAACAGATAGTTATGAAGGCTGCTTCTGCACCATTACCACCGAGAGCTTCCTCAGAGAGTTCAGCCAAGTGGCTGGGGAGTTTGCCAGCAGTCATACGGATTACGGGTTGGCCTTGTTGGGGCAGAATGTTTTTCTTGTCCATTGGAGGTTTACCTCTATGTTTGATTTGGTTTACTGACCCGTTAGGGTGGGTCAATCCCCTTACACCTTGCGGTGAAGCTTGTTAGTTGGCACTTGTTTGAGGGGAATTATCAGTGCCAATCAAATTCTTAAATATCCGGTGGATGCCAATAGTTGGGGGAGAGTTGGTTCAGATCACGGATAGGCTGTCCTCGCCACCGCAAGATGGCACAGGCATGAGCTTTTTTGAGCATTAATTGATCGGCTGCCTTCGAGAGTTCCTGCAATTCTTCTTGCTCTGTTTCCGAGAGTGAGCTTTCCTGATTGTGTTCTAGCAGAGTAATATGGCGTTCCTGTTGAGCGGTCGGGATCTGGCTTTGGGCAATTTGCCGTAGAGCTTCAACGCTTAGAGTTTGCAGATCCAAGAGTTCAGTCCGAGCCTCAACCGGAGCGGTTTCAATCGCAGGGGGTAAATTGCCTGTGATGCTTTGAATCACTAGCTCTGACAAAGGTTGTTTGGTCAGTTCTGCCAGTCGAGATAGGCGTTTAAAGGCAGATTCAGGAAGATCAATGGTAAGCTGCATAATGGTGTTTATTTCCCTCCTAAAACGGTATATTCGTGGGGTTCATCTCAGCTTCAGGTAGTGACTCCTTGAGCCACCCCAGTTTAACTGGTACGTCATAAAGCCGCCCTGGTCCAAACCGTGACCAAAAGGTTCGCATTCCTGGAATGATGACCTTAACCACGTTTAATCCGATATCTGGTCGCGTTTGGTCTAATACCAACGTTTCTAACCCCACTGTACGAGCAATCTCTACACAAGCCATCACGTCAGTGTAAATGTCATTACTCCAACGCTTCGGATAATCACTGGCGGTTTTCATTGGCTGCGATCGATCTGGTGCTAAACAAGGATGAGTCTCCAGAGTTACCCCGATCATCCAGTCCTTAGACTCGCCATCAAGCTTATCGTCAGGGATTTTATCTAGTTCTAGTCCCACTTGACTGACCTCAGTAAGAGCGCGAAGAATAGCAATGGTCGGGTCAAGGTGCGCTCCAAAACCAATAGAGACACGCTCCGAACTGCCCACCGTGCGCCGTGATAGCCCTGCAAACGCAGGAATCCCGAAATCAGCAGTCACATCTAACACCCATAATTCACGATTCTGTTCTCGATAGAACTGTTGCAAATCGATAAAATAAGGCTCATTAAAGGTACTCAGATCCACCTCTGGACGGCGTAGGCGGTTGTACCACCAGATCGCTATACTATCCCGTTCCACCAGTTCCATAAACCCTTGTAGGATGGCTTCTTCTAGGGTATTGCCCGCAGCGTTACCATTAGAATCCGCTTTACAGAAGCGATGAACATCTGTTAAAGGGTAATTGTAGTAACAAAGGGCAGTAGGCAGATATTTATGCTTCTGTTCAGTCAATGACCATATCGGTGTCCAGTCAATCGCTTGACTAGGATCAAATCGCAGGGGAATCCAACGATAGGCCGCTGCTGAACCTTGGGCATTTAAAGCCTCTCGGTTAGCATACTGCGCGTCACTAAAATGCAAACACTGCTCTGGATGAATGGCCAAATCTCCCAATTCAGCCAAGGTTACTTGTTTACGGGGTTCGTCCCCCTGAAAGATGCCCGAATAGCGTTCAATAGCCTCACACAAACCACTAGCACGGGATTGGCTGTCAGTTTTGCCCTTGCCAGAACTCTTGTGGCGTAGCATATTCCGTAAACCACGCAGGGAAGTGGAACTGCCAAAGGCATGGCCTGCCTTGTAGGTATGCACCAACGGATTAGCCGGATCTGTAAGTCGTACCAGTTCGGTTACAACTCCAGTTATGGGACTAATTAGGTGTTGATGTTTTTGTACCGTTTGTTCTGGAGTAAAGGCACGATGACCGCCATCATGGGTAAAGTGTTTGGGGCGTGATTCCAGTTTTACTGGTTCAAAGCCCCGCCGTTGCAAGATTTCTCGATCACCACAGTTAGAACATTGGGGTCGCCGGCCTAGGACATGACTTTTCAAATCTAGAATCGTCTGGTTAAAAGTAATGATTTTGCCGTCTAGGGTCGGGAAAAACGCTGTTCCCTGTTCATTAACATTAATATGCTGCTTGACAAGCCACTTGGCGATTTCCGTAGCAGCAAACTGTAAACCCATTTGTAGGGTCGAGGGTAGTGTCGCCCGTGCCGTAGGTAAACAACCCCTTATAGAGCCATTACTCCCCTTTCGGTCCCGTTTTTGCTGTAATACCGAGTTTTCTACCTCCCTGTTGCCTTGGAGTCGCTGGGCCAGACAGCCCCAACATCCCGTCTTCCCTGGTACAAACACAGGCCCCAACCAGAGGACACTACCCACAGGTTTAACCAGTAACCAAGTTTGTTGGCTTTCTAGTGCTTGCTGGTTAATGACGGCCAGTTCCGGCTGTAAATAATCATCCGTTAACACCACATTTAACACAACAGAAGAACTATCCTCATTTTGAGCCTGTATCTGAATCCCCGTATCTTTCAGGGCAGTTGCCAGGGTAGCAAGGGTCATTTCACTGATGTTGTCTCCCACCGTTGTCAGTGAGACAGTTTGCTTGAGTGCTTGAGCAGCAACGGGTGGCGCAACCCCCAACTGACTCCAAAAAGCAGCCACTTCCGACGATAACTCTGGGGCGGCCTCGGTCAGATAACCCTTTTCTGCCAAACGATTAAGCACATAGTCAATATATTCGGCAGGGACTTCCCCTTCGAGTTTTTCAACAATCTGTTCTAGGGTGTATTCCCCGTTTAACAGGGGCAAAATCTGGCAGTAAAGTTGTCCGGTGAGGGCGTGGTTATCTTGTTCGCCAAGAAGATATACTTGCTTTGGTTCGATCACCTCAACATGAAAGTGGGGTCTAATTTGGAGCAGGGTGGTGGGTTGCATAACAAAAACAGTTATTTAATGAATATTCAGTTAATAAATGCGGACGAAAACTGCAGGATCACGATTAGGCCCAGATGCGCCCTCGCCGGAACGGTTTGTGATCCTTCTCAGTTTTTTTCGCCTGTTTTCGACAATAGTCATACCAATATCCGTAATCTTGCAGCCCTGTCTGGGAAGTCGGGACGTAGGACTTCTTGGGGACATCGACAGTTACTTCGGGTTCTGGAGTAGTAGCTTTAGCCATAGTTTCCTTCGGTTTAGTCATAGTTTCCTGCGTTTTTTCTGGTGTTTTAGCCGCGACAACCCCATCAAGTTTGAGGTAATCAATCGAGTGTTTGCCTCCCACTCCACCAGCAGTAGTGAGGGTTAGGGTATGTTTCCCCGCACTGAGGGCAGGCAAAGGAGTCTGGGTTCGATTCAGCTTGCGTTCACCTGCTCCGACGAGTTCGGTAATAGGCTCACCATCGACAAAGAGGGTATCCGTTTCCGAGCCGTAAAAATTGTAAAAAAGCGTGAGTTCACCGTCACTGTAACTCTGGGGCAGAGAAAACTGAATATTCAGTTTATCTGTGGCAAAAAGCTCTTTCCGTCCACGTTTTGGTTTAGTTTTAAGACCGGGAACCAAGAGCAATGACGGCATTCGGGGCTGGTTAATCGGGTCGTCATCCGACCCCACAATGTAGGTAAATTCCGCCTGCCAACCGCCCGCTTGCAGAAATTCCTGCCCCCCTTTGCCAGATTGGCCAATTTGCCAGAGAGTTTCAGTGTTTTGAGTCATGGTGATTATCCGCTAATTAATAGAATCGTCCCATGCCACCAAAGCCGCCCCAGCCCTGGCTGGCACTAGATGCACTTGAGTGCATTACTTGGTTGAAACTGCGGTTGGCATAGGCGGCAGGATCGTTATAGTTAGCACCATGAAGTAGTCTCATTCGCATAGCTACTAACTCGTCAATACTACCGTGTTCAATATCCACCGACAGGGAGGGTTGGATGAAATGGGGACGTTTGACAGGGGGAGACAAGGCAGGAAGTCGCATGATTGAGGATTCTCCGTATTTTAATTGAACAACAAAGCGGTGAATCTTGGTGAAAGTCCGGTTTTTCCTAGCACTCTCACCAAAATTGTCCAGTTTCCTAATAAGGGGAAGACCAAGAACGAACGTCGCCCAAGGTAACGGGAATAAGGTCACTCACATCAATAGTGAAACGGAAAATCTTCTTGGCACGACGGCTGTTTTCGGGGTCAAAGAACTTCAGCTTGACATCCCAACAATCGCTATCCATACGACAGAACGGGCTTTTCTCCACAGTAATACTGTCGAGTTCCATACCCACAGCTACCGCTTCACTGAAGGTTTGCGCTGCTTGGAAGGCGTTGGTAACAGAGAAGTTGAGGGCGCGGTCTTGGGAAGTGGTTCCTAAGTTGCGTAAATCGTAGTAAATACGATTTAGAAAACCATCCAGGGTCTTGCGGATTCTGTCTTCATCAGCAGTGCCGGCTTCAGCTTCTACTGCTTGAATGGCTGCACCCACTAAGTCGTTGACTTTCCAACCATAGAGTCCACGGGTGCTTTGGGGTTCAATTACTGGGATTACTTGACCGGAGAACAGCTTGACTTTGCGTCCCGTTAAGATACCGGGAATGCTAACGCGCTCAACGAAATCAGCATTGCTTTCCTGTTGAATTTGTCCAGACAGGAGTTCGTGGAGGGCGCGGTAAGTCTCGGCAGCGAAGGGTCCGCTAGGGTCGATCGCATACACTGGAGTTAATTCAATATTAAGAGTCCAGATCAGCGAGCGCGATTCAGAGATATTTTCTCCCAAATAGTCCACCATCTGGCGAGCATCATAGGGGTTAGCCGGTACCATCGTCCCCGCAAAACTAAAAGGAGGCATCAGTTGTTTAAATGTATCCCGACGGGCTTCAGTTCCGAAGTCATAGCCTAACGTCCCTAAAGCATAGACTAGCTGACCGAGGCCCGCAATTTCGCTGGGAGCTTGACTGGCGGTGATAGAATTAGCAGTGAGATTTGGCATTGTGGGTTGTTGGGGTAAAGAATTTAATAGGTCTTGTAGGTTGGGTGTGTTACTGGGGGCAGCTACAGGGCTACTTCCCTTAATAGATTGTTCAGATGCGGCGATCTGTGCTTCAGCAGTATTGCTGACTCCCCCACCACAACCGCAACCTGCGGCTTCCACTGCTGATACATCAACTGATGCGATTTCCTCTGGCATATTTCCTCCTGTTAGTAATGTGACAGATCCAGGGATGTTAAGTTTGCCCGCCAGACATCGCTTGACATCGGCAGGCAGGTCAAGGTCACAGGGCAAAGCACTCTGTAACAAAATTTCACGAATTTTGTGGGGGTTAGGGGAGTTGCTCCGCTTCCGTTGCAAACTCAGCAGCAGTGCCGCTACCCCTGCAACTATTGGAGTAGCAAAGCTGGTACCGCTCAGACTCTGGTTTCCTCCACCGGGTTTTGCCCCCAGTATGTTTTCTCCAAGGGCTAGAATACCTTGATTTTGATAGGTTTCACCCCAATTGCTAAAATCTAGGGGCTGACCGTTGGCATCCATCGCCCCCACAGCCAGGACAGAGGAAAGGGCAGCCGGGACGTGCAGACATTCACATCCATTATTCCCCGCAGCCGCAACCAGTAAAACATTTTGCTGTTCGCATAAACGCACCGCATTCTCTAACCAGCCTTCCGCTTCGCCAAAATCAGTGAGTTGTCCCCCACTGATGTTAATTATGTTCGCTCCAGCATTGACCGCCTGCTCAATGCCTCGTGCTAGGTCTAACTGCGATACAGTGCGATGATCATCTGAAAAGATGGGGACAATTATCCCTTTACACCTCGGTGCAATTCCTATTACCGAACTGCCAGGCTGACCAAAGATAATACTGGAAACATGAGTGCCGTGGACGGACATATTTCCGTCTGGTCGAGCCTTCTCTTGAACAAGGGAGGGCAAGATCGTAAAATTTGCGCCCCCAAAACAAGGATGGGATCGATCAACGGGTCCATCTAGGACGGCAATACAAATATTTTCGTCACCTTGGGTTAGCTGTGTGAGTTGGGACAATGCGGGTACTGTAAAAACAGCAGACATAAGGGAACCTCGAAAAATTGATTGAGTTCCGCAATAGTGCAATCCTAGAGATCAGATCTCACCGAGGTAAAGCGAGATAGACGTAGCAGGACTGCTATAACTCGGCCTAATATACCAGAAAAAAAAACTTGGTAAACAGACTCAACGAAACTGTAACATTTAGCAACAATAGTCAGCATATGGAAAAGTTTTTGTCCAATAGTGATCGCCATTAAATCCAAAGTTTTCCATCTACTTTCAAGATTCACCCTCAAAAAATAAACTCGTGGATATGTTAATTTAATAGAACGTCATGGGAAAGCCAAAGGCTTTAAGTTCAATTTTCCAGATACTTGTCCGTTTAGTTTTGAACAAATACTTGAAGATGGATGGTATCCTGCCTAAATCAACGGTTTTATCCAGATAAATGCTGTTTTATTCGATGGTTGAAATCCCCAGGAGTTGTGAAATTTGAAAAAGCGTTTGTTGAGCTAACATTAGGCAACAGATTTTGATTTTTGAACCTCATTTTCTTCTGGGTTAGTCTTCTGCTTTCTCTCAAAGACTTGAACATTTGCCCCTTCTAAAGTCACCACACCATCAGGAGAAATCTCGGTAACTTTCTCTGATAAAGCAGCTATCCAACCCTCGAAACTGTCCATCTTTTCAACTTGCTTGGCTAAGGTTTTACGATTAACTTCAGCTTTGACAACAATGCCGTTTTCTCCTGTTATTTCTAAGGTAATTTTTTTGGCTCTTCTAGACTAAGTATGATAAATTCCTAACAAAAATGCCAATTTAAGAGAACTCTTCTTCTAAAGTTGTCAAAATTATTTAACCCATAACCTCTCCTCTTAATTAACTTTATTTTTTGATTGATTCCTTCTACTGCACCTTGGTTTATTCTGTTATCAAAATAGGCTAAAATCTCATCAATTCATCTTTTTATTGTTCGACAACTGCTTGCTCCGTCCTGATGCCGAGGAAACCTCGGCGCGGGCGGTGCGCTTTTCGGGAAATATTTATAAGCTGATTCCGTTCATTCTACCATTTTCCAAAAGGCTTCATCTGCCGTTATTTTACTTTCAAATATTTCTCTTATTTTTTCTTTTTCTTGATACATTAGCATTAAGTCAGGTGCCACTTTTTCCAATTCTTTAAATTTCTCTTTTTCGATTTCAGTCAGCTTTTCTTTTTTCTTGAGCAACGGATATTTGCTCTTTTTTATTCCTTGAGTTTTTTCCTCTCTCTGCTTTTTGTTTTTTAACCTTTCTGCCTGTCTTTTTTCCTCTTTTCTTCTTGAATCTAACTCTTTATTAATTTGTGTCATCACATGGAATCTATCGGCGACAACTTGTGCATTAGGCATTAGTTCTTCTACCACACTTTTATAGGGAACCCACAAGTCAATACTAACTTCTTCTATTTGGTTTAATATGTCTGAACCTAGACCCAGTAAGTATTCTGCTATAACTTCTTTATTTCTTTTTTCTAATAATGCTATCGGTTTTCTCTTATCTAAATCTACTAAAACTGCCGCATAATTTTTCCCTCTCTTTAAATGGGTGATCTCATCAATTCCTAGCCTTTTTAAGTCCCTGGGTTTTTCCTTCAATAAATCTTCTTCTAATTCTTTGAGTATTGTTTCTATTTCTGCTGGACTCATTCTATTTCTTTTTCCCGTATTTAAAACATCTGTTTCTAACACTTCTTTGATAACTTTTTCTGCTAATCTCATTGTATATGTTCTTCTTTTTTTGACAAAATTTAATTCTTCACTAAATACTTTGTCGCAGTTTTTACACCTAAATTGACGACGATTAACTAGGAGAAATACATCCCAACTACTAAAGGGAATGTCTCTGACTCTATATCGATGAGATTGATGAACTTTATCTGTGGTTTTTTGACAATGTGGACAAGTTGATAAACGTTCTTTCTTTTCTAATTCAATAACCAATTCATTCTCCGTAATAAAATGACAATTCGTTGCTTTAAAACTTTCAAATTTAACGATTTTAGTGATAAAATGGAGCAGAGAGTTAGATGGCATTTTATTAAAAACTCATTTTTGCAACTTTATATTAGCTATTTAATAACATAAAAGATAGTCTCTAGTTAAGCTTCGGTAAAGATTATACGGTGATTAGATTTTAATAATCTTTTCTTCTTCGCTCTTTTTAATTATTAAATTATCATACTTAGTCTAGAAGAGCCAATGATCTTCAACAAAAATTAAGGGTAGAACAGCAACTACATCAAGCCCAGAAAACGTCAGAAGTCGAGGTTTCTAAACATTTGAATAGTTTAAGGAAGCTGTTTAAAGATTTATGTGGGATCTACCCGATTGAAGCTATTGATAATCTGGTTGAAGAAATCACAGAAATGGTGGAAGAAGTCAAAGAAAGTTATGATCAATATGCTCAATTAGGACGTTTTCTTAAAGGCGAAGATGATGAAGAAACTGACTACCAATCTATTACAGATACTAAAGATTTACCTATAATTCTTGAGTCTTTACCTAATGAGAATGATGATCAAACTATCTTATCTGTTTCTCAAGTGGAAAGAATAATCATTAACAAAGGGGAAGAAACTCATAATTTCCTGAAACAACAACTTGGTATCTCAGGAAGGGTCAAAAGAATCTCGGTTTTAGCGCAGAAAATTTCTGAGAACCAGTTAACTCGAAAACGACTAGAACAGTTTCT
>NZ_JAYGHQ010000034.1:0-7258 GCF_034931425.1 Crocosphaera sp. XPORK-15E
GCAAAAATGGGATTTAGCTGCTTCTGACTACACCAAAGCTATTGAATTTAATCCTAAATTTGCTCTAGCTTACATCATTCGGGGGAATCTTTACTATAACCTGCAAAAATGGGATTTAGCTGCTTCTGACTTCACCAAAGCTATTGAAATTAATCCTAAATTTGCTCTAGCTTACAACAATCGGGGGCTTCTTTACTCTGACCTGCAAAAATGGGATTTAGCTGCTTCTGACTTCACCAAAGCTATTGAAATTTATCCTAAATATGTTGAAGCTTACAACAATCGGGGGCTTCTTTACCATAATCTCAAAAAATATGACCAAGCACTTGCTGATTTTTATAAAGCAAGAGATATTGATCCTAATAACTTATTTGCCCTAATTAGTATTGGATTAAGTAACTACGAAATGGGAGAAATACAAGTAGCTATCAAACAATTTAATCAAACCTTATTACTCAAATCAGATTTAGCAGAAACACAATTAGCCTTAGCTACTACTTTCTATATAAATGGGGATATAGAAAAAGCTGTAAAATTAGCTAAATCAGCATTAAATATTGACCCTAAATTTGCCACTCTAGACTACTTAAAATCAAATAATTGGGGAGACAAATTAATTGCCGATACCCAAAAATTACTAGCACATCCTGAATTACAAAGTTATGTTAATAAGTGATGTAACTTTTAAAATCTCATTTCCGATTTTGTTATTTAGTTTATATCTGGAAAATTAATCATTATGGAAAAACTAGATCATCAGATTGTCAGGGAATTTCGACATCGTTTAGAACAAATTACCCCTATTTTAGATTTACGGATTTTTGGCTCACGGGCAAGGGGTGATGCTCAAACTGATTCTGATTTGGATGTATTTGTCAAAGTTCCACAATTAGATCGTTCTCTGCGAGAAAAGATTTATGATTTAGCTTGGGAAATAGGCTTTGAATATGACCGAGTAATTTCTACTTTTGTAGTAACAGAGGAGCAGATTAAATTGGGTGCAGTGGGTGCTAATCCTCTCTTATCTAGGGTGATGGAAGAGGGTATAGTGGTATGACAGACACTCAATTACAGCTTTTGGTGAAATATCGTTTACAGGAAGCAGTAGAAACGTTACGAGAAGCGGAATTACTGCTCGATCAGTCAGCATTTAGAGGTTGTATCAATCGTTCCTATTATGGAATGTTTTATGCTCTATTAGGTTTGTTAGCCACTAGAGGTTTGGGAGCTTCTAAGCATAGCGGTTTGATTAGTTTATTTGACCGTGAATTTGTCAAAACAGGGATATTTTCTAAGGATTTATCAAAAAGTTTACATCGGGCATTTGATGAAAGACAGGCAAATGATTACGGGGAAATGTTAGAGCCTGATTTTGAGTTAGCACAAAGTCTTTTTAAACAAGCTCATGTGTTTGTTGAGGAAATTACAAGACATTTAAGAAAAGTTGGTTTTTCCCTAGAAGAAAGAAATTAACTAACAGCAGTTTTCAGTTGAGTAGCAACTAAATAACTATAGCAATCAGTAATGATATGTGAGAAGCAAAAACATACTGGGACATAATGGTATTATGTCCCTACAAATATACCATTGTAGGGATTTAACACTGTTAAATCCTCCTCCTAATTTTCTCACAATTGAAACCTGATTGCTATATAATCATTGTTTATGATTATATGCCGCTAACTTAAGGTCTAAATATACGGCAAACACCACGTATTTATAGGGGTTTCAGTCTCTCCAAAAAGCTTAAGTTAGCGGCATTCGGTTATGATTACCTATTTTAAAACCTTAACGTCAGTCTTGCGTAAAAATCAACAATCAGTCTCGAATCATCTTATAGAAGACAATTTTTCTCGTAAACTGCTAACCGAAACCAACAATCAAAATGACTCAAAAACCTTTTATTCAACAAACCCTTATTTTACCTGAAGATGTTTTAATCATCCCTGTCAGTCAACTAGCGGAAGATATTCGTCATCAGCTTAATTGTTCCGACTCTGATTATGCCATTACTCGCCCCAGTTCTCGCATTCGTTCCAAAGTGGTTGCACCTGAAGCTGCCGAATTTCTGAATTTTTTTCGTCAACCGACTAAAATGGCACAAGCTTTACTAAAATATAGTCAAAATAACCAATTAGATCCTCAAGCCTTTTTAGAACAAGCTTTTCCTCTGCTTAAAAGTTTATCAAATGCGGGCTGGTTAGTGGAAGAAACTGCGATCGATGCTCAAGGCATCTGTGCATCCTTTAAAATAGGTAATCAGATCGCATACTGGGAAATAGTACGGGTTATTCAAGTCCTAGAAGATACAGAAATCTATCAAGTTAAAGATAATACAGGAAATTTGGCTGCTCTTAAACTATTACGCCCTAATGCTGCCTCAATTTGGCAAAAAGCCTTTGAACGAGAGATTGACATTATCCGTCAATTAGATGGTAAAGTTAACCCTCAACTACTCGATGAAAATACCTTAGATAATTATCGCTATTTTGTGATGGAATGGGTAAACGGGCAAACATCGATTGATATTGCGAAAAATCTGCAAAAAGCCAATAATATCACCGCTCGTCAAAAATTATTAACCCTATCCTGTAACATTCTTCAAGCTTATGCTCACTTGCATCAACAGCAAATCATTCATGGGGATGTTCATCCTAAGAATATTCTAGTAGATGCTGATTATTCTGTTAAAATCGTCGATTATGGCTTTTCTCGCTGTATTAAAGCAGAGCAAGCAGAAATTAAAGTCCCCAGGGGTGGTATCGAGTATTTTTATGAGCCAGAATACGCCCAGAAACGCTTAGAAGACGGGGAAAAGCCACAAACTACCTTTTTAGGTGAACAATACGCTTTAGGGGCGTTAATTTATCATTTATTAACAGGTTATCACTATCTTAAATTTGCGATCGATAAAAAAGAACAACTGCGTCAAATTATCACAGAAAAACCCCTTTCTTTCATTCAGCAGGGAATTACGCCTTTTTCTGAAGTAGAAACGCTTCTGATCACAGCATTACAAAAAGATCCTAGTCTGCGCTTTCTCTGTGTCGCTGAGTTTGCAACCCAACTGATGGGAGTCTCTGTCAATGAATCCACCTTTGCAGTCGTTTTAGATAATACTTTTGAACAACAATTGCAGAATTTTCGTCAACATTTCTTCGAGTATTTATCGCCTTTTTCCTTTGAAAAACAGGGAAAAACCTTATTATCTCCCTCTGGCTCGGTTATTTTTGGTGCAGCAGGAATTGCCTATAGTTTTTATCGAGTAGCTTGTTTAGAAAATAGTGCAGAGATGCTTTCACAAGCTGATATTTGGTCAATGAATGCGTTAAAAGCCATGCAAACGGAAGAAGGGGCTTATAATGCTCAAATGGGCTTAACTCTTGATTCTATTGGCGATATTTCCTTATATCATACCATTAGTGGGGTTCATTGTCTTCGCACTTTGATTGCTCATGCAATGAATGATCTTCCCTCTCAATGGGAAGCAACTGAAGCTTTTATTCAAGTAACCTCAAAAGAATCAAAGCATTTAGATTTAAGCATGGGATGGGCAGGAGTTTTAGTCGGATGTGCCATTTTATGCGAAAGAATGCCAAAAGAAGTCGCTTTACAAGCTCATGGAGATCAAATCTTTCAACACATTTTAACCAAAATTGACACCGATGAAGCGATCTCGAAGAAATCCGCGTTGCGGTCCGCTGATCATAAAACTATCAAATATTTAGGCATGGCGCATGGTTGGGTAGGAATTCTCTATGCGCTGTTAAGATGGTGTCAAGTCAGAAATATGCCCATTTCTCCTATTATTCAAACCCGTTTACAAGAATTAGCCGATTGTGCCGAAAAAGCAAATGAGGGGTTAGGGTTACGCTGGACAAGATTAAATCCCTTATCTTATTTTTCCCTTGGTAGAGATTATATGCCCAGTTGGTGTAATGGGGCAGCCGGATATGTTTTCTTGTGGACGTTGGCACATCAATTATTGAAAAATGACCATTATTTAGACTTAGCCCTGAAAACAGCACATAATGTACGAGAAGATTTAGGAACAACCGCTAATTTATGTTGTGGCTTTACGGGGGCTGCTTATGCACTGTTAAATATGTATCGGTATAGCGGCGATCGCCAATGGTATGATGCAGCTAAGACAATGACCATGCGTGCGCTACAAGATCAATCTCCCTCACAGTTTCCTGAGTATAGTCTTTACAAGGGAAAGCTAGGGGTTGCCTTATTGAGTTTTGACCTAATTTATCCTGAATTATCCGCGATGCCACTGTTAGAAAGCGAAGGATGAGTTAACTTCTTATCATTAAGTGCTTAAACAAAATTAATTACACATAGCAGGGCGGGTTTTGATATGACTCTAAGGCTTGACTGACAAGGCTTAACCCTAAACCCGCCCCTACAAAGTTTTGGGTAATTAATTTTGTGTACCTACTTATGATCGTTATTCTGTAGGGATGCAAGGTTTGCACTCATCCTATAATTAATCTCAGAAATTTAATTTTTGAGTAAACTACTGCGTAAAAATTCCCTATCCAACCGTAACCCTTAACAGGAGACATTAACTAAACACCTTGGAGGAAAATATGCTTAACCAACGATTAATCGGAACGATTTTAGGAGGAATCTTGCTTTCTAGCCCTATTTCAGCACTAGCAACTCCTCAAACCTTATCCTCTACTCAAATGATAGCGCAAGCGAAAAGCAATAACCCCTATCGCCCTATTGAGGATCAATTTAAACTCTTAGGTCAAGAACTCGACCAAAATTGGCAAGAATGGTATTGGGTGTATCGCATGGTTGAGCTAATTGCACGAGCAAATGGACTAGATGAGCGTCCCTGGCGCATTGGCATTATGCCCGATTATGATGTTAATGCTTATGCGACTGAAATTAACCTTGTTGTTGCCTTCAGAGGAATTTTAGACCAACTTCACGGGGACGACGCTGCCTTAGCTTGTATTATAGGTCATGAAATGGCACACAATCAATTACGTCATCAAGCTCAACGAGTCCATATCAATGAAACACTAAAAGCCCAATTTAATCAAGAAGCGCAAGCGGAAATTGATAAATTAGTGGCTGAAGAACGGCGAAAATATGAGGAATGGCAACAAAGTCAAAGGGCGGGACAATTCTTTGGAGTAATAGTCAGACGCTTGACGGGATTCACTTTTACACCTTTCTTCTTAGGTAATAATGGTCAGTTAGATCGTCAAAAAATTGAGCAGAAAAAACGAGAAATTATCTCTGAAAAAGAAAATGCCTATCTTGCTAGTTTAAATGCTTCTATTCGGACACAAGAGTTTGAAGCCGATAAACAGGGTTATCTTTATATGGCAACGGCAGGTTATGATCCTCAAGGATGTATCCGAGCAATGGATGTTTTAAATCGTACTCTTTCTGCTGACATACAGGGAGAACAACGCACCCATCCCAACCCATCAGCGCGAATTGATACTCTTAAACAACTGATGCAGAAATATCCTTCAACTTCTTTAGCGGCTCAAGGAACACAAAATTTACGAACAAGACCTAATCCTTTAACGGTTGATTTAGCCATTAAACCTCATACTCATAGTGAATCAGTTGTTATTCCCACGGTACGCATTAATTCTAAGTTTGCCAGTCGTTAATTTAGGGTAAAAAAATTGAAAAAATGGAGGAAGATATTGGTTTCTTTCTCCCTATTTTATCTCTTGGTCTGTCATTTTTTTGTAATCATAACTAATGATTATATGTTAAGCTATTAAGCATTTAAACTACATATTTTGAGGCTGAAACCCTTGACTGGCTTGGATCGTTCTGGAAATTTGAATGCTTAACAGCTTAGAATTGTACGCCATAATCGCTATGGTTATCTTTATGAACTGTAGCTAAATAAGTAATCATGGATTTCTCAAAAGCGATCGAATCTTGATGATCCGTATCGGTTAAAATGGTTTCGAGGGTGCTAGGGGTGGGAATTTCTTCATCTTTTGCTAAATACGAACCTTTAAGATTTCTAGGGATTTTCATGATATTATTAAAAGTTTGTTTTTAACGGGATGTAACTTAATAGTAGGAACAGTTGGCTGTTCAAAATAGTATCATTTTACTGCCTCTCTGACATTAGTTTTTAGTTGCTCCAAATTATCCCCTTGGGAAAAAATGTCCTCGGTTAAACATTCTGCAAAAAATCCGCCATCATCTTCTTTAGACACTTCAAAAACAATTATTTGATTCATTTTTTTTTCCTATGTAAGCTAATTTTCCCAATGATTATATCACAAAAAATGTCCATTTAAAATTGCTCTTTATTGATAAAACAAGTAACTAGACATATATAATGATTTGCATTTTCTGTAAAAATTTTTGGGTTTTAGCTTCAATTTTTGCTCGTTTTTTTGGGGAAAGTTTTTTCATTTTATCATCAAAAGTAATCATGGGTTTTCCTCCGCTAATGTTTTCAAATAGGCTTCAAATCTTTTTTCATGGAATCTCGTACGGCATCTTCTTGCTGATATAAGTAGTCAAGCAAAATTAATTGCACAGCCAGGGCGGGTTTTGATATAGTCGTAATGGTTGAGTAACAAAGGTTTTGGCTAAACCCGCCCCTACAAATTTTGTGTAATTAATTTTGTCTACCTACTTAACCAATCTCGAAAGGCTTCGTCAAAGATAATCATCCATTCCATTTTTCATACCCCTATTTGTTGTAAAGCCTGCATCACCTTTTCATAAGCAGCCATATTCCCCTGCTGACGGAATAATTCGGCTGCTTTTTTTAAGTCTATTACTGCCTTTTCTGTTTGTTTTAATTGATAATAAACACTCCCCCGATTGTTGTAAGCATCAGCATATTTAGGATTAATTTCAATGGCTTTGGTGTAGTCAGATTCTGCTAATTCCCATTTTTGCTGGTTTTTGTAAAGATTCCCCCGATTGTTGTAAGCAGAAGCTAATTTAGGATTAATTTCAATGGCTTTGGTGTAGTCAGATTCTGCTAATTCCCATTTTTGCAAGTTGTAGTAAAGATTCCCCCGATTGTAGTAAGCAAGAGCATAATGGGGATTGAGAGAGATCGCCTTAGTGAAATCAGATTCTGCTAATTCCCATTTTTGCAAGTTGTAGTAAAAAAAACCTCGATTGTAGTAAGCTTTAGCATCATTGGGATTGAGGGAGATCGCCTTAGTGAAATCAGATTCTGCTAATTCCCATTTTTGCAACTTGTAGTAAAAAATCCCTCGACCTATGTAAGCTTGAGCTA
>NZ_JAYGHQ010000034.1:7357-23405 GCF_034931425.1 Crocosphaera sp. XPORK-15E
AGTAAAGATTCCCCCGATTGTTGTAAGCATTTGCATCATTGGGATTGAGGGCGATCGCCTTAGTATAGTCAGATTCTGCTAAATCCCATTTTTGCAAGTCAGAGTAAAGATTCCCCCGATTGTAGTAAGCATCTGCATCATTGGGATTGAGGGAGATCGCCTTAGTGTAGTCAGATTCTGCTAAATCCCATTTTTGCAAGTCATAGTAAAGATTCCCCCGATTGTTGTAAGCATTTGCATCATTGGGATTGAGGGCGATCGCCTTAGTGTAGTCAGATTCTGCTAATTCCCATTTTTGCAAGTCAGAGTAAAGAAGCCCCTGATTGTTATACCAAGCCGCACGGGGAGTGAGTTTAATGGCTTGGTTAATGGCTTCTAATGCCTCATCATAGCGTTTTAATTTGCTTAAAACTGTCTGTTTCTCGTTATACAAGTTAGGATTATTGGGAGAGAGGGCGATCGCCTTATTGATAGCAGTTAACCCCTTCTCATAGTCGGGTAAATAGCGATAGGTCAAACTTTGTTGCTGTAAAATACTACTGTGAAACTCGGCTGAGTAGTCACCAGAAGACTGGGGAGGAAGAGTCAGGATAGCTTTTTCTAAAGCTTCTATAGCTGCTTGAACCTTTCCCTCGTCACCTAAAGCCAAACCCTTACCATACCATGCTAAATAGACATTATCAGGCTTATTTTGCTTAATTGCCTCATCAAACGCCTTAACTGCTTCCTCATACTTCTGTAAACGCCATAACTGTCCTCCCCTTTCTATCCAAATATAGGCTTCAGCATTGGTATTAGGTACTTTAATATCAACAATCGCTTTAATGATTTCCTGTTGTTGTTGCTGACTAACTTGGGGTTTAGCAGTAGTTAATAATTGGGGTTTTGCTTTCAATCTATCTTGTAATCCGACAAAAGTGCTAATAGGAATCCCTAAACTATAGCCTAATTGAATCTGAATTTTACCTCCTACGGCTGCTTCTGAGCGTCCATGAATCCCGATGACTCTCCCTTGACTATCTAACACTGCACCCCCACTCATTCCCCCGTAGGTAATACTGGTATAAACTAACTCATATCCTCCGTTTAAAGAACTAACATTTTGTAAACTGCCACTTTGTTGAGTTTGTAAGTCTTCCTTTGTTCGTCGAGTTTGCACTAATCCCTGTTCTTTCTCATTAACTCTCCCTCCACTAAACATCCATTGGGGGTCATTATCGCCAATTTTCGGGAATCCTGCCGCAAAGACAAAATCATTGGTATTCGGGTTATAATCCGCTATCTCAGCAACCGAGTAATTTTCCTGACTCTCAAACTTAAATACCGCTAAATCTACCCCTTCTTGTCGGATAATGGTACTTTTATCTAGTGGGATGGTTTTCCCATCATGAGTGGTTATGCTATAAATATGTCTTTCAGCACAAGGGGTCTTAGCATCGGGGTTTTTTCCATCCTTTTCGCATAATACATGGTCTGCTGTTAAAACTGTGTAGGTTTTCCCTTCTTTGGCAATAATCACACCACTACCATTACCTGTACTGCTACTATCTACCCTTACCACAAATTTCCTTGCTTTTGCTTCTAATTGCCCAATATACCCCTCATTAATCGGTGTCTCTACCCTAGCAACAGCTTGAGGTAAGGGTAAGCTGTAAGCGGTTAAAATATCGGGTTTTATGTAAGTTAATAGAGTATTTATCGGTATTCCCCAACTTACCTTACGATATTCTTGGATTTCGGCAACAGTAGGAGTGCTTCCATTTTGATAAATATAGCCAGTATTGAGGATAGGAGCCGCAGAACGCCCATTTATGCCCACTAATGCCCCTTGCCCATTGAGAATGGGTCCTCCACTCATTCCCTGTTTAATATTATTGGTATAACCGACACTATACCCCTCTTTAAAGGATTGAGATAAGCTATGAGTAACTTTTCCTTCTGTTGCGACAAATTCTCCTGTTTCTGCCACATATCCCCCTGAAATAACGGGATTATCTTTAATAGGAGCAGTAATATCATCACTGGGAACAGAATATTCTTGCTCACTGCTAAACTCTAGTAAGGCTAAGTCATAATCTTGAGGGAGAGAGTTATTAACTACAGTTGCTTGATAGGTTTTCCCGTCATGGGTTTGAATTGTTACCGTCTTTGAATTATTAATAACATGAGCATTAGTGAGAATGAGGTAAATATTACCCTGTTTTTTCGCAATTAATGTTCCCGAACCCCGATTATCAGGGGTAGTAATTTTAACCGTAATTTCTTTAATAAAATTATAGGCATATTCTGAGATGCTTGAAGGATCACCTTGAGCGATTTCTGGTTTATTTACAGAATTTTGAGGAATAAAAGTCTGATTATTGCCATAGAGATTCTCAGTCTCACCAAGAAGACTTAAAGCTAAGGCAGAAGGAGACAGAAGCAGGAGGGGACTCATCAAAGCGATCGCTGATTTAAGCATCATCTTATATTAAAAATTGATAATTGAGGATATTAAGTAGGTAGACAAAATTAATTACACAAAATTTGTAGGGGCGGGTTTTTTACATCAATCAATGACTCTCACAAAAAAGTTAAATAAACCCGCCCCCTATGACTCAACCATTACGACTATATCAAAACCCCCGCCCTGGCTGTGCAATTAATTTTGCTTTGGTACTTATAAAGTTTAAAGAGTAGTTAATGGTTGCCATGTTTTAGGATCAACTCCTTCTTGTTGTAGCCGATAAAGGGCAAATTGCCAAGCTTCTAAGGAAGAATCAGTATTTTTTGCGGATAAAAGCCCTGTGGCCAATCGATTAGTTAACCAAACTCGCCAGCTTTCTCGTTCTTGCCATTTTAATACTTGATCATTAGAAGGGGGATCAATGCCCCAAGATAATAAGCCATTTTCGTCTAACTCAGAGGTAAAGGGAACACCTTGACTGGGAATATTTGGTAAAGAAGTCATAATTAAATCAGCCGTCTTTTTCAAAGAATCAAAATCACCAAAATAGGCAATAATTTTATCAGAGCGCAACAGTCCAGCAATTTGTTTTCCACCGACTTTAAATTGAGGAACTTGTAACTCTGTAAAAATCTTAACTAACGACGGAAAAACCTCTCCTAAAACTTCAAAACTGGGTGAAATATAGAGTTTATACGTTGCTTTTTCTTGACTATTTAAAGACTCTAAATTTTCTAAATATTTCCAAGTTCGCCAAAAATCATCCCCTTGGGTGCTAGTTGCTTCTCGCCAATGTTTTAGTAATAATTTACCTGCTGGATGATGGGGAGAAATTTGTAAATAGTCTGCTATTTCAACTTTAGAAGGATATAAACGCAGTAACTTAGGTGTAATTGGTAAACGATTATAAAAATAAAGTCGCGCTGATAATTTACTACTATCATCAATGGCTAATACTTGAGCATATTTAAGTGCATCGAGAGATAATTGAGCAATTTTTCCCGTTCCTAATAATTCATCATGTTTAATTTGATGACGAAAAGAAAATAGGGGAATCGCTTCAATTCCTGAAACAAATTTTCCCTGATTTTCTACTTCAATAATATTATCAATGACTAATTGATAAATAAATTCCTCGGTTTTCTCTTGATAGCGTTTTTTGAGGTAAGTAGGAACTGCACTTCCTTGTTGTAAAGTTAAGTAAAGTAAGGCAGTATTTTGACAGACAGATTTAACTCCCAAACCCGTTTGAGTAGAATCGATGGGACGTAAAATTCCATAAAAATCTTCATCTTTAAGTAAGTCTTGTAAGCACTCCTGTTGAGAAGGAGGAAGTCTATCATACAAAATTAATTCATAGTTAGGATTGGCTTTTAGTGTTAGATTCATGAATTTTACTTAATCAATAATAGACTAGGTTGACAGTCAATAAGAAGACGTTAACTAGACGTTAACTAGGGTTGGTTAAAAAAGCTTTTAGTCAAGGTAAAAGAAGGAAGATAGAAAATTGATGATCTAAAAGGGGGATCATGATAGAGAAATTAAAATGATCGCCTCTGCCTTTTTTTGTCAATGTATAAATCTTGGAAAAAAAATTAAAGGATCAGAATTTAGAAACTATTTGAAATGATCATCATTTTATTCTTATCCTTAATTCTTTGGTTTTCTTTGAACTAGACAACAACCATTTAAGAAAATACTGTTTGCTTATTAAGCCAGTTAATCAAGCGGTCCTATAGTAATATTGGTGCTATTATGTCCATTAAATCCACCCGGATTTTTAGTAATATAACCTCCAACGACAACCACGCGATATTTAATATCTGTAAAGTCATAAATTAGCACTCGAGTAAACCCGTAACGGGTTTCTTCAACTTTGCCTTTTTCTTGAACAATGACTTCCTCAATGGTATTAGCGATCGCTTGTAAAAGAAGTTGAGATTGTTCTTGGGATGAACCATTCGCCATCGCATAGTTGCTAAAAATTAATCCAGCTTTGCCTAATCTTTCCTGAAGAACCTGATTATTAGGAGTATTATAAACTTCCACTCCTAATACCGAAACTTCTCCATTTTCAAACCGAGGACACATAAAAAGTGCAACATAATCACCTCTTCCGAGTCCTGCATTTTTGTATTGAGGGGTAGTAGCACATCCCTTCAGATCTCGGCTATCTTTAGGAAGAATTTCCGTAAGTCCCGCATTCGCTGAAATTTGATAAATCATATCAGGGGTTACTTTTTGTCCTGCATAGGCTAATTGAGGAAAAAAAGTTACAAGACTGATTAAAAGGGGGACGGTGAGAGATTTAATCATGATTAATTTTTGAGAAATGAATGATAAGTGTATTATTTTGTTAACTTTTGCTTGACGAAAAGGAGAGGTTTTACCGTTGAAACTGGCCTGATACAGCAGTGGAGGAAAAAAGCTGACGGGAAAGGGCCAGCCTAGTAAATTTCGGCATGAACGGGTAAAAGGTAATAAACCTGTAAATTCAGGTTTATTTGAGCAGAAGAAGTTCTAATTCTTGTTTGAGTAAGCTTAAGTCGTCTTCCTTAACAATTTCCGTTAATTGGTTGCTGGTGGTACGATAACTGCAACTGGTGCAACTTGTACAATTACTACAATTGGTACAAGTGGTACAAGTAGTACAGTATCCACAGTCCTGGTTAGTGGGTTCATTTTCCACATCTGCAGGAAGCACGGAAATCATTAACTCACGGACTTTGAAAGCTTGTTGAACAGCCATTGTTGTTTCACTCCTATGGGATAAGGTTGGTTAAAGTAGTGGGGTGATGTTCCCCTCTGTTTTATTATTCGGATGCGCTCAGATATTTTTATGCACTTGGAGAAAAATTTTTTTTCCGTGCAATACTGTAGAGAAGCTTTGCCACATCAAGAGTCTGTAATTAGCTATCTATCTTCTTTTTCCCCTTTTAAATTCCCTGAGTACATAATTTATCTCTCCCCAGACGAAAGAAGAGTAGAACACACAACAAGGAGAGTTAAATATGTCTAAAGCCCTTGAACGTCCACAGAAATGGCGACCGCCTGAACATTATGCTTTAATTAAAGATGCTTCTAGGATAAAGTTTCAGCCAAAAGACAGAATGTCCCCCCTGAAAACAGAGGGAAAATTATGATATTAACGCCCTTGCTGCGAACATTACTTCTCCTGTGGGAGAGTAGTCGAAAATGGGCGATCGCACTGGGAGGACTTCTCTTAATTCGGGGGGGACTTCCGGTTTTATTCATCTATCTCAGTAAACGCCTCATTGATGGCATTATTCAAAAAGAAAATGCTCAATTTCTGGTAATTCTCCTGATGATTACCGGAATAATTAACTTAATTAGCCAATTTTCTCAAGCCCTGGAAGAATGGGTCAGTGACGCACAAGCTCTAGTAGTGAGTGATTATACTTATGATCTCATCCATCAGAAATCCGTTGAGGTAGACTTAGAAGATTACGAAAATCCCGATTATTACAACAAATTTCAACGAGCTATTCAAGAAGCGGCCTATCGTCCCACCAAAGTCGTAAAAAGCTTGGCTTTACTTGGTCAGAATACTCTATCTTTCCTGGCTTTCTGTGGGCTGTTGTTATCCTTACAGGGAGGTATTGCTTTCGTTCTCGTTCTGGCAATTCTCCCCAATAGCTGGCTTCGTTTACGAGTATCTCGTCAAATGCACCGTTGGCAATACAAAAACATTTTGAAAGAACGATTAGCTAACTATTATCATTGGATACTTACCCATGATTGGTTAGCCAAAGAAATTCGTCTATTTGAATTAGGTTCCTTATTTATTACCCGTTTTCATCGTTTACGTTCCCAATTACGTCGAGAAAAACTACAGGTTGCCACTCGTTATATTGTCTGGGATTTTTTCAGCCAAATGTGCGCCACTGGTGCGGTTTTTGGCTCTTATGGTTTAATTGTTTATCAAACTGTCAAAGGGGAGATTTCAGTCGGTTCTTTAGTGATGTATTATCAAGCTTTTGGCGGATTACAAAAGACTTTTCAGGGCGTTTTGAGTAGTTTGACGGAACTTTATAATGATAATTTATTTTTGGCGAATCTCTATGAATTTCTTGACTTGAAACCGAAGCAGGTTAATCCGATTTTTCCTGCATTTTTTCCCTGTCCAATTCGTCAAGGAATAGTTTTTGAAAAGATTAGTTATAACTATTCTAATAGTCCGCGTCAAGCTTTAAAAGAGATTAATTTAACCATTCGCCCAGGGGAAGTAATTGCTTTGGTAGGGGAAAATGGATCAGGCAAAACAACCTTAACCAAACTATTATCCCGATTATATGACCCCACCGAGGGAAGAATTACTATTGATGGCATTGATTTACGTCAGTTTGATCTAGCTAACTTACGCCGTCAAATTAGCGTGATTTTTCAAGATTATGGCAAATATAATTTATCAGTGAAGGAGAATATTGGCTTAGGAAATCTTGAGCAAGGGTTGGCCTCAACCGAGATATCAACCTCTGCCAAAGAAGCAGGAGCAGATGAGTTTATTCACCGATTACCCCAAGAATATGAAACTTTATTGGGTAATTTATTTGAAGGAGGTGAGGAATTGAGTATTGGACAATGGCAAAAAATAGCCTTAGCTCGCGCTTTATTTCGGAATTCTCAAATTATTATTTTAGATGAACCTACCAGTGCATTAGATCCTAAAGCTGAATCTGCTTTTTTTGAAAAGTTTCGTCAATTACTTAAGAATCAGATGGCAATTTTAATCAGTCATCGTCTTTCTACGGTACGGATGGCAGACTGTATTTATGTCTTAGATCAAGGAGCTATTGTGGAAAAAGGAAACCACGAACACTTGATACAACAAGGAGGTATTTACAGCCATTTATTCGACCTTCAATCTCGCCATTATCTTTAACCCAAGCACTCCGAAACTTGACTTTCTGGAAGGGCAATCGCTAGCAATTCTCATTTTGAAACGAGTTTTAGCCGTTTCAGCGATCACTAGATTTGTTACGAATTGTCAACCCCTCTTTATGTAAGGATTTCAATGTCATGAAATCTTAAAATGAGAATTCCTGACCCCAACAAACTCTAAGGGGTCAAATTCTTCGTTTTCCATTTCTAAACAAAGTTCAATGGCTTCTTGAATACGTTCTATTAATTCATCATAACTTTTGGCTTGTGTATGGCATCCTTTTAAACTGGGAACGGATGCGACTAAGTAAGCATCTGCATCTTTTTCGATAATTACATTAAAGGATTGAGTCATTAGTTTTTCCTATGAGTAGCTTTTCCAGAGATCGCTAATTCTAAGAATTTATTATCTTTAGAATCTTTACAAATATTAATTGTTTCAGTAATATTAATGATCTCTGCTTTGTTTCTTAGAGTAGAGATAAATTGAAGTCTTTTTTCTAAAGATAAATATTTGTCAAACTTTTTACGAATTAGGGTTTGAGATATTTCTTGATAAGTATTCTCCGAAATTAACATAATTTCTGTTTCTGTAACCTTATCAAAAACTTGTTGAGAAGTTGATGAAGATAACAATAGTCCACTAATTAAGATGTTAGTATCTAAAAAAATTCGTAATCTACTCATCTTTTAATAATTCTTCTAAGATTTCAGGTGTTAAGCCATTTTGTTCCGCTTCTTGGCGAATTTGCTGGACAATTTCTTCAAAACTGGTATTTTTGAAAAGTTCTTTAAGGATAATGTTACAAACAAGAAGAACATTTTGCTTTTTTTCTGGTTCTGCTTCTCGGTATGCTTTGGCAATTTCTGGGTCAACTTGAAGGGTAATATTTTCCATAATCAATTAAAAGTTAATTAATCTATCTTTATTATAGCAGTTTAAAGTTATTTTCGTTTAACACTCCCCTCAATTATCCTAATCTCCTCCTCATTTAACCCATACAATTCATACACTATCTCATCTATCTCTCTTTCTAATTCTGTAGTGTTTGCTTTGGGGTTTTGGCGTTTTATTTCGAGGATTTTATTGACTAAGTTAACAATGTCGTCATGTTTTGATTTTTTATTAGGGTTAGATAGATTAATTCTAGTAATAGGTAACTGTTCAATAAATTGTGTAAAATACCTAAAATATCCTCCTCTTATTGGTGTACTTATACTTTTCATATAGAAATCTAAAACATTACTATTAAGCAATCCTAAAATATATAAAACAGATTCATTAATATCATTAAAAGTAATTCCATAACCACTTGTAAAAGCATAATTACCATCAGTATCCATAGCAAATGATTGCTGTTCTGCTATATCTGGGATTATTAATTTATTAGTTTTCATTAATTCAATATTTTTTGGGTATATATAAGCATACCATTTTTCCCCTTTCATTTTACCTTTTTCTCTATTTTCTAACTCTAATTTGTTTTCTAAAAGATATTGATAAGCTTTTGGATAATCACTTTTTAATGTTGATTCTACAATTAATTTAGAATTAGTATCATAAGGAATTATAACTATTTGATTACAATCTAAAATAGTATAGGGTTTAATTTGACGACCTTGTAAAAATTGTGAGCTAATTGTCTTTTCGATTTCTACTTGTTTATCTAGACTTTTAGAGAAAGCCAAATAATAATCGTCATTTTCTTCAATAAGTTTTAATACATAGATTTGATTAGCACTTGTTCTAATTCCTTGAGATATTTTATTTGTTATATTTTTTAACTCCTCTGTTCCATGTCTTAATTTATTTAATAAATTGTCATCATTACTAAGATTAAAATTCCAATCCTTAGATGAGAAGTAATTAGATTCAAATTGTTCTTGTACTGCTTCACCAAATTCATGCCATTTTTGAGGATTATCTACTTTTATAAAATGACAGTTATCACGACCAAACTTATCTAGAAATAGTAAACAAGTGTAAGTTGTCGCACTATTAAACACCTGTTGATCTCCAAAGTGAACTACTTTGCTTAAATACTTACCCTTAGAAATTAAACCCCTTAAACCTTCTCCATATTGAGCATTAAAAAACTTGTGAGGTAAAATATAAGCTAAATTGCCTTTTTCATTGAGTAAATTAATTCCTTTCTCAACAAAAACTACATAAATATCATAATTCCCTTTCTTAGCTGCTTGATAATGTTTTTTAAAGTAATCCACCTGTAAAGGGATTGACTTATTTAACTCTTGAATACGAATATAAGGAGGATTACCAATACAAATATCAAAAGAAGAAACCCCAAACATCCAAGTAGGGTCAAAGAAATCAGAACGTGCATTCAAATCATAAGGATTCCATCTAGCTAACGTATCAGCAGTGGCACTTTCTAACCCTGTTGACTTCAATAACTGACTAATTTCTTGTCTTAAATTTTTATCTTTTTCTCGACAGTTTCGCTTAGTTTTCGGTGTCCTTGCCTTAAAATGTTGTTGACGGACTTGCTTTAATTCCTCCTCTTTTTTAATCACCTCTGGACTTCTTAAACTTAACTGAGTTTCAATCCCAATTAAAGAATTAGCAGCAACAAATTTTGTCTCAAGGTTTGGTAAAGGTAAAATTCCTCGATTGGGTCGAGCATTATTAACCTTTTGGTCAACAATTAAAGAGATAAAAAAGCGTAACTTAGAAATTTGTACCGCTATGGGTTGAATATCTACGCCAAAAATACAATTTTCAATCAAGAATAACTTCCGGGGATAGTCCATCTCATTATTCTCAAATTCATCCTCTATTTCTGCTAACCTTGCTTGTAACTTATGTATCGCTTCTTCTCTAGCTTCTTCATAACTAATCTGTTTCGCTACCTGAATATCTTTTAACACAGGTTGTATTGCTTTTTCCTTCTGTTGCTGTTTCCATTTACTATTGTTGGGGTCAAGTTTCCCTAGAATAAACACCAATTTTTGTAAAATACCCATAGGAAAAGCACCCGAACCGCAAGCAATATCAATAATTTTCAGGTTATCAATAGCATTAATTAAACAATCACACTCATGCTCATTAAATTGATGGGACTCATCCCGATAACTGAGTAAACTTCTTAACTGACTTTCTAACTCCTTTTCCCTTCCTTGAAAGCGACTATTTTCTAACTTTGCTTGTAAGCTAAGCTGACCCTTTTTATACTCATTACCAAATAAATCAATTTGATTTGACCCTACCTCTAAATAACTCGACCCTTGACTTAACAAAGCAGTCTGTAGATAAGCAATTAAAGACTCATCTACCATATAATTAACAATCTCTCTAGGAGTATAAAAAGACCCCGTTTGTTTCCTTGCGGTTGATTCCGTTTCGGGGTTATATTCTGCTAATAAATTCTCAAACACTTTACCCAATAATTCGGGGTCTAAAGCTATTTCTTCCTCAATGGGAGTATTTTCATCAATGGTAAATTTATAACGATTAAATATATTAATTAATCCCTGTACTTCATACTTCTTATTGCTAGTTCCATAAGCTTTGTTTAAATCAACCTTTCTTGCTTCTCCAAAAAAGAGAACATTAGGAACACTTAAGGGGTTTTCCTCCCTATCAGAAAACCCATCAATTCTAATTTTTGTTTTCTCTTTTCCTTGTTGAGAAGCTTGAGAATCATCATCTTTATACCTATCTAAAGATTCAAATAACCCACCATTTAGAAAAGGAATATCCTGACATAATTCTAAAAAGTCATCAGAATTAGTAAAATAATTTTGATAACGATAAACATTAGCAATTCCATAATGTTGATCTCTACCACCCTTTTGTTTAGTTTGTCCCCTAAACTTACGATTATCAGCTTTTTTATCCGTGTTCATCTCTGTATTTAGGGTAGCAAAAAAGAGATTTTGTAAAATAGCTTTATAATAAGTGCTATCCTCAGATTCTAATGATTTTAGGAATACTTTTAGCTTGTCTTCATCAAATAAAGCATCAGTGACTAAACCCTTTTCCTTCAAAAACCAGACAAAGATTAACCGAGTAATTAATCGAATAACACTGGTAGCATTGCGAATATTATTATCTTGTTCTCCCCCATCAGGAAAAGTCACCATTTGAGTTGCCCAAAAATACCAATTAGACACCTCATGAAAGAACTTTTTATTGAGTTCCGAAGTATTAAGAACCTTTTGCCAAGCAGTGTGTAATTCATCAAAATTATGGACATCTTTTAAAGAGAATAAAGATAAATCTGCTAAGATTTCAATATGGGCCCGATGGGGAGAATTAATATTAATATCTTTAATTAAAGTAATCTTTTCTAAGACATCTTTATCCCTATCTAACTTATTGGGACGACGATTAATGATAGATAAGGTAACATAATCAGATCCCCCTAAAGTCTCCTTAGAAAAGGGGACTTTTTTGTTACCATAGCGAAATAAAACCATAATGGGAATATCTGACTGACGGTTAATTTCACGGGTAATGGTTGCCAGTTGACTGCGAGAATAATGAGAATTTTGTAGCGTTATCCCGATAAAAATATAAGACTTCAAATAATCCTTATCCAAGTCATTTTTTCCCTTATTAAGCGGGTTAGGGGGGATTAAATCATCTTCCGTCACCTGAAACAAACAATCAACCGACTCCCACTCTTTTAATAACCCCTTATCTTCTCGAAAATTCTCCCATCCAAACACCTCTACCACCTCATCAGGGGTTTGGATATCTAACAAGACTTCCCGTTGAGTAGAGTAACCCAAAGTCTCAAACAGATGCTTAATACAATCAGAAATCGAAGCTTGACTAAAATCTTTTAATGCTTGCTGAATATTGTCTTTCAAATTAATCGACATTTTTAGAACCTTACATCATCAAATTTTGGATTAATTGACTTTCTAACTAATAACTTAATCCTGTAAATACTCATTATTCTAACAATCCTGGGAAATAATTAACCAGGTTATCAGTTCAAAATCAGTCGTTTTCGTCACTTGTTGTTCTTTAAAAGGCGTAATTCCTCCTTTCCCTGACTTAAACAGATTTTTAGTGACACGCTTAGTAAAAGTGCGGGTGATGGACTGAACTGCTTTATCGAGCAAATCACTCTCTTTACTCATAGTAGAGCCATTGCTGGTACGTTGATTAAATAACTGACACAAATCTTCATAGGGTTGGGTTTTCCCTGCACATAAGAGACGATATATATCTAAAATTTGTTTAGGTTGGGCAAAAGTATATATAACATTACCATCATCTCTTACATAGACCAAAAAATAAGGTTGTAGGGGATTAACTTGTTCATTGCCTGATGTATTCCCCATTTGTTGAAGACAGAAAATAATCCCAGGTTTAATAACATTATACTGCTTATTAGTAGGTACAATTCCATATAATCCTAATGGTGCATTTTCTAAGAGTTGACGATTTTGTTGTAAATAGTTTAGTAAGTCTATGCGAAAATCATCTAAGGTAAACTCTGTTAAAGAGACAGTTTCATTAAAGTCTTCAATGTCTAAAACTTCATCTTTTAACCGTAGTAACTGTTGATCTCTATAACTAATTTCTTTTGTTAACAAATCTTCTAATTCATCTATATCTAATAAATTATCTTCCCCCGTTGCTGTAATATCAACTAAGGCCATTCTTGCCTCAACTCGATTTTTGAGGTTAATATATTTATTTAAGTCATCTGTTGGCCAAAAATTTACTAATTGAACCGTATGATTAAGACTACCAATTCTATCAATACGTCCAAATCTTTGAATAATTCGTACAGGGTTCCAATGAATATCATAATTGACTAAATAATCACAATCTTGTAAGTTTTGACCTTCAGAAATACAGTCAGTAGCGATTAATAAATCAATCTCATTATCTTGAGGTAAAGAAGACATCATTTCTCGTTTCTTAGACTTAGGAGAAAAATTAATTAAAATTTCCTCAAAACGGGTACTCCCAAAGGTTGTTTTATTACCCCCATTACCCCCTGTGACTAAAGCTATGTTAATATTTAATTCAGTTTTTACCCATTCTTCTAAAGCTTCATATAAATATTTAGCCGTATCAGCAAAAGCTGTAAATATTATGACTTTTTTATTCTCTTTTCCTTCTTTATTCAATGCTGGATTAGTCACTTTACACTCAATAATATGTTTTAAATCTGCTAACTTAGCATCTTTAGATACATCTACCTCTTTTGCTTGAATATATAACTTATGAAGTTGTCTTCTATCCCTGGCTAAATCTACTAACCATCGGTCAATATCAAGATGTTTAAACTGATATTTTAAATCTTTTCCTACTTCAAAAGCAGCTTGTAAATCTTCATCTTCAAATGAATCAATTTCTAAATCTTCACTCTTAACAAGTTCCGTTTGATACTGGTCAAATTTTTTAATTTTATCTTCTAACTGTTTAATTTTCTCAATAGTTCTCTCTAGGGTAATTCTAAAGGAATAAACGGAACTTTCTAAACGTTTGAGAAAATTCACTTTCATCATCCCAATTAAGTAATTTTCTCGATTACTTTGAGTAAAGTTTTTTTGTATAACTTCCCCTTCATATAATGGTTTAAATTCTTCCAATACATAATTAGAGGGCTTGAACAATGATAATTGATAATCAGAGATTTGCTCATTAATATCATCATAATCTAAAAAATTATCATCTAAATCAATATGAGAAAATACAGAAATAGGCTTAACTCTTTCAGGAAATCCCCCTAATTTCTCAATCTCCTCTTGATAATACTTTTGAATATGTTTGCGAGAACGAGCAATGGTTAACCCATCTAATAAGGTAAAAAAGCTAGAACTTAAACTTTCTAATAACTCATTACTATGATGTTGCTTTTTCTTTGCCCATCGAGTAAATTCTTTTTGAGCAGTGGTCAAAGTTTGTTTAATGCTACTAATGCCTAATGTTTGACTAAAAGCACTATCCTTATCTTTAACAATAAAATTAATCTGATTTCTTAAATCTTTAAAATCCGTATTAACAGGGGTTGCTGATAATAATAAAACTCTAGTAGGAATCCCTGTTTTTATAATATCCTCCATTAATCTTTCATAGCGACTTTTCTTGATAATATTCCCATCTTCATCTCGTTTTCCTTTAGTATTATTACGAAAATTATGAGATTCATCAATCACCACTAAATCATAATTACCCCAATTGAGAGTTTCTAGATTAATATCCCCTGAATATCCTGTATCTCTACTTAAATCGGTATGAGACAAGACGGTATAATTAAACCTATCCTCAACCAAAATATTCAAGTCACTGTTATTAGAAGCATGGTAAATTGTCCAATTACTTCTTAATTTTTTAGGACATAATACTAAGACTTTATAATTCAATAGTTCAAAATATTTAATAATGGCTAAAGCTTCAAATGTTTTCCCTAATCCTACACTATCAGCAATAATACAGCCATTATGTTCCATGATTTTATTAATAGCCCCTCTCACCCCATCCTTCTGAAAATCAAATAATAACTTCCAAATCTTCGTATCAATCAAATGCTGTTGTTTAGTCAGTAAATCGCTGGCTGCTTGTTGGTCTAAAAAACGCTTAAATAAATGATAAATGGTTTTATAATAAATAAACTCAGGTGCATTATCTTGATACAGTTTATTGAGATAGCAAATGACTTCTTCTTTAACATCTTCCACCAAAGCTTTATTATCCCATAACTCATCAAACCATAACTTTAAATCTTGTCTATCCCTATCACTATCAACCATTAAATTCAATTCAATATTATTATTGCCATTAGCTAACCCTAAACCCTTCAACGTAAAATTAGAACTCCCTAAAATAGCACTTCTGACACCATTCTTATCAATATGATACATTTTCCCATGAAGTAAATTACTTTGTTTAATCGAGCGAATATTAACCTTCTCCTGTATCCATTCTTCGCATTCCCTAGCTAACTTACTCTGTTCTAATCGACTACTTAATTTAATCCCACTGTCTTCAATCCTAAAAGCTTTTTGGTCAGTATTAGTGCCAATGGATTGAATAAACCGAGGTTCCCCAAATAGAAAATCTAACTTATTAAGAGACCATAATTCCTGTTTTAAAGCTTCAAACGCATAAATAGTAAAATAAGCAGAGACGATAGACAGCATTGACTCTGATTGGATCTTTTCCTTGAGAAAATCGCCAACTGTACCCCGTTTACGATTATCTCGAATACCAGACTGGAAAACGGAAAGTTGATGGTCAGACATAATTGAGTCGAAGATGTATGTAATAGGTAGGGTTTGCTTTCCAAACCCTCTTTTCCTTATATTTCCCACATCTGACTCAATAACTCTCACAATTGATCTTACCACCTCAACTAGCCACAGGACTTAGATGCGCGATCGCCACCTCATAACCCCTTTCTTTAGGCTTATCCCACGACCTGACTACCGCCACAACTTCGTTGATGACCCGTTCAATTACAACACGCACCCCCCGAAACATCGCGGTTTGCCCTGCTTTAAACTTTGACTGTGACTTCAGGAAAGCCAGAAATTCAAAGACCTGCTCATCCGTTAATTGACGACGGGAATTAACCCCATAAGTCAGAATTAGATGCCGTTTTCCCCGATTTTTGTCCCAACCAAGCCGTTTCATAAGTTGATCGATCGCACTAACCACATCATCCCAGTCAATGACTTCAGTTACCACCTCATCAGAGTCAGCCAATGCAG
>NZ_JAYGHQ010000035.1:0-15895 GCF_034931425.1 Crocosphaera sp. XPORK-15E
CAAGAATCACCACAATTACAAGAAATTTACTTGAAGCTAAGAGAACAATGGACAATTAATCAAGGTACAACTCAACAAGAAGTTCGTTCAAGCATAGGGAATAGTGAACCACAAGGTTATTCAACACAAGATCGTTTAGCCACATTAGAAACTCATTTAACCATGTTATCTTCAGCAGGATTTAAGACTGTAGCAGTCCCTTGGCGATTCTTTGGATTAGCTATTTTTGGCGGTTGGGTTTAATCTCAGCAGGTTAACGGATTATTACTTATCAATATTTTCTATGCTTTTAATTCTTTCCTCAGCGAAAACCTTAGTGTTTGACGATTTTTTTATCGTTCCTGAAACAAAAACGGTTCCTATTTTCAAAGAAGATAGTAACTTTTTAGTTAACTATATTAAAACATTTTCTTCTAAAGATTTAGGACAATTACTAGGAGTCAGTGAATCGTTAGCTACCTTAAATTATCAACGATTTCAATCATTTGATACGGCTCAAAAACAAGCAGCTATCTTAGCTTATCGAGGGGATGTTTTCAAACAATTAGAATTGGACAAATTTAAGGATAATGATTATTTATTTGCTCAAGAGCATTTAAGAATCATATCAGGATTATACGGTATTTTAAGACCTCTTGATGAAATTAGCCCTTATCGATTAGAAATGAATACTCGTTTACAAACAGAAAAAGCTGATATTCTTTATAAGTTTTGGACTGAGAAAGTAACTCAACAGCTAAATAATGAATTAGAAAAACATCAAACAAAAATCTTACTAAATTTAGCTTCTGATGAATATTCTCGTATAATTAAATCTGAACACTTCAATTATCCTATCTTGAAAGTTTCTTTTAAGGAAATCAGAAATAGTCAACTAAAAACTATTGGGATTATGGCTAAGAAAAGTAGAGGAATTATGAGCAACTGGGTTATTAAAAATAAAATTGATGAACCTTTAAAACTCAAAAATTACTCAGGTTTAGGGTATCATTATGATGAAAGTTTATCTAATGAGCAAGAACTGGTTTTTATTAAATAATTAACTTACTTTTTAAAGTAAAATAAATTACCAATAAAATCACTTAAGCCTCTACTAGATTAAAACAATAAAAATAGAGATTTTACTGAATAACGGCAGCCCCAAAAGTGGCATTGAATTTACGACACCAAATGGCAACAGATTTATATTCTGTAAGATTTATTTCCTCTGGGATAACATATCTTTGCATCCCACTAAATTGATTTAAAGGAGCTATTACGACATAATCTCCTTCTTGAAGGGGATAAGCAGGAGGATTAGTTGAACCAATCACATCAGATGAACGGTGAAGGATCACCACTAAATCTGGTCCCATTTCTGATGTTTTAAAGTTAGAATCAAGTTCAATAAATGTTTGTGCTTCCTCACTAATAATACGAACGTTTCCTTCCGTGGGATGTTCTCCAGAAACAAAAGAACCGACTTTGATAGTTGACTCTTTTTCTGAGGTACTTTCATCACTTTCGGTACTCTCACTAGACTCTACTATTGGATTAGTATTATTCGCTGTTTCTTGTTGAACACTCTTGCAACCCACAGCAGCAAATAGAATTAAACAGAGTACAAATGTATATGTTGTTTTCATCTCTGATTTTGTTATTTTCAAGGGTCTTGAACAGACAATTCTAGTATTAATCCTCAATCTTAATTTATGCTAATTAATAGCTGAAAATCAGCTTAATTTAAACACGCTACGCTGTTCATCATTTAAAGTGCTAGGCTCGACTTCATGGCAGCAGGGAGCGGGGAGCTTCGGAGAAAGGGTTTGAGCTTTTGTACTAAAAACCTAAATACCCAGTTTAAATGCACAACAGCTTATTACCCTCATTTCTCCCTTGAGGAATGACCAACTGAGCCGTTCTGATTATTTTCCACCATAATAAAAAGCAATTTCTTTATCTTTGAGGGGAACAAACTCGGCACAGAGCAGACGTTGATTGAGTTCTTCAACCGAAAGATGTTTTGCCCCAATTCGGACAATGCGAGAGCGCATCGTATTAGTGACACCACTGCGTTGACGTTGCCCTTCTAGAGCCATAACTTCGTGATATAGCTTTAATTTAGCGGATGGGATCGGTGTTCCGTCTAAATCAAGCCCTTGAGCAATCGCAGAATCAACTGCATCAGCACCCGTAGTAGAAGACATCATAAAAAACTGTTAATTGTGTAGAAAAACTAACTTAAACTATATCATAAGTCTTGTCACCCCAAAAATTCCCCAACCTCAATAAATCTGGGTTTGTATCAAGCGATCGCAGTCACAGAATAATTACTAATGAAACAACTTAACTTATTTGATGATCACTTGTCTTCTCTGTCTCCTAGAAAAGAAAGTTTAATCATGAACAGAGAAGCATTAATTAAATGGAAACAGAGAATATTTAATTATCAGAATCAAGTCAGAAATAGTAACCCACCCCAACAACAAACCTTATTTGATTTGCCTAAAACCTCTTGGCATACAGTAGATGATATTAAACCCTTTGACTTAAAGATACACTCGTCTTTGTTTTGGAGAATGCCAGAAACTAAAAATCAGTTTGAAGATGAAAGTAGTAACGGTTATCTCTATTTTATCATTGATAATACTCTACCAATTTTGTTATATTGTGGAGAAACCAAGTTAACAGCTAATCAGCGTTGGTCAGGAGTTCATTACTGTAAGGATTATATCAGAAATTATATCCAATTGCACCGAATCCATAAACTTGATGTGGCAGTGGTGTCTGCCTTTTGGGAACATATTCCTGCTGATAAGAAAGTGTTATTAGAATGGGAACGAGATTTGATTTTACGCTATAGATCACCATTTAATAAAGAATGTTTTTCCCAATACGGGCAACC
The DNA here is from genome assembly GCF_034931425.1 of Crocosphaera sp. XPORK-15E. Taxonomy (NCBI): domain Bacteria; kingdom Bacillati; phylum Cyanobacteriota; class Cyanophyceae; order Chroococcales; family Aphanothecaceae; genus Crocosphaera; species Crocosphaera sp. XPORK-15E. The sequence continues at coordinate 2,885 of NZ_JAYGHQ010000035.1, forward strand.
ATTTGGGAAGGAGTGGAAATGAAGATTAATAGTAATAATTTATGTCTTAATCTTGCCAAGTTCCCTGTTCTTCTAAGAGTAGCTTTTCTCCTTGATAAACTAAAAGTGAGCCATCTTCTGTTACCATATAACGATACTTTCCATTGAGAAATTCATAACCAATAAATCGGCAGGGTGTAATTCCATCAGCACAAGTTGTATGAAGGGTTTTACCTATTAATTGTAGGGACTCTCCCGTATTCGCATTAATTCCCTCATAAGACACATGATCACAGGTTACTTCCCCTTCTTGACAATTAGAATTAATGGTGATTTTAAAGTTCTTAGTTTTTAAGGTTTCAGTTTTTACGGCATTATTAATTTCAACATATAATTGATAAGTAGCATTTCCTCTGGTGCCACCAACAATGATTTTATAGTCCCCGTTTAATGGCAAAACTAAATTAACACTTGTTACTTCTTTTTTAATGACTGTACCTTGAGGAGTGACTAAATCAAAAACTGCATTATTTTCAAGAGAACTCAGAGAAATTTTCATAGTTTGTTGTGCTGAGGCTCCCACTAAATAAATATCTCTGGTTCCTCTAACAACAGAATCTTTAACAGTTTTTGAAGTAGCACCTCTATCAAACTGAATTCGCCTTGTACGGTTACTTTGTGCGATTAATGTTGTTTCAAGTAATTGCTGTTGTGCTTGAACAATCATAGGGTTTATCGTTAAAGAAATAGTAATGAACGTCAAAATGGAGAGAGATAAGACAAAGATTGACAGTGAGGGAGTATTTTGACCTTTCATAATTCTTGTACATCACTTATAAATAGGGACAGAGATATAGAAATAACCTATTAGTTTTCGTTTTTATGCCTCTTTAAATGATTTTTCACCTATCAACCGACGACAACAGATTTTTACTCATTATCCTAAGTTACAACATTTAATTGAGAAAGTTGCTGAATCCTAAGCGCGGATTAACCCAAGTTTCTATCCTAAGTATTAATACTTATCTTCTTTGAGAGTCACGCCGCACCAAAAACAATTTGGGTCAAAGATGATAGAAAAATGTAGCAAGTGGGAATACTGAATTTGAAAAGGCGGAAGTTTTTTTGCCGGGTTAGTTGCTTAAGATTGGGTCAATAAGAGTTTTTGAGGGTTTCCAATGGGGCAAACTACTGCCTTGTCGCCGCGTCGTCTTGAACGACTGCTACAAATGGATCAGTTACTTCGCAATCATGGGCGCATCACACAACCGATGTTAGCCGAAAAATTAGAAGTAACACAAAGAACGATTCGAGATGATTTACATTTTCTGCAAGATCGCTTGATGGCTCCTTTGGACTATAACAAGAAAGAGGGGTGGTATTACACCAATTCTACTTGGCGATTACCGAGTATTTCCTTGAGTATTGGTGAATTATTTGCCTTGACTTTGGGAGCAAGAATGCTTCAATCTTATGCAGGGTCAGCTTATGAGAAGGAATTACGGTCATCCATAGAACGGCTATCAGAGCGATTACCGGAACAAACTTGGATTGATTTACAGCAGTTAGCTGATGAAAGGATTGTCTTTCGTTCAGGAGCCGAAACCAACCTTGACCCTGAAATCTGGCAGAAGTTGTTAGAAGCCTCTCGCGCCTCTAAACGGATTTGGATTCATTATTATGCAGCCACGCGCAATCAGTATTCTGAACGAGTAGTTGATCCTTATTTACTTCATGTTTATCGTGCCACTAATCCTTATGTCATTGGCTTTTGTCATAAACGACAGGAAATTCGTTGGTTTCGCATTGACCGTATTCAACAAATTAAAGTCCTAGATGAAACCTTTGAGCGTGACCCTAATTTTAAGGCAGATACCTATTTAGAGAAGATTTTTCAAGCTGAAGTTGGGGGACATCCGGTTACTGTATCTATTTGGTTTGATGCGGCGACTGCGCCTTTTATTCGTGAACGTCGTTGGCACGTTACTCAAGAGATTACAGAACATGGGGATGGTTCATTGACGTTAAATTTAGTGACTTCGGGGCTAAATGACCTCAAACGGTGGGTTTTAGGCTATGGCAAAGGGGCTGTGGTCAAAGAACCAGTCGAGTTGGTCAACTTGGTTAAGTCTGAAGTTGAGGGATTGAGTCAACATTACAAACTTTCTACAAATTAAAAAGGGGTTAACTGTGAATTTTCTTGAAATTCAATGTTCGTTAAGGGGACAAACTTTACCAGCAGATCATGGTTACGCACTGTACTCTGCTATCAAAAGGCTCTGCCAAGAACACCAACCTAATTTACTAGATAACCAAAATTTATCCTCAGAGATTTTACTCTCTAGTATTCCAGGCATTCCTGATAAAAATGGAATCATTTATCTTAATAATAAGTCTCGTTTTCGGTTTAGATGTCCAGCAGAACAAGCAACGCAATGGTATCGCTTTCTTCAAAATCAGGTTTTAGATATTAGAGGGCATTTAATTCGATTAATTCAACCTCGTTTAACCTTACCTGAAACCAGCAATGTACTCAAAGCCAGATTGGTAACATTTCGTTTAGAAAAATGGAATAGTCAAGAAGCCCCTTTTCACTTTTTAGAATCTTGTCAGAAAGCTTTAGAAAGAATTGAAGTTAATGGCCAAGCTTTTATTGATAATAATTACGAAGGAAATTTAGCTTTAAGATCAATCAAAATTAGAGAGAAAAATGTCTTAGGTTATGGCATTGTAGTTGAAGGATTAAATGAAGATGATTCTCTCAAACTCCAAGGATTAGGATTAGGTGGCCGTAAACATTTTGGCTGTGGATGGTTTTATTCGGCTAAGGAGGAAATTGATGCAGCTTAATCCTAAACTAGACCCTAATATTTTACTGGCTAAGTCCTTTAATTTAGGTCACTGGAAAGGTTCTTATGGATTGGTTGGACACACCGCAGATGTGGTCAATGCTGTCACTACCTTAGTTGATATTTTAGGCGATCGCTTAATTGAACAGTTTGGTCTTAATTGTACCCTCTCCTATCTCAGAGCGACAGCCCGTAAGAGTGCATATATTCATGACTGGGGAAAAGCTAATGAGCATTTTCAAGGAGTTGTACGCTCTAAAATGTCTAATGCTTATCCCAAACGATTTCTTCCCGATAACCCTCAACTTCTGCGACATGAAGTGCTTTCAGTGCTGTTAGCTTGGGAATTTAAGGAATGGTTAGAGGAAGGAGAAGGCGATTTTTTAATAGCTTTAGCAGCAGCAGGGGGACATCATCTTAAATTAGGAGGTCGAGGAGGAAAATGTACGGATGAATTAGGAGAAATTCGTCAGAGTGGAGATGATAAATTATCTTTCTACGTCATTGATAGAGTTAAGGGGAAACCTCAATTTAATCGACACTTTCATCAACTGCTAAAGTATGGAGTAAAAGCTCTAAATTTACCTGAGAAGATTAAATTTTCAAAGGAGTTTAAAAAACAACTTTTTGAAGAATCTTCTCTTGTCTGGTCAATTAAAGAGATCAAGGATAAGAGAGGAAAAATTAGAGAGTTTCTCTCGAATGAATGGCAACCAGATCCTGTTTTTCTGGCTGTTATCAAAGCTCTGTTAATTGCCGGAGATGCAATTGGTTCCGCCATCCCTAATGCCAATGAATCGATTAAGAAGGAAAGAAGAACATCTATTAAAGAATGGATTACAGTTGAAGTCACAAGAACTCTAAATGAGCAGAAACTTCAACAAGTAATTAATGCTCGACTTGAGGGAAATCAATTAAGACCATTTCAACTCAAATTAGCACAAAGTTCAGCAAGAGTTACCCTAGCACGGGCCGGATGTGGTACAGGGAAAACATTGGGAGCTTATAATTGGGCAAAATCTAAGGCATTGGGCAGAAAATTGATATTTTGTTATCCAACAACAGGGACTAGCACTGAGGGTTTTCTGGACTATGTTCATAATCAAGTTGATTCCGTTCTTCTTCATTCTCGTGCTGATGTGGATTTAGAAATGGCAATGACAGGAGAAGAAGACGATGCAGGAGAAGGAATTAATAATGAAGGTGCGCTTAAATTGGAGTCTTTTAAAGCATGGGGACGAGAAGCCATTGTTTGTACAGTAGATACTGTTCTCGGACTGCTTCAATGTAATCGTAGACCCATTTATTGTTTTCCGGCGATCGCACAAGCTGCTTTTGTCTTTGACGAAGTTCATTGTTACGATAATCGACTATTTGGGGCGTTACTACGTTTTCTCGAAGTTGTCAAAGCACCTATTTTACTGATGTCAGCTTCATTTTTACCTTGGCAAAAGGAAATGATCTTAGAAGCTGTGGGAGAACCTATTGAGATTATTAGTGGCCCGGAAGAATTAGAAACACAACCCCGTTATCATTTCCACTATGCTGAAACGCCTGATTGGGACAGGGTTGAACAAGAACTTAACAATAGGGGAAAAGTGCTATGGGTTTGTAATCAGGTAAATACAGCAATTGCTGTTTATAAAGAAGCAAAGGCGAAAGGCTTAAACGCTCTAATCTACCATAGTCGGTTTCGCTATCAAGATCGGGTACAACATCACCGTGATGTTGTAGATGCTTTTAAACCAGAAAATCATGAGCCAGTGTTGGTGATCGCTACCCAAGTTGCTGAAATGTCCCTTGATTTATCAGCGACATTATTAGTTAGTCAAATTGCCAATCCAGCCGGATTAATTCAGCGTTTGGGGCGATTAAATCGTCGCTATTGCGGCCAGGCAAAAGATGCCTTATTTTATCCTGATGAAAAAGTTAGCTATCCCTATAGTCAAGAAGAACTTGAAAATGGATTAAATTTAATTAAGTCATTCACTGATGAAGTTTGTCAAGCAGATTTAGCACAATGGTTAGAACAATCTGGCGAAAAAGGTAAGCCTGATAAAGAATCAGTTTTATTGGATAAAAGTTGGCAGACCTATCCTACATTTTTGCGAGAGGCTGGTTTTAATGTGACGGTATTACTTGAGCAAGATTTGAAAACTATTAAGTCTTTACGGTCAAAAGAAATACCTCGTTATACCGTTCCTATTCCTGCTGATTCAAAAAAGGTTAAGGACTGGGATAAGTATAAATTTTATCCAGTTGCCCCTAACAATCAGTGGGCTTATTCCTCTGAATTAGGGGCTTATGAAATTAAGAATGAGGAGAAAAAATCACAATGACAGAACTTACTTTATCTATTTTTGATCCCAATACCTTATTACCTCACCGTGGGGGAATCGCTGGTTTAGCATTAGCTTTGGATGCTATCAATCCGTCGGATGTTCCTTTTTCATGGAAAGTTACTGAAGACGAAGTAAATCTGTCATGGAAGTGTAGTGATCAAGAAGCTATTTTAAGTTTACTTAGGCAAACTTATCATCTTGAAGATGGTTATTTAGATGTTCCTGCACTTAATCTCGATCAACAAGGAAAATATACCTTTACTGAAGGGGTAACAAGAACATTCCTTCAACATGGGCAACAAAGAAAACTGAGTAAAAACGAAGTATCTTTAAGCTTTATGATCGATGAAGGTCAACCCGAAATTTCTCGCCCTTTTCGTCCTATTGAAGATTGTTACTACACTAGAGATTTTAAGGATGCTTTCAGCAGCAAGGGAACATTTAAACCCAACATCCCCATCAAAGGTCATCATTTACCCGGTTTAGTTGAATGTTTTGCTCATGGAGCTTATCAAGAATCTCCCCAAGGTTTTTTAGCTCTTGTTTTTCTGCCATTAGCGTGTAGTTACTATCAATTATCTGGATATCGTTCAGCCGTCGTTATTCCCGAAATAAAAAATATCAAAGAGTGGGTAAAACGGCGTAAGATTTTTTCTGGAAGTAGTTACCGAGATTTTCGTTCTAGTAGTTCTGGAGAATCGGCATTACGCTTTTTATTACAAGAAAAACTCATTGAAGATAGTCAAGATTTTCGAGTAGATTACTGTGAAGTTTATCAATTGGGTAAACAGCAATGGGATGGTAGTCAAAGTTACCTCAAACAAGCCGTTTATAGAGTCAAAGCTAATGACGAAATTCTAGCTTTATATGATTCAGCCTTTCAGTTTTTTAAACCTCAAGTTCGCACTAATGATAAAGGAGAAACATGGTTGGCTATTTCCAAGATTTTACCTTGGCTTTGCGACAACCTGATTACTGGTAAACCCTGGTATTCAGGTTTCTACGACTTCTACAAACAAAATGAACTTTATGAACGAAAAGGATTAATTAGTATGTCCCAATATCTTGATGTTTTAGAGCAAACATTTTTTGATGCTGTACAAGGAGCTTTTAGTAGTTTCTTACGAGAGCAAATTATACAAGCTCAAAAACAAGGTCGTCCCCTTGATTATAAACAAGCCACGGATAAAGTCATTAATCGTTTACTAAGACCAAGTACCCAACAAGATTTTGCTAAAACAATGGTCGATTTTTTAAGTCGTCATCGTAGCAAAGCAACCAGAGGTGTTGGTGCAGAAATATATCAATGGCTGCACAAAGATAATAACTGGAAACAAGCCAGAGATTTAGCTTTATTAGCCATCGCTAGTTATACAGGAAAAGGAAAAGATGGAACACCAGAAATTCCTGAAGAAGCACTAGATGAATCTAACACTAATTTAGATTCTGAACAAGAGTTAGAAATGTCTGTTTAATCAATGTAAATCAACAATTCTTAAGGAGTTATTAACCATGTCTCAACACATTTTTGTTACTGTCGTCACCCCCACTGCTGTCGCGGCTAACAACCGAGGAGAAGGAGACGGTAGTACCTTATCTACTTTACAAAAAATCACAAGGGGGAATGATCAATATACTACTGTAAGTGCTGATGCTATTCGGTGGGGATATCGAGAATGTTTACAAAATTCTCAACCAGATAATGTCAATCGAACTTTTTACGCGGAAGCTGATAAATATAACATCAAAGATGAAAAGTACAATCCTCAAACTTACATTGATGATGATCTTTTTGGTTTTATGGATGCTAAAAAAGATAAGGACAATAAAAATGCTACAGAAAAACGACGTGGTGCATTAGAAGTGAGTCGAGCAATTAGTTTAGATCCCTATTGGGGAGATATTGTCTTTGGTTCTAAAGGAGGTGAAAAAGGAAAAACCTCTATTCATAATACTGAAGTTCACTGCACCGCTTATCAATATACTTTGGCTTTAACTCCCAGTAGTTTAAAAGCTTCTGAACGGGCTAAATTATTGTTAGATGCTATTCCTGCTATTAAGCACGTTGGGGGAAATCATGCTCGTTTCCTATATGAATTTCGTCCTGAATCTATTGTGATTCGAGTCACAGAAGATCCGAGTCCTTGGATCATGAATTGTTTTGAACGAGTTGGCGACTCAGTGGGATGTCCTCGTCTAGTTCGTTTAGTTGAGGTAAAAGATATTCCTGCGTCGGAATTAATTGTCGCAGGAGAAATCGCTGATACTCCTTATGGTGAAAAACTTAAAAGCTTAAACGTTAAAGTGTATCGAGGCGTTAAAGAAGCGATTGCTGCTGCCAAAGAAATGCTCAAAACGGAGGTAACAGTTTAATGAGTGATCTTCTTTATTTAGAATGTCCTTGTACAAGTTTTCCTCGCAGTTTTGCAAGGGATTACAAGGAAACCTATCTTTATCCTCCCCCTTCTACTATTTACGGGTTTTTACTTTCATTAGTAGGAGAAGAAGATTTAACTGCTCATTTAGGAGTTAAACTAGCAATTGGAATAATTGGAAATACACCGCCTATTTCTCGAATTGTCCGAAAACAACGACATCATAAGTTTAGTAAAACACACATGGGAACTTACCCTCCTAGTCAGTTTTCTAAACCCAATTTTCAAGAACTCTTAACTGATTTAAGAGTAGTTGTGAAACTTGATTCAACTCAAGAATCAGCCACAGTAAAATTAGATGAACGAGTAGCGATCGCTCTATCTTCCCCTGAACAAATCACTCGTTTTGGCGGACTCTCACTAGGAGAATCTTGGTCTTTAATTAACGGAATTCGTCCTTATAGATTAGATGATGGAAAGATCAAATGGTTACTCAAAGATAATCGAGGTTTAATTGGCTTACCTATTTGGATTGATCGTCAAACAACTAGAGGGATATTTCACAGGTTTACTTTAAGTAATTCTGATGAATTTGATGAGAACTGTTGGACTGAAATTAAAGCACCTTTACCAGCTACAAAAGCTAAGTCTGGTTCTCAAAAAAAGAAGTAAAGCATAAAACTGCGGTTAATTATCCATAAGTTTCTGCTATTCTAAAATTTGCACCTTGAAAACCACATAAATTTCTTTTTAAACCGGAAGAGTTTTTGCCTGGTTCCCTAGTTAGATTGGTAGCAAAGCAAGAAAAAAAACACATTATTACTACCATGCAAACTATCGATCTAGACAACGGAACTATTAGCGAACCCATTCAAGACACTATCAGAGTTTCTGCTCTCCATGCCTTTGCTTATTGTCCTCGTTTATTCTACCTTGAGGAAGTCGAAGAACTTTATACCCAAGATGCGGCGGTTTTTGCCGGACGACGGTTACATGAGGAAATCGACAAACAAGAGGATGAAGAATGGCTTGATCTTTACCTTGAAGACGAAATCTTAGGACTGCGGGGACGGGTTGACGCTTTACGCACTCGTGATGGCCAAACTATCCCCTACGAACATAAACGGGGCCGTTGTCATCGAGATGAGAATAAGCAACCTCAAGCCTGGGACAGTGATAAGCTGCAAATTCTAGCTTATTGCTGTTTAATTGAAGCAGCCCTCGGAATTACAGTTCAAGAGGGGAGAATTCGTTATCATGCCGATAATGTTTTAATTCATGTGACCTTTGACCAGGAAGGGCGAAAATGGGTGTCTGATACCATTAAACAGGCACGGGAGTTAAGAACATCCGCTTATCGTCCCCCTGTGGTTAACAATGAGTATTTATGCTCTCGTTGTTCTCTATCTCCGGTTTGTTTACCAGAGGAGGCCAGACTGGCCCACAATAAAGAATGGCACCCCGTTCGTTTGTTTCCTCAAGATGATGAACGAGAAGTAATCCATGTGCTTGAACCAGGTACTAGAGTGGGACGCACGGGAGAACAACTCAAAATTAGCCGACGTAATGAACCTGATGAAAAGGTTTCTATACAGCAGGTGAGTCAAGTAGTTCTCCATAGTTTTTCCCAAATTTCTACTCAAGCTCTCCATTTTCTCTCTTATAAAGATGTTGGCATTCATTTTGTCTCAGGGGGTGGGCGTTATGTGGGGAGTCTCGACACTCGTTCTGGCAGTATTCAACGGCGTATTCGTCAGTATGAAGCGTTAACTAAGACAGAGTTTTGCTTAGAATTGGCTCGTAAATTGGTGAAATGTCGAGGGGGGTGCGCTCAAAAATAGTTGGTGGAGTCAAGAGGCTAGACTAAACCGTCTAGTATGATAACTGGGGAATAAATGCAGCGATCGCTGTCAATCCCATCAGTGAAGCAAAAGATGACAAATTCAGCAACAAAGTAATATTAATTAGCGTAATTTATCCGCTAATTTAAAAACAAACAAGTGAACTCATAGAGGATTATTTAATCTCCTCTTTATGAATAATATTCTTGATAATATTGAGAGATATCTAAGACTAACAGAAATCGGATTAAGCTAGAGATTGAAGGCGAATTTCTTGCCAGAAATCTTGCCACCAATGATTAGCTTTTAAAATTCTCAAAGCCAACATAGGATTAAGACTATCAGGATGCCAAGTGGCTCCGGGGAGTTTTAGCCTTTTTTGAGGGATATATTTATGAGAACTTTCTATTTCTCCCGACCCAATTGGTAAACCTAATGAGCGAAATTTTTCATATTGAATATTGTTTTGAAAACGTTCTAGATAATTGGCTAATCGGTCAATTCTTTCTACACCATGTTGTCGAAGTTTATCAATAACAGTAGTGACAGGCCCTTTCTCAATTAAATGAAGCAGATAAGTCACCCAATTCTTTCTCTGGTTCGTCGGTATTTTAAGAGCTTCCGCACCTTCATAAAGATGTTGAAGTAAATGAGGTTGATCTAAAATAAATTGAAGATTTTGTAATTCAGCTTCCAGAGCTTCTTTTAATCCAATAGCCCCATCAGCAACGGCAAAAATTTGACTTTGAACCGACATTCCTTGAAGATAAGCAGCAGATTTTAGATTTTGGGTAAGTTCAGGATATTTGCCATATCTGGCGACAAATGTCCGCTTTTCTTTTTGCTCAACTGGACGAGCTAAACCCACTCTTACTTCAACCCAATCTATTTTACGAGTTTTTTTTAGCAGCTTTCTTTTGGGAGTTTTTTCTTGCTTTTTAGCGGGTAAATATATTCCTGTCCTGAGCATACTTCCATCCAATTCTAACAAGATTTTGTCAGTTTTTTCTGGGGAATTATTGTCCAAATTTTCTGAGGCTTTTCCCAAAATTTTAGTAACATATTCTTCCGCTAAAAGAGCCTTTTCTTGAACTTCTCTTCTTACCCAACTTCTTTCCACAGAAAAGCCTTCAACAATTGACAATGAACAATGGACAATTGACAATTACCTCTACCTAAAAGGTAGAGGATTGAAAATAAGGAAAAATTTTTTAATTTCTCCCCTTAAAAGAGGAGGTTTTAAACCAAATTAACCAATTGTCAATTGTCAATTGTCAATTGTCCATTGATAATGTTCTTGAAATCTTCTGGCTGCTTGGTCGAAAGATTCTTCTGAACCAAATTCCGTCAAAGCTTGCCCCACTGCCAGGGAACAATCTCCCGTTTTTAGCCCGAATTTTTCCTTCAACGGTCTTATTCCTGTTTTTAATTGCCGATTCCATAAATAAGGCGATTCTAGTTTAATTTTTCCAAAGATTACTGTGTAATTGATCTGAGGTCGTCTCTGTACAACAAATCCCTTTTTTTGGGCTTCAACCGTAACTTGAGACACGATTAAACTTAGTAACAGAGACATTACTTTTAAGCCAATTTCTCTCAAAATAGAGAGAACCGTTCCATCTAGAAGAAAAAATTGAGCCGTCAAATTTTCCTCTTTTTCTAGTATAGTATTAAAAATTAAATCACTTACTTTTGTTACACAATCTTGATATTTTTCTGCCATGACAGTGTGGATTGATTCAATAAACTTCTTCAACACACTGTCATTTTTCTGGATACATAAGCAAGTCCTAATAGAGAAAATCTCGATTGGGACTTGCCCTAAGCAGGGCTAGGCGGAAACAAAACCAGAACCTCGAATCAAACTAGACGGCCTAGTTTGATTCGAGGTTGACCCCCCACCAACTATTTTTGAGCGCACCCTTCGCTTGTCTCAACAATGTGTGAAAAATTTACCCAAGTATAATCGTCCTAATACTTGGTTATTGGATGAAAAAGGTTTCCGAGTTGTCTAAAAATGCAAGCACCTCTGATTGTTTCGTTTCTTCGGCCATGTAAACTGCTTCTATTTCAGAGTAGATAAGGGTTTAACGAATGTTTACACGCTTTATAGGTGCTTGTAAAACGCTGTAATCTATGTCCGAAGCCATTTTTACCTAACCCGATTTGGTCAATAAGTCCCAATTGGGGAGGCGCACTAGCCATTTGACCAGAGGTGCTTGTAAAATTGAGTAAGGGCATCGATAAATTAAGGCTTTCAGCCCTCGCTCTGTCTTAACCTTTGATGCCGTAAGGCGTTGATCACTTTGTAACTAAATTTTTCTACTATTACAGTTTCTTCGCTGTCTTAACCTTTGATGCCGTAAGGCGTTGATCACATTATTGTTATCTTATTCTCAGACATAAGCCTACTACTGTCTTAACCTTTGATGCCGTAAGGCGTTGATCACGATTAACCCAAGCTTTGGAGTATGGTGTAACCTCCACTGTCTTAACCTTTGATGCCGTAAGGCGTTGATCACACAAAAGTTCCGGTCACATAAGTTCTTGCTATTTCTGTGCTGTCTTAACCTTTGATGCCGTAAGGCGTTGATCACGGCAATTATGGCTTTGTAGTACACACTTTCTATGTTGCCTGTCTTAACCTTTGATGCCGTAAGGCGTTGATCACAGTTTGAGGGGGGCGCGGGTAATGATTACCTTAACTGTCTTAACCTTTGATGCCGTAAGGCGTTGATCACGTGATAGCTCTACTATTGCGGGTTGTTTTCAATCCGCTGTCTTAACCTTTGATGCCGTAAGGCGTTGATCACGTTGAGGCCTATAAAACTGGGGACATATTTGGTTTTCAACTGTCTTAACCTTTGATGCCGTAAGGCGTTGATCACAATCCGATCATAAAGCTTACAACCATCATCAACACCTGTCTTAACCTTTGATGCCGTAAGGCGTTGATCACATCGTAAACCCTTAAATATTTCGCTGATTGACGAGAGCTGTCTTAACCTTTGATGCCGTAAGGCGTTGATCACGGAATTAGGTTAAAAGTTACTTAAAACTGATTAATTCTGTCTTAACCTTTGATGCCGTAAGGCGTTGATCACTTCCCTCATTTTTTGATCGGGTGAACGCGGTTAACTTCTGTCTTAACCTTTGATGCCGTAAGGCGTTGATCACTAGAATGGCAAATTGTCAGAGAGATTGCTTATCAATCTGTCTTAACCTTTGATGCCGTAAGGCGTTGATCACAAGACTTCCGTTACTCTTGGAAACGGTTCTGATGCCCTGTCTTAACCTTTGATGCCGTAAGGCGTTGATCACGACTCTAGAATAAAACTTACAGCCATCTTCAACACACTGTCTTAACCTTTGATGCCGTAAGGCGTTGATCACAATTTTAGCGATCGCCTGATAACCCCTAGTAAGGAACCTGTCTTAACCTTTGATGCCGTAAGGCGTTGATCACTTAAGGCGTTATAAATCGTGATTTTTGTCGGTTTCTGTCTTAACCTTTGATGCCGTAAGGCGTTGATCACGTTAAGGGAATTAATGCGAGATTTGATTTTTTTTCTGTCTTAACCTTTGATGCCGTAAGGCGTTGATCACTACAAACATTTACCAGAAA
>NZ_JAYGHQ010000036.1:0-15696 GCF_034931425.1 Crocosphaera sp. XPORK-15E
GTAACTGGTTTGCTCATTGCTGCTACTGTACCTCATGAGTCCGAGAAACGCTATATTTCAATTTCGTGACTATAATAATTAACCCCATTAATAATAATGCTTTCCTTACTTCTTCCTGTAATAACAAGATGTCCATCATGAATAAATCCTAAATCTCCTGTATCAAACCAACCATCCTTTAAGAAAGCTTTTTTATTCGCTTCAGGGTTTTTATAATAACCAGATGATACAGCATCTCCTTTGACTTGTAAATGACCAATGGTATCTTCCGGTAATAAGTAATTATCCTTATTAACAATTCTAATAGACATCCCAGAAATAGGTAATCCTAAATCTGTAAATGTTGTGACATTGGGGTGTTCTGGATGAACTCGTTTTAAGGTTTGATTTAACGAAAATTTATCGACAGTATGGAACAATAAAGGATGTTCTTCTGTGGGTTGATAATAAGTAACGCCTGATCCCATTTCTGCCATCCCAAAAGCTGGACGAACTGCCGTTTTATTTAAACGATATTGCTGATGAAGTTTCTTGATAAATTCTTCTACTGCTTTGTCGGAAATTGCTTCACCAGCCGTTAAAAGAGACTTGACACAGCTAAAATCCCAAGCTTGATCAGGTTCTTTCTTAAGCCATTCATTAATAAGATTATAGGCAAAATTAGGAGACCAACTATTGGTAATCCGATACTGATTAATTAAATCTAGCCAATTAAGAGGACGACCTAAAATATATTGAGTTTGGACATATATTATTTGGCATCCTAAATCAACACACCGAATATGCCAATCAGAAATGCTTCCAATATGGTCAAAAGGTAGCCAATTAAGAATAATGTCGTCCTTACCATATCCATTGCTATAACCACATAAATCGTTGGTCCCTCGCCCACGAGAAAGCAAATTTTTATGGGTCAAAGGGATACATTTAGACATCCCTGTACTACCAGATGTCAGACTAAAAAAAGCAATATCATTCGGTTGACTAATATGATAGGTTTCTTGGGGGGAATAGCTTGTTAATTGTTCAATTGATGTGATATTTATCGTTTGATTCGATAGCCATTTATCTAATATTTTGACTTCTTCTTGATGAAATTTATTGGTAATAATCAAGGGTTTGTCTAATAATTCCCATACCTGACAAATCTTATTAACGTCATTATTGGCGTTTTCATAGGTAGGAGGGATAGCCAAAATAACAGGAATATAACCTCCTAAAATACAACCCCAAAAGGCAGAAATAAGATCATTGGTTTCTGATAACTGGAAAATAACTTTATCTTGAACTTGTAAGCCGTTATTTTTTAAACCTGTATGTATTCTTTGGGCTTCATCCCATAATTGCTTATAGGATTGAAAAATCTCATCCCCATTTGACTTGATATAAGTAATTCCTTTCTGCTGATTTTGTGTCGCTTGTTGGTGTAATACTTCTCCTAAAATTTGAGGTTGCAAGGCAGATTCTACCAAAGTTTTTCCATGACTAATAGCGAGTTTAGATGTGGGAGAATTAACGACTTCATCTATCTTCTGTTCATTTATTATATCGTGTTGATCGATTTTTTTTTGCTCTTTTTTTTGCAGTAATTCTGATAAATGTAGAGGAAGAATCTTCTTTTTTTTCTCAGTTACCAAGACAGCAACTTTATCAATTTCGGGTAAAGCTTTTATTTCTTTTTCACTATATTCAACTAAATTATGATCAATAATTTCTATATTTCTTAGTGCATTTTCATCAACATGACCAGTTTCTGTTAAAGGAATACAAGAAATAGGAATATAAGAACTAGGTAATAAGTGGTTAGGTAATTTTTCTTGTAAATCAGTGGATAATTTTTCGGAATTCCAGTTTCCAGTATAAACAATATAAGCGATTAATTGACTATCTCGCATTAGTAAATAACAGTCTTCTACAAAAAAAATTGATAATAAGATAGTGATGATTTGTTGATACTTTACTGGCAATGTTTTGGGTTGGAGTAACATCATATTGTACCTATAAATATGCTCAAAGAAGCCCCTTAAAAGAGCTTTGAAAAGCTCTTTTATCCTAAAAGCGGATTAGGAAAGTATTTAGATTTATTTTATGTTAGAGTCGATGTCCCTGTTACCAGGTCGCACCTCTCCTTATAAACCGCACGTGCGACTTTCACCGCATACGGTTTCTTGCAATCGTGGGCAACCAGAGCAAATACTCTGAAATGCCGTTCACCAACACTTTCCTATTGACTAGCTTTTACGTTGATGTTTCCATTACTAATCTGATTCTACCTGAAGTTTGTAACATTTTTCCTGTTCCGTTTCTTGGATTGTCCAATACCGTAGGTGTTATCGATTCGCCTACCATCAACCTGGGTTAATGACTAGCCAAACAAAACGCCTCTAGTTTCTATAGGTTCCTGGTAAGAACAGGTAGCATCATCTAACATACCATGTTTTGACTTTTTTAAAAAAAAAGTTTACATAACCTTACTTTCTTTCTAAACTAACATTTTGTAAGGAATATTTATCTATAATTTTAAACAGTTTTTGTAAAATTTGAATATCTATTTCTTCCCCTAGCCAATTTTGGGGACTTTTGCCCATAAAATGTTTGATAATGGATCATCTTTTTTCGTCCCTGCTTGGATAATATCTAGCTTTTAGAGAACTAATTTTAATCGAGATGTGACAACAGTTTCCATTTTTATTCAAGTTAAATGGCTCAATTCTCTGACCCATTTTCGCACATTGGGATGTTGATCATAACGATAAGTTAACCCATCTTTACCTATGATAGATTGACCTTTTCTAGCTTTATTCCTGACCGTTCCTAGTGCGTATTTACATAATGCTTTCATTTGGGTATGAGACAGAGGTTTAAATGGGTTTTCTTCAAGGGTTTTAGTATCTTCAGATGTTTCCTCATTGTTGACAGTATCTTCAATTTTGATGTCTTCTAAATCGGGAGTATTGTCTGGTTGAATTATTGTGATGTCTTCTAAAAAGTTTAACTGTGGTTGTGATTTTTTCGTCTCAATAAGTTCTGCTTCTATTTCATTATCTTGAAAGGGATTAATATGGTTAAGTTTTATCTTTTTATATTCTTCCATTGACAGCATTTGCCAACTAGAATCTTCTAAAAGTTCTAAAACCCATTGATGGTAACTAAATAAACTTTCTCGATGCCCTACACTAATAAAAGTTGTTTTGGTCTGCTGTAATTGTTGATATAAATTTTCTTCATTACTTAAATCTAACGCACTGGTGGCTTCGTCTAATATAGTAAAGTCCGGACGATCAACTAAAATTCTAGCAAAAGCTAATCGTTGTTGTTCTCCTAATGATAAAACATTCTCCCAAGGTAATTCTACATCAAAGTTATCAATACGGTTTAATAAGTGTTCTAAATTGACTCGCTTTAAGATGGTTTTCAGGTCTTCATCACTGATTTTATTATAGATTTTTGGATAAACTAATTGTTCTCGTAAAGTTCCTAAAATGATATAAGGACGTTGGGGTAAAAATATCATTTTGTCTAAGGATGGACGGACTAAACGACCCGTTCCCGCATCCCATAAACCCGCGATTGCCCTTAACAAAGAACTTTTCCCGCGACCACTGGGGCCCACAATTAATAATCCTTGTCCGGGTTGTACTGATAAGGATAAATCTTCAACGATGATTTTATCATAATTGGGGGTTTGTAAGGTAACATTTTCAAAAGCTAAACGGTTTCCTTCTATGATGGTAATGGTACTTAATTCTTCGGATTTTTTGATAATAGATTTCAACATCTTGGAAAAATTAGCCAACCTTTGAATATAACTAGATAGCTTTCCTGATGTTCCCCATTCAGCAATCAATATTCCTACCGCATTAGAAAACATTAAACAGGCCATACTAGCTTGACTAATTTCCCCATAGTCTATTTTATCTTGTATAAATAAAGGGGTAAGAATAAACATAGAAAAGATACTGATTGCTGATTGATAGACGCGATTAAAAATATCTTGTCCCCTTTCCCAATCAATCCTACCTTCTGAATTATTCAAAACTTTATTAAATCTGCGTTTGATTATATTAAGTTCTTGATCTTCTCCCTGGAAAAAAGCAATAGATTCTGAATGATTACGAACATGGGTCAAACAGTAATTATAATCAGCTTTAAACGAGAGTGCTTCGTTATTGATTTTATTTAATTTTTGGGTTAAATAAATGGCAATTAAATTACCTACAATTGTATAAATCACTAAATAAATAGCAATTTGTTGCGAAATAGTTGAGAGAATTATGATAAAAGTAGTCATTTGTAGGACTTTTTCTAACACAGTTGCAATTAGTCTAAATCCACCGCTAGTAATCGGTTCAATTTCTTGGGCTAAACGTTGATCTGGGTTACTTAAATCAGATTTACAGTCAAGTTGGTAATAAGCCCGATTGCTTAAATATCGCTTTAAAATATAGTTACTAAGCCACTTATACCAGTCTAAGGATAGTTTTTTTCTGATAAATTTAGAGAACCCGATTAACAGGGTCATTGTAACAATAATAACACAAGAAATCCAAAGGGTATCATAATATTTAGAAAGATCCCTTTCTTCAATAATAAGATCGAGTACATAACGATTCCAAAAACTCCCCAAACCATCAACAGCAACTAAAGCAATAATTAATGCGATTAGAAGTAAGACCATTGCCCAAGACGTAATGACTTCTGAAAACGATCTTCCTCCTAGTTCTGTTGGATACCAATAAGGTTGGGTAACGATTCGTAAATCTTCCCAAAATTGAGATGGGGAAATATTAGAATCCGTTGTTGTTTGGTTACTTTGATGAATTGTTTTGTCAAGCATATTCTAGCCATGTTTAGCTGTTTTTTAGGAAGTTGTGAGCAACGCTGTAATGTCTTTAAGTTATTCATCAATGAGCGAATTAAGTCTCTATGCCCTTAAAAAACAATTGTAATTCTTTCTATTCTATTACAGTAATTTTCATTGTTTTGAGTTTTTAACCTCAGTTTAATCTATTATGTTGATAGTAGGGTGGGCAAATCTGAAACTTATCTAAAGCTATCATAATACCGAAAAACACTTAGCCAGCCTACAAAACTGATTTTTAATATTCCTTTAACAAACAGTCTCTAATTTTTTCCGGTTAGCAACATTTCGGCAATGGCTTGGGAAATGGGATAATGGGGAGAATATATCTCCATCCAGAAAAACTCACCTACGGGATTAACTTCAAGAAAAATATGACGATTATCAGGGGTCACAATAATATCGATCGCCCCATAATTCAAGCCAAAATAAGCCATTAATTTAAGGAGTTTTTTGGTCACATCTTCGGGTAATTGATAGGGTTGCCAATCTTTGACCAAGGCTTTACCTTCTTTACGCCAATCAACGGCTGCTCCTGCCATTTTTTGGGAATCAACGGCTGCTGTAAAGATTTGATGACCAACAATCGTTGTTCTTAATTCTAAGGCTTTAGGAACCTTTTCTTGGAAAGTCATGGGACAAAAACATAACCCCTCCAAATGTTTGAGATCATCTTCTGTAACTGGGTTGGTAAAGACAACATTTTCTTGCCCTTGCTCACCATAGATGGCAAAGGAAGACAGCATTTTACTAATAATACCCTGTTCTTGGCATTCTTGGGCAAATTTTCTCACAGCTTCAGGATTATTAGAGGTTAAGGTTTTGGGTGTCATTAAACCGATTTCCCGCGCCACTTTTAACTGGAGTTGTTTATTATTGGCCATATCCACCTTAGCCATTTTATCGAAGTGGAACCCCCCAAGACTGGAAATCATGCCCCTAATAGTGGTACGACATTCTTTTAGAGATGCTTCTTTATATTGGGAGTCCATATCTTCAGGGAGTTTTTGTCCGTATCTCATGCGTCGATACCACACAGATGAAACATCCTGCAATTTAACCTGTTTATCCCCATCGGTTATTATTCCGCCGTCAAACTCTCCTGCAAATAAGTCCAAGGTAACTTCTGTGGGGTATCTATCGGTATCAAAACGAAAGACTTTTTTCCCTTTTGCTTCTACCGCCTCAGTGACGAGGGATATACTTTCGTTATCTTTGCTGAAGGTAATAATTAATACTGTCATAAGGGTGTTCAGAATGATCAGGATATTTGTTCTAGGGAACAACGGTTGTTAACTCCTACTTTCGGTGTAGAAGTCGAAACTTGGGTTTTATGCAGCAATTAAAGCATCGGCGATCGCATTAGCAATGGGGAGATCCAGTTCTTTTTCTATCATTCCCCACTCTCCTCCTGGGTTGACTTCTAAAAATACATAGTCCCTTGATGGGGTAACAATAAAATCGAATGCACCATACAATAAGCCAAATTTCCCCATAAAGGTTTGAATACGACTGATTAAGTCCTCTGGGAGTTGATGGTTTTCCCAGGAACCGACGTTTACCCCTGGCCGTCTCCAATCAATTGTAATGTCATTATAGATCAGGGCATCTAAAGCCCCCACAAAAACCTGACCATTGACGTAGATAACCCGTAATTCTTTCTCTTTGGGTATTTTTTCTTG
This sequence comes from Crocosphaera sp. XPORK-15E, assembly GCF_034931425.1. NCBI lineage: Bacteria > Bacillati > Cyanobacteriota > Cyanophyceae > Chroococcales > Aphanothecaceae > Crocosphaera > Crocosphaera sp. XPORK-15E. The sequence continues at coordinate 6,544 of NZ_JAYGHQ010000036.1, forward strand.
AAATACCATAGGACAGTAACTCAGGGACTCTGCATCTTCTAAGTCTTCTGCTTTGACAACATTGGTATAAAGAAAAAAGGGACTATATTCCATGCCATAGTGAAGGGTTGTCAGTAACTTACTGACCATTTTTCCGTCTACTTGTTGAAAAAATTCTCGCGCTGCTTCTGCTTTATTGGTGATTAAGGTTCGGGGAATCATAAACCCAACCTCTGAGGCCACCCGCAGTTGACGTTGTTTGTTCTTCGCTATATTGATACGCTCTAATCTATCAACCCAACGAGCTTCTTTTAGACTATCCCAAAAACCTTCTAAAGTGGCTTTTGATTCTTGGGCGCAAGGTTGTTCATATTTGGGATCTAATTCTTGATTAAATTTGGGTTCCCATACCCGTCGCATCCAAACGGCCTTGACTTGGTCACTGTTAACGGTTTGTCCCTGATAGTCAAGGGTATGACACTGTTTAAATGAGTTAAACTGGCCTTTTAATCCCACTTTTAAAGGGAAATGATCGGTGTTAAAACGAAAGGGTTGCGCCCCTTTTTGAATCAATGCTTCTGCGACTCTATCAATTGTAAAAAAATCATTACTATGGGTAATTAGTAATACAATGTCACGCGATAGAGACATACAGCCTTGGCTCCCTTATAATCTTAAGAAGATTGTCAGTTAACTTTGTTCAGTAAATGTCCTTAACTTAGACCTCTTGATCTTGGTTAATTGTGGGGAGAAATGGTTAATTATCAATGAATAATTAATAATTGTTTAATTTGCTTGATGGTTCGGCAAAGCTCACCAACTAACCTCCCTCGCGCGTTTCCTTGCGCCGTCTTACGGCGCAAGGTCGCTCGTCTCCTTTCAAGAAGAAATAATTCAGATATTTTCCGCTTTTAACAATCCTCTCATTTTTAGGGAGAGGTAATTATTAATTATTAATTATTCATTATTCATTAGTGAAGAAAATAGCCAGCTTCTCCTTTTTTTTAATAATCTTCCCAATCCGAGGGAAATTTCAAGGTGAAAATTTGAGGGGAATCGGGTGTGGGAGTTTCCTCTGGTTGAGGGGGTTCTTCTTCTAAAAAACGCACGAAGAAAGGCACGGACTTGACTTCTTTTGTTGTATTTTTGGACATGGTATTTATCTCTTGATATTTGTTTTTTAGGAATGACCTTTAATTTATAAATAAAAGGTCATTTTTAACACTCTTATAAAGGTAGCAGTTAGTTGATCAGAAGTCAAGCTTTTTGTGTTAATAAATGTAAACCAAATTGTTATTATATAAAGACGTAGAAAACCACTTCCCAAATCATATTATCAGGAAATATACTAAGTTTTCACTCAGAAATAATCAATCAATTAATTATTTCTATAAACAGGGGTTAAGATTGAGATAAAAAAGTAAGTTTACCCTTGATTTTCAACTTCCTCTAAGCCAGTTAAGCCTTACCCTTTTAAGTTTTTGCTCTGGCTTTTTCTTCTTGATTTTAGTCAGAAGAAAGTAGATCATTCAGTAAAGGTTTCAGATTTTCTGGACGATATTCAGATCTAGCTTTTAGTCTTTCTACCACACTATGATGAATAAAAATATGAGAGGAACCAATAGGCCGCCATTCTTCTCCTCCTAGCAGATAAACTCCTGTTAGACTGTTATCAAACTTAGTAGTGGGATCGGGTTTTATTTGAAAGTCATCTTCATCATTTTCTGTTGAATAAAATTCTAACCCCAATGCCTCAGCTTTATTCAACATCCATTGCAATGGATAATCAGATAACCCTTTATATTCCTTAGTACCACCCCCAACACATCCGTGGTTTCCTGCAAACCAAACTTCTTCCACTCGTTGTTGAAGATTTTTTTCACTAGGAATCATCGGGGTAGAAGGAAAAGACTTTCGCTTTTCATCAATGGCGACAGCATGAAAAGCATTGTCAATAATAGGACTTAAATTAGCATCAAAAAACTCATATTTTTGATTCAAGAATTTTTCAATGGGTAACCAAGGAATAATATCAGGTAGTCCCAACGCTCCTACGGTATCCCAACACCCTAACATTTTAATGGGAACGCGATAATCTAAATATGCTTCGTTGCTGTCTATTTTTTTAGAATTATCCCGACGAAATTTTTGTAGTTTTGGATCATTCGGACTAATTTTATTATCTCGATAAAGTTCATAAGCTTTGGGTATTTCTTTTATCTGAGAACGTATTAACAACCCACAGTTATAAATCATTCCAGCTAGACAACGAGCAATGTAAGCACCACGACTAAACCCAACAAGATAGATTTCATCTTGCGCCGTCGCATCATAATTCATACATAATAATCGGTAGGCTTCTTTGATAGTTTCATCAATTCCCCATCCAAATGCACCACCTCCTAATTGTTCAATTACATTACCATCTTCTGTCCCTAACCCTGGCAAATAAAAGACCAGTTGAGGGGTTTTATCGTCGGCCATGTATTTAACTAACCTGGCAAATTTAACCACATTAGTAGGATGGGAATTTGTTAATTCATTCCAAGTTCCATCACAGCAAACGACTATTCTTTTTTTCTGGTGCATAGGATTAATTGGTTGAGTAAATTGTTGCTTTTTAGATTCAGTTAAAGGTGTAACTGATGGGGTGATTTCTTCCTTTTCTTCCTCAGATAACGGTTCAACTGATAGAATTTCTTGTTCAGTTTCTGTCTCAGATGACGGTTTAATCAACTTCATTGACTCACCGTCTTGTTCAGTTTTTATCTCAGATATTGGTTCAACTAATGGAGTAACTTCTTCAGTTTTTACCGCAGATATTGGTTCAACTGGTGGAGTAATTTCTTCAGTTTCGAGATCAAATAATTCTTGACCTGATTCGATAGACTCACTGTTTTTTTCAGTTTCTAGATCAGGTAATTGTTCAACTTTAAGAGGAATTTTTCTTTCCATCCAACTAACTCCATAAATAGTAGCGTGATTACCATTACCGCTATGATCATCCGTATCCCCATTAAGGGGTAAATAAACACATAATCCTAACTCATTGCCGACTAAACGTTCATTACGATCTTCTTTGATTTCTTCTTGACTACAAGGTCGATCCCAAATCCGAAATTCTGAAAGATAACCTTTCCAAAACTGAGAACTGTTAACAGAAGAAGCAATGACTAATTTTTGAATATCTGTAATGGGTTGATATTTTTCATCCTCTTGATGCCAGAGTTTTCCATTATGGTAAATAGACATTGTACCCCTAAAAAAATCTTTGACAAAAGTCCAATAAGTCCAGATTTTATACTCTCGAATTTCTACTTTTTTTTCAATTCGATCTACCCCATTCTCATTCCCTATTTCCCAAGAGACACAACCTCCTATTCCTTTTTTATAATAGGGTAAATGGATGTTTAAAATCCTATTATTTTGAGCGTTATACCCATCTAAAATGGTTGTTTGTTGGGTTAAACCACTTCTCCCTTTTGCTAAAAACTCAACAGTAATTCCTGTTTCAAAAGCAGACAACCCTTGAGATAATTCAAGATAATCATCTACCCCATCAAATCTGAGGACATTTTCTTTGTCTTGCTCAATCATCGGGTTTCTAATCCTGATTTTTGAAGTTGTATTAAGTCATTCAATTCATGTTAATCTTCAACGATAGTAATTGTTCTGATAATTTTGGGGATTTTTTCTTTACTGAGTCGGTCTTTAAGCTTACCTTTTAAAGCATCAGTTAAGGGTAAAATTTCGATTTCTTGGGAAAGATCTTCTAGGGTTTCAGCTTTGAGACGTTCTAGATAAAAATTCACTAAAATAATCTCAATGGTGTAGCCTGTTATGGTGTCCCCAATAACCCCAATAGTTCCCGTTAATGAGGTAGCTAAGGTAGTGACAATAGGGGGACCCGCAAAATTCGTTAAAATAGCCACCAGAATCAGGCTGGGAATACCTACAGAGGCAATCTTTTTGGCTACTTCATCTAAGGATAAGTCCAGAGCAACAAATTGCTCAGAAAGATCTTCAGGAGAAATCCCTAAAGCTTTTAATTGCTTAGATACTTCCTCTGGCAAAAGACTCGAAACCGTTACTTTTTGCGTAATTTCGTCCATTGAGTTCTTCTATTTAGTTTGTTGGTATTTAAGATAATTTCTCCCCAGGCTTCAGGGTGATAAGACAGATTACTCTTCGATGATTTCAATGACTTTAGGAGAACTATCTGGCTCAGATTTACTGATAACTTTTTTCAGTTTAAGCTTTAAAGCTTCACTTAAGGGCAAAGTTTCGATTTCTTTGAGCAGTGTAGGAAAACTTTCTTTTTTGCGACGCTCTGTATAAACAGCAGATAAAACGGTTTCAATGCCAAAGGCAGTGACTAAATCTCCGGCCACTGTCATGAGTCCTAAGAACCCTAAACCGCCCAACACTCCCAATGGTCCCCCTAAAGCTGTTAAAGCTGCTATCACGGGAGTAGCCCCCATACTTGCCGAAGCGGTAATAATTAAAATAATCCCTGGTAAGCCCAGAGCGGCTAATTTTTCGGTTATTTTGTCTAAACTTACCCCCATTTCGTTAGCTTTCTTTGATAGATCTTCGGGGGAAAGTCCCATATCTTTTAATGGGCTAGTGGCTTCATCCATGATTAACTTTCCTTAATACAAATTGGGTTGTGACTTTTTTACCGGACTTTAACAAAATCTTAAAGTATAACTAGAAAACTTTGAAGATTTTACCTAGTTCTTGAACATCGTTTATCATACCATAGGGTTGATACTTCTCATCGAGTTTTTTCCCTATCTGCCTTGAATATTTTTGTAAACGTTCAGAGGGGTAGAAGATCGCTCTCGCTCAAGCTGTACTTCGTGGTGCAGCCGCACTCGCGGAACCGCAACCGCCGAAAAAGTCTTTCAAAATCGGATAAACTAAGTGACATGGAAGTTGATCGCGTCAATCATTTAGCCTTATGCTTTCGTGACTTTGTGATCTCCCAAAAATAGCTTAAGACAGCATCGCTGTCAAATAAGAGCAAAGATGAACCTTGTTACAAAAATTAATTTTGTAATTATAACTTTTTGGTTTATTATGTTCAATGTTAAGACAAATGACGAGAATTGATTTTCAGTGAATAAAACTATTCCTATCATTGATTTCCAGCCATTTCTAGATGGTAATCTTCAAGAACAGGAGTTCGTAGCGCAACAGTTCTATGATTCTTTAGCTGACGTTGGGGCATTGTATCTTAAAAATTATGGCTTTTCACCAGATTTAGTGGCTCAGGCTTTTGCTCAATCAAGAACTTTTTTTGACCTGCCCCTAGAAGACAAAGAAAAGATTGCCATGAAGCCCATGAAACCAGGCTATGAAAAAGCGAAAGATGAAGAAGGAAAAGACTTTCGAGAAGTGTTTCACTACGGACCAGAAGTTAATAAAAATAATTGGATAAATCAATGGCCGACTAGTCTTCCACAGTTTCGGGACACTTCTATTCAACTATTTCAAGAATGTCAGTCCCTGTCAAAACATTTATTTCAAGCCCAAGCCATGGCTTTGAAAGTACCAGAAACGACTTTTATAGATGTTCTTTCTGATGGAAACTGTTACTCATTTTTAGCCCATTATTTACCCTTAACTGAACCGATAAAACGAAATCAAACCCGTGCGAAACCTCACTACGGTTCGGGGACTTTTGGCTTGATCTTTCAAGATGATGGGAAGGGGTTGAAAATTTGTCCCCATGAGGGAGAATGGATTGATGTTGATCCCATTCCAGGAACAGTTGTTATTATTATGGAAGACTTGATTCAACGATGGACAAATGATAAGCTTTATTCTACATTTCACCAAGTTTCTATTCCCGAAGAAGATTTTTATAAAGCGCGATCACGGTACTCAATCGCCTTTAAAGTAACTCCTAATGATGATGCTATAATTCGCTGCGTTGAAACCTGTATTACTGAAGATAATCCTTGTAAATATCCACCCATTTCCGTAGACGACTATTACAAAGAATGGGATGCTAAACATCACAATATTTACAGTGAGAAGAAGTAATTAAGGGGAGCGTGTCACTTGTGGGATCAAGTATATAAGTACCTAGGCAAAATTAATTACACATAGCGATCCTTGCGTAGCAAGGCTTTCAGCCCTCTGTGATAGGTGATTAATTTTGTGTTACTACTTATACTCATCCTGTAAATCCCTTTATTTTTGGGGCTATCTTTCCGTTGCCAAAATCATGCATTTGCATTCATAGACACGCTCCCGTAATTAAGTGATGAGTTGAATCAATTTTTTATAAAAAATTACTTAAAAAGTTAGTTCTAAACTTAGTAATTTATTAAAATTTTTCAATAATAATATATAAAATAAAAGAGTTTGAGTAGACTATTTGTAAAATAAGTCTTAAGAAACATCCTAAATCATTCATTTGTAGACTATTGTATTACATACATCCCTTCTCTAATATAATCTAAAAATAGAAACAAATGTTGCTCATAACTTTCTTCTCATCTCCAAATATTGACACTATATTGCAGTGTTCTGTGGTAGAAATCAAGACAACTTGATATTCCTAATTAAATATAAAAAATCGACAAATTAGTGAAAAAATGTGTTATGCAAGTTTGGGAAAATTTAATGAATAGTATGGACACGGAAGATAAAACTTTGTTTGGCAATCAGTTTCTCCCTAAAATGTTGTCCTTTCTTCAACTTTATTGGTATCCAAAAGAATCAGAAAATAGATCTTTTTCCGAAACGATTCGTTCTTGGGGAATGTTAATTATATTGTTGCTCTTTTTAGTGGGACTCGTCGCTTTAAATGCCTTAAATAGTTTCATTTTCAGGGATCTAATTGACGTGATTGAAGAAAAAGACTTGCCCGCATTTACTAATATGTTGATTTTGTATTGTTTTACCCTTTCAGGAGTAATATTGTTAACAGGATTTTCTAGGTTTTTCAGAAAATTAATCGCCCTAGATTGGTATCAATGGATTAATAAAAGTATTTTACAACAATATTTTAGAAATCGAGCTTATTATAAAATTAATTTTCAATCCGACATTGAAAACCCAGATCAACGGTTAGCGAAAGAAATTGAACCCATCGCCAGATCAACGGTAAATTTTGGGGCAACTTGCTTAGAAAAAATAATGGAGATGGTGGTATTTATGATTATTCTTTGGTCAATCTCTCAAACTATTGCTATTATACTCATTATTTCCACAATTCTTGGTAATACCATTGCAGTTTATTTAAGCGATCGCTTAAATAAAATCAATCAACAAAAATTAGAAGTTGAAGCAGACTATAATTATGCCTTAACCCATGTTCGCACTCATGCAGAATCCATTGCTTTTTTCCGAGGCGAGAACGAAGAATTAAATATTATCCAGCGAAGATTTAAGGAAGTTATTGACAGAACCTTTAGTAAAATTGATTGGGAGAAAAACCAAGAACTTTTTAAGCGAGGATATCAAGCAGCCATTCAAATATTTCCTTTTTTAATCGTTGCCCCTATATACATTAAAGGAGATATTGATTTTGGGCAAGTTAGTCAAGTCAGCTATGCCTGTCATTCCTTTGCTAATGCTTTAGCGGCCTTAGTAGATGAAATAGGAGACTCAGGGAGATTTATCAGCTATATTGAGCGTTTTGATAGTTTATCCCATGCTTTAGACACAGTTGCAAAGCAACCTCAAAATGTCAGTACCATTAAGGTTATAGAAAAAGATCATATTGCTTTCGAGAATGTGACGTTACAAACTCCAGATTACCAAAAAGTCATTGTAGAAGATTTATCCGTTTCCGTTGAACAGGGAGAAGGTTTATTAATTGTGGGTCCAAGTGGAAGAGGGAAAAGTTCTCTTTTAAGAGCTATTGCTGGTTTATGGAATGCAGGGACAGGAGATTTACTAAGACCTTCTTTAGAAGATATGTTATTTTTACCCCAACGTCCTTATATTATTCTAGGAACGCTACGAGAACAATTACTTTACCCCAAAACTGATCGTTATCTAAGTGAATTAGAATTAACGGAAATTTTAGAAGAAGTTAACCTTCAAAATATTGTCACAAAAATAGAAAGTTTTGATGCCGAAGTACCTTGGGAAAATATTTTATCTTTGGGAGAACAACAGCGCCTTGCTTTTGCTCGACTATTGGTTAATAATCCTAATTTTGTTATTTTAGATGAAGCAACCAGTGCTTTAGATTTACAAAATGAGGCTAATTTATACACCCAATTACAACAAACAGGTAAGACATTTATTAGTGTAGGACATCGAGAAAGTTTGTTTGATTATCATCACAAGGTTTTAGAACTTTCAGAATATTCGGGTTGGCGTTTAGTTAATATAGAAGATTACCACCTGTAAATTTTGTTGGCTCTTCTAGAGTAGTTATGATAATTTAATAATAAAAAAGGTTATTGTTAAAGGAAACATTAAAGCTTAAATTCTCTTAGAATCTTTGCTTTATCTTGACTAAGGGGTATTTTTTATGGTATTAAATAAGCTGTTAAGCATTTAAACGACGTTAACAGAATTTCCTTTATTTTTAAGTTTGCGATTCCATTTAATAACGAGTTCTCCTTCATTTAAGAGTCGATGTAATAGAAACTCTAACTCTTCAATTGATTTAAAAAGACGGTTAGCAATATACTCTTTTGACGAATGCCAAACTAATTCAATTAAGTTGTAATCTGGACTATATTCAGGAAGAAACTCTAAATGTATGTTTGGCATTTCTGCTTCTATTCTTTTTAAAATTTCTTCTTTTTTATGGAAGCTTGCATTATCCAAAATTATTACGATTTTCTCTCCTTTATCCTTAAAATTTTCAGCTTTGTTTCCTTTCTCAACCCATTCATTTACTAACTCTTTGTAAAATCCTTTCATGACTTGATAAAAATTCTCGGAATCCCCTTTTTCAATGAATTCTACCCATCTTTTTTTGTCTGAATATCTTAACCATCCCATCACATTTATTCGACCTCTTTTTCTATCTCCCCTTACTTTTTTTCTTGTCCCTTTTTTACCCCAGTTTTTTCTTCTTGTGACCCTTAAACTAAAGCCGCTCTCATCCCAAAACCATAATTGTAGCTTTTCTGGAGTCTTTGTCATAATTCTTATATACTCTTTCAATTTCTTTTTAAATGCTTTTCTTTTTTTCTT
>NZ_JAYGHQ010000037.1:0-14034 GCF_034931425.1 Crocosphaera sp. XPORK-15E
TTTAATCGTGTTGATGATGAGTTAGTTAGTCTATTTTAGAAATCCATGATAGATTCTGAGAAAAATAATCCTGAAGAAACTCCTAATAACTATCAGGGAGAAGTGACCACTTTATTAGGAGAACTTCTAGAAAATAAAGATGATGAATTTGTTGCCAAAGTCATGACATTGGTGTTTAAATTAGGGGTAAATCCTGACGATCCTATGTTTGTCATCTTAGGAGCATTAGGAAACCTGGAATTCCTCTTAGAATCCGCTCCTGCTGCTTTACAAGAACAGTTTAAGGAGTGGCGACAAGACATTGGTAAACTTCAGGAACAAGAGCATAAGAAGGCGATCTCTGATTACAAAAAAGATATTTCCCGCGCTGTTGGGGAATTAATTACCTTAACTGAAAAACGTGCTAAGAGTTCGTTTAAATCGTTGGTTCCTGCGGGGGCCATACTTCTGGGAACCTTCTGTTTCGGGGCGTTTATGGGTATTACTGTACCCCCTTGGTTAGAAGGGGGTTATAGTAACAAAAAGTTAACCCAAACCCAAGCTGAGTCCCTAAATTGGGCTATGAGTGGTGAGGGGAAATATGCCCGACAAATTATGGAATGGAATAAGGGCTATTTTGCGAATTGTGAACAAGATGTGCAGAAATTGGGGGTAAAATTAAGTTATGGAACACAAGAACGTATTAATGGTTTTTGTGTTGTTTGGGTGAAACCGCCTGGGCAGAGGAAGGGTACACCTTGAGCAATTAATTTTATTCTTTTCTTTTTTGCAGACCTAAGTTAGCAAGACCCCAAGATCCAAGTGTTAATAAGCCCAAAAATAGAGAGGGTTCAGGCACAGGTGTGATCCCTGTGACACTATCATCTCCCTCAATTAGACCCTGAGCCGATGCAGAAACAAAACCAGAAAAACTGCCCATAAAATCAGTAAAGAGTAAGTCCGCAGGGGAGAGAGAACCTGGGACTCCAAACTCATAAGGATTTCCCGTAAATGTTAACGTATTGGGAGAAAAACTACTCAAGGAAAAAACAGCTTGGTCAATACCAGGATCTAAAATGCCTTTTGTCCCTCGATCTAAAAGCATCAAAGCATCAATATCATCATCAGCAGTTAATCCCATTGCTGAATTATCAGCAAAGATATTAAATGTACCATTTCCACTACTGATTAAAATATCACTCGATAAGCCATTGGTTCCAAATCCATTAGTAGCTGAGAAAAAATCAATGGAGAAATAAATATTTCCTCCCCCAAAATTAGAAGATAAACTATTCAATCCATCCCCAAATAAACCAGGTGTTAATCCTAATGATGGCGCATCACCTAGTAATTTATTTGTCCCACTAAATGAAGGATCGCCTCTAAAAATACTACTGCTTTGTTGTCCAATAAGTGCTTGTTTATTAACCGCCGTTTCTGGTAATCCTGTGGAGGTTTTATCAACGGTAAAAGCTAAAGAACGAGTAATTGGATCTCCTCCATAAGAAAGGGCGTTTAAACTATCAAAAACTCCCCCAAAAAAGTCATCTTGTAAACCTAGATCCGTCCCTGAAACAACAATGTTTAATCCTGGTTCGAGAATATCATCAGGAGTAATAACTCCATCAATGGAGGAAGAACTAGGATCTAGGCTAAAATTAAAGCCAAATGACGGGGTTGTATAAGTAAAACTTCCTATTAATAGAGAAGCCGTCATCATTGCTAATGATTTATGATTCATAGTGGTTTTTTGTCAATGGTGGCTATGACTGAACTGTTGGGTTAAAGACTGAGAACAGTTTGATATTAGCGTTATATTTAATGTAATCTGGCAATAATTTTAGGATTTCTTCCAAAAAATGCGATTATAATGTATATTTGACTCTAAAATTTAAGTTAGGTTACTAATTGTAAACTAACTTTGATTTTTATAAAGTTTTTTATCAAAAGTGATTCGCCCCAAAAAGATGAAACTAGACTTGAAGGAAGTTGTTTAAAACTGAGAATTTCCTGAAATAAGACCGATAATTCCATGAGAAGGCGCATGGGTTGAGAGTTCTTGGTGTCAAATTTGCTAAACCATTTTAAGTTGATTTAAGTTAAAAATTTAAGAGGAAAAACAATGGATGGTGTTGTAGAAACCTTATATGATCAGCAGATTAATAATGGAATTGGGGAAAATGGTATTAGTATTGCAGCCAATTTAGATCCTTTTTCTACCTCAATAAAATTATCAAATGGAATGTTGTCAGCAGGGATTAGTTCTTTGGACTCCCCTGAATTATCACCAGAAGCGATCGCAGCTTTTAGTGAACCTATTATTGCATCAGAATTGGCGATAGAGGAGGAATGGTTAGAGAATTGGGAAACAACCTTTCCGCAAGAAGTAATTGATGAGCTATTAAATCCTAATAATTTTAGTATTACTAGCACTCCTGCAATGATTCCCAATGAAGCACCGATTTTTGAGGGAAGAAATCCAGCGATCGCAGGTTCGAGTGCCACCCTGATTTTTGACCAAGATTTGAATAACCCTGTGTTTTATTGGCAATCGAGTGATTCGGTGTTAGGAGATATTAACGCTACGATTGACACAGCAGCGGGGGTAGGGACGAGATGGAAGTATAATGAGGCTCAAAATTGTCTATTTTTCCAAGGAACAGCCGATGGTGCGATAATCAACGGTGCGATTATCGGAAATCAAGGAATGGTGAGAGTGTTCAAAGATGGTCGAATGAATAACTTTGTCTTTGAGTCACAAGAGCTTTCTCGTTCTCCACAGAGCAAAGGGGGAGGTATAGGGGGACATCCAGCAGGTTGTGATTGTGTAAGTTGTTGTGGTGATAAGACTGACACTCAATCAACCCAAGATGGTACAGGGAGTGCTTCTCAAGGTAATAATTCTGAAACAAAATCATCTAACCATTTATTAGCAAGTTTAGGGGGACAAAGTGGCAATGTCTATGCTGATCGCGGAGAATTGATGCAACGGGAGACGGATCTATATATTCCGGGTCGTTCTAGTGCAGGATCTCAATTAAATTATTCTTTCACTCGCCATTATAGTTCTCAAATTGACGATAGTGAAAGTCTTGTAGGGAATAACTGGAAACATGAATATTTTCAGAAACTAGAGTTTCAAATTGATGGCAGTATTATTTATGACGATGGGTTAGATCGTCAAGATCGTTTCTATTTGAATGACATGGGAGATGGTTATGAATCTCCTACTGAAATCTTTAAAGTTTTGACGGAAAATAATGATGGAACGTTTGATTTAAGAACCCCTAATGGAATTGTTCATCAATTCGATGAAGAAGGAAAGTTAATTGAAATTAGCGATCGCAATGATAATTTTGTCACCCTACAATACAATGTAGATGATCAGATGATCCGTTTTGTCGATACGTTGGGACGAAGTATTGACTATAATTACATCAGTGGTGGCTTAAATAATGGAAAATTAGATAATATTACCGATTTTGATGGCAGAACGGTTGACTTTACCTATGATAGCAATGGGAATTTAATTGAAGTAACGTCTCCCACTGTAACAGGGACACCTAACGGAAATGACTTTGTTAATGGTAAAACCACCCGTTATAGTTATAGTTCTGGATTTAGTGACGATCGCCTCAATCATAATTTATTAACCGTAACTCGTCCTAATGAAGTGGCCAATGGGGGAGATGCTGTATTAACTATTGAATATGGTACTCAATTGGGAACAGTCGAGTTTGATAAAGTTATTGGTCAAACCTATAGGGGAACAAATACATCGGGAGTTGAGGCGGGGGGAAGTTATACGCTAGATTATGAGTTATTAACGGTAAGTGGTAGTTCTAGCGATCCTAATGAAGCGGTAATACGAACAACGGAAACGGATCGTAATGGCAATATTACCGAGTATGATTACAATCAATTAGGGTATGCACTCTCGATTAAGGAGTTTACGAAAGGATTACGCAATGGTGAACCTGAATTCTTTGAAACAACGTTTGAATACAATGCAGATGGACGTTTAATCAGTAAAACCGCTTCTGAAGGCAATACAACACAATATACTTATGATGAGAGTAATCCTTCACGATTTGCAAATGGGAATATTTTATCTTCGGTGACGACACCAGACGCAGACAGAGGGGGAGATCAGACGCAAATTCAAACATTAAATATCTATGAACCTATTTATCAGTTATTCTCCCTCAGAGTCGATCCCAGAGGGTTAGATCCCAACTTTACACCCCCTATTGCTGAACCTGATGGACGTACTCAACAAGAACGCTACAGTACCCGTTATTTCTACGATTACCAAGAAGCGGATGCTAGTATCATTTTACCCTTGTTGGCAGCAGAATTAGGCACAACGGAAGGGGATGTTCAAGCACAACTAACCGCAGCCGGAATACAATTAGGATTAGGAGATTTAAACCAAGATGGAAGCATTACGACCTCTATTGCAGGGAATTTAATCCGAATTGAAGCACCTTCCCCTGTTTTATTAGCAGGATCTAATCAAGCAGTTATTGAAGGAGATCAACTGCAAGATGTTGTTACCTTATATCGTTATAATCAATTTGGACAAATGACTTCACTGGTAGATCCTGAAGGAAATGTCCATACTTATGAATATTATGCGGAAAATGACCCAGATGGGGATGGAAATATTACTGCACCTCCTGCTGACGGACGTACATTAGATGGTACGACGGGAGGCTATCTCAGACAAACCATTGAGGATGATTCCCACTTTGCCAATGCTAACAATAATAATGGTGCAACTCCCACTCAAATCTCTACCGAGTATGAATATGATAATGTGGGGAATATTACCAGTATTACTGATGGTCGGGGAATACGCACCGAATTTGTGGTTAATGAACTCAATCAAGTTGTAAGAACGATTCGTGCTGCGGATGTTCCCGTTTCTGGTGGTGGAAATAGTGATGAACCTTTAGATTTAACGGCCTTTAGTTATATTGAAGATACCTTCTATGATGCTAATGATAATGTCATTCAGCGTCGGGTAGAAGATCGAGGGGATACGTCTAATACGGGTGGTTTTGTCGATACTTTCTACACCTATGACATTTTAGATAATGTGGTTCAAATGAGTGCAGAAGTGGATCTTAATGCGTCTTTGGTGACTCGTTATCGATATGATGCTAACGAAAATCTAACCTTAACCCTATCTCCTGAAGGAAATGCCACAACTTCCCTTTATGATGAACGAGACTTATTCTTCCAGACGACTTATGGCGCATTAAACGCAACTTCTGAAACCTTAAGCGCACCTTCGGGATCTTATGATGTACGGGGTGGGTTAGCTTCAACGATGACTTATAACTATGATGGCAATCGTAACCTAGTCGAAGTGGTAGATGCAGAGGATACAGACCAATCTACAGGAAATAATAGCAGTATTGCTGGCAATGGAGACGTTACTACCTACACTTATGATGGATATGATCGCCGTATTGCGGTTATTGATGCAGTAGGAAATGAAACCCAATACAATTATGATCCTGTGAGTAATGTAGTCCGAGTCCGCACGTTTGGAACAATTGGAGGTGCTAGTCCTACTAATAATAATGGCACAAATAATGTCTTATTGAGCGAAACAACCTATCAATACGATGAATTAAACCGTCTCTTCCAACAAGATTATACTCTCTTTGTTTCTGATGGTGTTAATACCGTTCGCACCCCTGAATTAAGCGATGGTAGCTTAACCCCCAATGATGATAAGGTGACGATGCGTTATGAATACGATCGCAAGTCTCGTCAAACCTTTATGATCCAAGATGATGAGGATACCTACGAAACGGGTTATGATGGGGCAGATAGAACTATATTTACCTTAGATCCAGAAGGAAATACCGTAGAATTTGCCTACGATGACAATAATAACCTCATTGAAACCAAAGAGACGGATGTATCGCAAATTGCAGGAATAGATGATGAAGTCTTCTTAACCACCTATTTCTATGACAGTCTCAACCGCTTACAGCAAAGTGTGGATAATATTGGACAAGCGATGTTCTATCGTTATGATTCTCGTAGTAATCTAGTAGCAATGGCGGATGCACAGGGAACAGTAACAGGAAATAGCATTAATCGTCGTGAATTTGCCAATGGTGCGTTAACGGTTAATAATATCAATGATTTTGGTAATGTCACCCAATATTTCTATGATGGTATCAGTCGTAAGCTACGAGAAGAACAAATCTTAACTGCTTCGGGTGACGGAGATGGGGTTAATATTGGTGCAACGATTGAAGGGATTAAGACAACTACACCCACACCAGACAGTTCTCAAGGCGGTGGAGATGGTATTATTCGTACTGGATACGTTTATGATGATAATTCCTTATTGTCTGCGTTGGTAGATGATCAGGGTAATGTGACTATCTATCTCTACGATAACCAAAACCGTAAAGTTGCTGAAACTAAAGGGTTAACGGTTGATTCTACCTTTACGAAAGCGAATATCTTAGGATCTCGTGAGATTATTACCCCAACAGTGACAACGATTAATAATCCTCTGGTGATTGCGACTGCATTAATTAATAATCAGTTAACGGATATTGATACAGGGTTAGCAGATATTGCCTCATTGTTCCCCAGTTTAGCGGATCAAGTGGATGATACCCCACCGACAACGATTGTTTATGGTTATGATCTTGATAGTAATGTGGTGATTCTCGAAGATGAAAACGATTCTGAGACATTTACGAAATATGATGCCATAAATCGAGGCATTGCGACCAGAATCTTCCGCTTTGGACAAACGGACAGCTTTATTGGCGATCCTATTTTCGCACCTAACCCTGTCAGTGATCCGTCTAATCCTAGCAGTACCTTCCCTGCAATAGTGGGTACGAATAGCAATAACTACGAATATGATGGTTTATCTCGCTTAACCCGTGCAACGGATAATAATGATCCCACTGATACCAGTGATGATTCTGTTGTTACCTTTGCCTATGATAGTCTCAGTCGGGTGATTGAAGAAACGCAACAAATCGGTAATTTACCCCTACAAGCGACATCTTCGGGTTATGAGTCAGATACCCGTGTCTCTGTGACTTATCCCAATGGACGGAAGTTACTCTATACTTATGATGGGTTAGATCGGATTAAAACCATCAAAGATGATGGAGAAAGTCTAAATCTAGTCGAATACGATTATATGGGTGCAGGACGAGTGTTAGAACGTCGTTCTCCTACTAATGGTACTCGCATGACTTATCTTAACGATGCAGGAGATACGGATATTGGTTATGACGGGTTACGTCGTACTGTCACTTTACGCAACTTAGAAGCTGATGATACCTTAATTGTTGGCTTTGAATATGGGTATGATCGGATGAATAACCGCACCTTCAAGCGTTTACTCCATGATTTAGCTAATAGTGATCTTTATGAGTATGATTCTGTCTATCGTTTAATTAATTTTGAACGAGGGGAATTAAATGCACAGGGAGACGCTATTATTACCCCGTCAACAGAGGTATCCCAAGGACAAGACTGGAATCTTGATGGTGTGGGTAATTGGGATACTAGCACGATTTTTGATGAAAATGGCAATCCTATAGTTGATGATCGGGAACATTCATCCTTTAATGAGTTAACGACGCAAAATGGCGCAACCTTACGCTATGACGATAATGGTAATTTAGTGGAAGATGCTGACTACACCTATCAATATGATTCCCGTAACCGTCTGCGAATAGCGACTCGTAAAGGGGATGGAGTGGTAGCTGAATACCTCTATGATGCGATGGGACGACGTATTCGTAAGGAAGTGAGCAATTCTGGCGCAAATGATGGGGTTACGGACTTCTATTATGATGGAAATCGGGTAGTAGAGGAACGAGATGGTAGTAATGTCCTGACTCAGCAATTTGTCTATGGTAATTATATTGATGAAGTGGTGATCATGGATCGTAATTTGGATGGGGATGATTCGGCGATCGGTTCTGGGGATCAACGTTACCATTACCATCAAGATGCGCTGTACTCTGTTTATGCGGTAACGGATGAAAATGGGGATATTGCGGAGAGTTACCTCTATGATCCCTATGGTGAGGTGACGGTATTCGATGCTAATGGGAATATTGTTCCTCCTCATCCTTGGGGTGCAGCGAATAGTTTGATTGATAATCCTTATTTGTTTACGGGACGGCGATTTGATGAGGAAACGGGGTTATATTATTATCGTGCAAGGTATTTGGATGCTGATCAGGGTCGGTTTATTTCAAGAGATCCGATCGGGTACAATGGCGGTATAAATTTGTATCAGGCGTATTTTGTTCCGAATGGGGTTGATCCCACAGGATTAATAGAACCAATTACAATTACAATAATAGGTAGCGGGATAGTTGTAGTTGGAGGTGCGATTACTGCGTACTACGCAAATGGATGTACTGTGGGTACAACTATAGTCGCCACTTATATAGAAGACTGCTACGTTTGGTGTTTTAGACCCGATCCTTGCTGGTATCAATTCTCCTTTTATAAAGGTTGGGGGAAATATCAAGGAACTCGTACAGAGGTCTGTCAAAGGAATTGGGTAGGTCGAGGATCATTTTATCCAGTCCTTGGTAATGCAGGTCAGGTATCGAAAAATATAACAGTACCTTGCAATGCAGGATGTGAACCAGGTGATAGACAATCTGTTTCCAGGGCTGGGACGCATCATGAAGAACCCTAGGCGATCGCCAAACCATTGCAACTCCGACATGACTTTATATTTAAGTGCGATCGCTGATCTTGTAGTAGCCTGTAGGGTGCGTTCGGTGAAACCATTTGAACCTTCAAAATTTCCTTGATGTGAGAACGCACCACCCATTCCATCACATTATGGTGGGGTACGCTAACTATGATTTTGCTTAATCCGATTTTACCTGCGATCGTTTTTACACTATTCGGCGCGTTACGCTGTGACTAACACACCCTACACAAATTTATTTAAAGGGCGATCGCTAATTAAACCGCATTTAACTGTTAGACAAATTTTTGGTGTTTTTTCTGTCAACTTAATCTACGATTGAGGTAATGGTCGGTTAAGGCAAGATGTCAATGTATGAGAGTAGAACCCCTAAAATCCGCCAAAACCGTCACCATTTATAAAGCTCCCCAACAAGGCAAAAGTCAAAAACTGATCAAAGAAGGGTTTCAAACCGATGATTTTCCCTATGCTCCTCCTTATTTTGATGGAAATTGCTATTTTGCTGGTCCCAATGACCGAAGTATTGCTGAAGAATTTAATCAGAGTTATGGAGAGGGAATTCTTGAAGTTATCATAGACCAAGGCAGCTATGATCAATACTTTAAACCGTATGAATATCGTTATGATGAAAAAGATAATCGTGAACGGATTGAGGTAGTGATTCCTCAAAATTTATTTTCCATCCTGAATCAATTTCCACGAGTTCTTAAACCAAAGTAAATAATATGAATACAACTAACTGGGAACATATCAAATCAAAATACAAAATCGGTCAATTTGTGCAAGGTGAAGTCGAATTTCAGACACCTTATGGCGTTTTTGTCAACCTTAATGAACCTCTCGTTAAAGGATTAATTAAAATTCCCGATTTCTTAGACGAAGGAGAAATGAAACCCGAAATGTATCCAGAAGTCGGAAAAATGATTGGGGCAGTTGTTGTTGGGTATAATGAAAGTAATTGCCGTGAAATCTATTTAAACGCCAAGCCAAGTGTTTTACACCAAATCCTAGTCCCTCTAAAGCTTCCTGCTGTCATTTAATAGCGATCACATCGCCTTCGTAGGTTGGTCCCTTGCGAACCCCTATTATGAAACAAAATTACTGATGCAATTAACAAACGAAATCCAACAACCCCATCTGTTACGCTTTCTTTGGGTTTGCGATGGTCAACCCAATTTACAATTGAATTGATGTGGTAGAAGGCGATCATTTCAAACATGAAACCCAACATCTACCACTCAACAAAATATACCCATCAAACTGACTTCCGTGCGATCACTTTTTTTTGTTGGGTTTTCTTCGTCAACTACGCAACAATGCAACTAAGTTAAAACAGATACTTTCTCAATCAAGGAATCATCTGCTGTTTCCCTTTCAAAAAGTTCCTTTAATGCTTCTTCCCCTCTAATTTCTCCATTACTAATAAATTTTTCAACTTCAATATCGCCATTCTCTAAAAATTCAATTTCCCAACGTTCCCCCACTATAGAAACTGTTATCATAATTGCTTCATCTTGATGATGAGAAATTTGATAATTAATTTTTTGCTGTTGCAATTGATTTAAAAAAGTAAGAAACTTATTAAATAAATCTGTTTTCATTTGTCAAATCTCCGATCACTTAGTAGTTTACGCATAGCTTTGAATCCTTTTAAATTCGCATTGGCACTGGATTCAACTTCTTTCCCAGTCATCTGATTAATTTCATCCCAACTTGGTGAACCTTCAGGTAATTGTGCTTGTTTGATACTTCCTTTTTTTTGATTGAGAATATCAATCACTCTTTTCTGTGAAAAACGATGAACAATAAGCTTTTAGTCCTTTATTCTTAACTTGCCTATAATTATCTTAGCTGATGTAGGAATTATTTCAACAAAGCTTAAAAAATAGAACTTTTGAGTTCATGAAGTTTGTGTTTGTCCAAAAACACACAAAAACAAAAATTGATAATAAAACCATCTTTTTTTTCTCAAAGCTTAATACTTCATTATTAATGTTGTGAATAATAAAAATACTCAATCAACTAAAAGTTTAGAGAAATCTCAAATAATCTACCCCCAAGTATTTTACCCACCCCCACTGCAATCTTTTCTAAAGCAGCAGCAGCTAATTTATCCCCGATATCTTAAACCCCAATATCCCCAAAGTATTTGGGATTTTCCGGTTAATAAAGATACTGTCAAGATCATTGGAAGCATTGGTTTACTGATCTTAGGTTTTGTTATCGTTGTTCAGGGGTTATCCTTGAGTGCAACTGTTTCCGGTTTAGCCTCCTGGGGTGGTGTAACGTGGGGATTATGGCAATTTACCCGTTGGTGGGAAAGACGACGCAAACAGCATCAGCTAAGGTTTCAACCGAACTATGAAGCACAATTAAAGCAATGGCAACGAGCGATGAAAGTGCGCGATCGCTACTTGAAAAATACTAACAAACATCAACAGAAACAAGTTGAGCAAAGACAACAGAAATTAAGGGATTTGTTAAAGGGTAAAGTTGAGCAACCTATGGGTGATAGTAATGCTCCTAAAGGTGTCAGTGAAACAATGTTTTTAGAGGTGTTAAAGACGGTTTTTCCTCAGATTGAATTTGGGGGAGAGTTCCCGATTCCTGGGAGTCGTCTTTGTTATAGTATAGACATAGCTTTTGTTGATGAGAATACGGGATTATCGATTGATATTGAAATTGATGAACCTTACGAGGGTAAAACGAAAAAGCCTCATCATTGTTTAGATGATGATAAAGATAGAAATCGTAACCGCTTTTTTAATGATAGGAACTGGGTAGTGATTCGCTTTGCTGAGGAACAAGTGGTCAAAAATTCTCACGGTTGTTGTCGGTATTTAGCTGATGTTGTTGTTAGTTTAACCCAAGATGAATCATTATTAGAAAAAGTCAAAGATTTGCCAACCTTAGAGCCGATAAAAGCTTGGACTAGCTCAGAATCAAAGCAGATGGCTGTGTGGCGATATCGGGAACGGTATTTACAGGAAACGGGGGTTTATCGACAAGATAATCGGGAATCTAAAAAAAAGATTAATTAAGTTGTTATTCAAGAGAAAACACCGTTGTCTCTCTTGATTTGTTGTCAAAAAAAAGAGATAATTGTTTGTAGGAAAAAATCAATGACCAAACATGACTTCTTATCAAACCAAACTAACCCTTGACAAATCTCAGCAGATTGTTCTTTCTGATTTGCCATTTAAAGAAGGAACAAGACTTACTATTAATATTGAAGTTATCGAAGAAGAAAATCCTAAAGCTTCGTCAGATTTTGATGAATTATTAGATAATACTAAAGGCATTTGGACAAAAGGAGATGGCTTAGAATATCAAAGAAAAATTCGAGAGGAATGGTCATGAAACGATTATTAGATTCTTGTATTCTCATCGATCATTTCAATGGTATTACCCAAGCGACTACCTATCTTAAAACTTATAAAGATAACTGTTGTATTTCCGTAATAACTAAAGCTGAAGTTTTAATCGGATTCGATCAGGAAACGGCTTTTTATCAAGCCGAACAAGTTTTATCTTATTTTCAACTAATTGAACTTGATAAAACCATTACTGATTTTGTTATTCAATTGCGTCGTGAGCAAATTAAGAAAAAGCTCAATAAGGAACCAAATGAAAAGGTTATACAATGGAAATTGCCAGATGCCATTCAAGCAGCCATTGCTCTCCATTATAACCTCAAATTAGTCACCCATAATACTAAAGATTTTGACATCAGACAACATAGTTTTATTGAAATTCCCTATACTCTTTAACTTACCTGTTCATGGCTAATCCTTTTGTTGTAGCTTGCTTAATTTTTTCCTGTTTTATATACTCCTTAACTGAATCTGAAGTCCATTTATTTACATCAGCTTGAGTTAAACCAGGGCTATTTTCAGGTAAAGCTGATAACCATTGGGTTTTCTTTGTAACAGGCTCTACTCCTGTAAAACGGGCTTTCATTTTAATACTATCATCTTTATTGTCTTTAATGGTTAGATAATGACCATCATAATCAAAGGTTAAATGTGGCCCTTTAAAATGTCGAGTATCAGAAGTTTGTGGGTCTTGTAGTTTCAGGTATTCTAAAGCAATAGGGGCCACAAGTTCAGTTCTTTGTTGTTGTTCCATGAGATGATTAATGTCAAATTCAGGGTCAGAAGAAATGTTGTTAATTGATAAGTAAGTTGGTTTAGGTGATTCTGTATTTGATGATAGAGAATCACTTAAATTATGATCAATGTTATCATCTAAATTCTTATCTATTTTAACAGTATTAAATTGAGTAGCAACACTGGCCATGTCTCTGTCTTTAACTCGGTTTTTTTCAACAGCAGTGTTAGATGATTTAGGAACTAATTTATAAGAATCACTCGGTTTCTTTAATTGACTAGATTGTTCTTCCCTCCTTGATTTTTGTTGTAGTTGAGGGACTTCTGTTGACCTAATTGTCTGAGAAAAAGCCCCTTGATTTTTGTCTAATCGTTCTTGTCTTTGTTTCTCGGATAAAGGGGGAATTGATGTTAATTTTACCTGATAAGGACTAACCGAAGAAATCTCCGATAAATTATTATTATATACACCATTAGTTCTTTGTTCAATTAAGTTCCGAGTGGCGGTAGGAACATCAGATTCAACCATCCAAAAGACACCATAACCTCGCTCTGTTTCTAACTTAATTTTAGCATCATCAGGGGACAATAAAACATAAGGAATGTCTTGGTTATTAAGAAAGTTTTTGGTCGCTTCTACTTGCTTCATATCGACTGTTAAGCCTAATGTTGGCACAACTTCAATGTTCCCATTAGGTAATTGCCAATCTTGGTCAAATTGATGAAGTATGGGGGGTTGAGTTGTTATCGCTTCAATCAAATAATTGACAGAAGGAGCAAGTTTTTTCTTTTCTTGATTAGCCGATTGTTGCCATTGACCAAATTCAGGATATTCTATAGTATTAGAGTCAATATTAATCCGCGCTGCTGTCACTCTTGAAGTAATTTGAGCTTCAAAAGTTGCCCCATCTTTAAATAATCCAACTTTGTTTAATGCTTCTTTTGAAGCTTTTTGATTGGTGGTGAATTCCCCAATAGGTAATAAACTGCCATCAGCTTGTTTAATATTAGCTATCATTGCCTTTTTCTGAGGAGTTTCTAAGGAGAGTGTTAACTTAACTGTCTCTCCCTTAAAATCCTTCTCTTTGAGGTCTTTATCTGCTAAAAAATGAGACTTTTCTATTTTAAAAGAAATGCCTTGAGAGGTGGTAGCAATAAGTTCTCTTGTGTTACCTTCTCCATAACTATTTAAGGTTACTTCAAAATTTAATT
>NZ_JAYGHQ010000038.1:0-13869 GCF_034931425.1 Crocosphaera sp. XPORK-15E
TATAAAAACTGGCAACTTCTCCATCGACATTGCCATGATGAAAAGACCAGAAATGATGGTAGTTTAGACAGGAAACTGTCACATAAATCCATCAAACTCCCTGAGAATTATCAATGGGAAAACGATATTCTGGTGACGTGCTAATGACAATAGCCGTTTTACTGAGGAGCCGTATGATGGGAAACTATCAAGTACGGTTTTGGAGAGCAGTGGAGGGGGTGACTCCTTCACTGACTTTAATCATCCTTAAAAAAGGATTAAGTACCGTAGGGCATACGGGATCTAACACCTCGGCTTACTTCGACTGCGCGGAAGCTGAGCTTGTCGAAGCTCAGTACAAGTCGCTCGGTGTGAAAGCTTGGGGAGATTTGCCCTCTGGCGAGCGTTGGAGCAATCCTGCTAGGTGATGGCGAGTCCGTGAACCAAGAATCCCCCGCTACATTGCTCTGAGCAATTAGCGGTGGGAGTGTCAAATTAACGTACCCTAGAAAAGAAGCGATCGCACTAATGCACTGTATCGGCGATTAACTACCAATTCCAGTACCATTAGCAGTCAAAATACTTTCAACCTGTGTAGTATATTTCGCAATACTAATCACAGTTTGTTTATCTTCAACTGTTTCATAGGTGTTATAAGTCTCCATTAACTGCAAACAGTATCGAAGCAAACGCTTGTCAGAAAGCAGTGCAATGGTTGGGTAAAGTTCATCATAGCTAATGACATCCCAATTAATAGCAGGATTAAGCGATTTTGCCCAATCATAATAGTTACTACTGTCTGCCGATCCACCTATCTTGGTAAGGCTGAGATTAGAGTATTTTGAAGTTGAAGAAGAAGAAGTCTCTTTACCCTCACTATGAGAATAATCTCCTCCACCACCAAAGCCGTCAATTGCTAGTTTGAAGCCAACTGAAAATTCTGTTTTTTCATCCTCGGCTTGAGAAAACTCAGATATTTGTGTGGTTGTTGTGCTGAGGATTGCACCGCCCAATGTAAAACGTTTCGGTACAAAGTAACCACGCTCATTCAAGATGTTGATGAGATTTGCATATTGGTCAATTGGTTGGTCCGCTTCGACTGCGGTGAGTATTTGTTGCTCAAAATCCTGAAGGAGTTGTATATTGGCTAAATCGACATCAAGTACAAATTTACTAACTAAGAATTTACCCGTGAGATATTCTGTCACTTCTTTTGAAGTAGTGGATGTTTTTTGGGCATACCCAAAACTTGTTTGACCCCCACCGTAGGGAGTATCTAGTGAGGCGGAAGCCTTATCAATACTAGATACTGTCATACTATGGGTAACTTCGCTAAAAGAGTAGTCAACAACAACTTCAGTGACAAAGGAAGGTCGTACAAAATTTGGCAACTGGTCATTGTGCCATGCAACGATACATGGTTTAAATGTCTTAGTAAACCCTTTCTCAGATGAAGCGGTTAGACCTCGATAAATTTGGATGTTGTTGAACAGTGCTAACTTTTGATTGACGTTTAGACTATTGTAGCGATCAACTGACTTATCTGATGTCTCTAAACCGCTTTCTACTGTACCAATTTGCAAAGATTTAGAACCATCGTCACCTACTAATTGTTTTAATGTTACCGTGCTTTCATCTTTTGCCTCAACGGGTGCATTATTTAAGAGAAATTGATCTCCTTCAGACATGAAACCTTCTTGAGTCAGTTGTTGGCGGATATCCTGAAGGGTTGCATCAAGATTCAAAGAAAAATTTTTCTTTTCGCCATCTGTTTTTTCTACTAAAATCAGAGCTTGTGTCATTTTAATTCTCCTTAATTAATTGTTGATGGGTGTTGAACTAGCCAATTGCATTCGGATTGGGTGCATTAAGAACGTTGATAACTCGATTAGCCGCTTCGTGATCTTTGAAAACGAAGAAGTAGAAAACGACTGCGCCAAGAACTGTATTATTAGGATCATCTTGTTGAATATCCGAAATTGATCCAAACTGCTGACCAGATTCTGGTCCTCGTCCTGGTGCGCCAGTTTCAATATCTTTTCCCGGAACATAAGTATTTCCCCCTGGGGAACCAGGATCAAACCCCCCCATAGTTGCTGCAAGAGAAAAAAATCTTGTTCCTCCATCAAAGGGTGTCATCATTCTTGTTCGTAGAGGGGCTGTAATAAGAGGGGCTTGAGTATTACTTGTAAAAGTCTTTCCGTCTTGCTGGTAACTTGTGACACGCCAAGTTTTTACAGTGACTTTTTGATAGTGAATAACATCTTCTGTTGGAATATTGAGGAGTTGTGTACTTTCGATTTGAATAGTATTATTTGATCCTTCATAACGCCAAAGACTTCCAAAACCTTGATGATTAGGTTGATCCCCATAAGTTATATACAGACTATCACAGATAGTGTCTTTGTCACTGGTTATGCTATAACCAAATCCCGCCGCCCCCCAAGAGCTAATATTGAATTGAATAATTGAGTCCTTTTCACAGATGACGGCACGCTGATAGAATGCGCTAGACGAGGAATTAGAAGGCTGTATGTCTGTTAGCATAATGGGAGCGAATTTACCCACATTTTGTTGACGAGCCACTTCATCGTTTTGGTTTAAAGTAATCTGAACTCCCGTATGTCGGTCATACATCCAATCCGTCTTCATGCCAAAGAGGTCTGTTTTTTGTCCCTGTACGACCGTCATAATTAAGGTGTTGCCAGGGAATGTGGCACTGCTAATTGTTTGGTCACTTTCTACTCCCCGATCATTGAGAATTGTTTTTTTCTTGGTGAAAGTGTTGTAATATACAAAATCGTAATCATTAGCATCATTACCCAGTTTTTGTCTCAGACTGCTTAGTGTGTCATTTGGATCAGCATCGATCTGTTTTTTCTGACCACTCAGATACACGTTGTACGTTGTCATGGTAATCTCCTTTTAATTGGTTGAATACATCAAACAAATTGAACAAAAAAGATTCAATCCGAATCCGCCTTACTAACGCTGTTCTAGCTATCTTCTGCCTAGAGTAATAGAACAGGTTTATGTAATTAGTTGATAAACATCAGACTCAAGTTGTTTGAACCTGACACTATCTATCAAACCTCACCATTACCTGACTTCAAACCTGAGAACACCTGACTTCTTTCTGACTTCTGACTACCTTTGTTCTGACTTTTACCTGAGAATAAGACCATTAACCCCAAGACAGCCCCTCCATCCAGCGAATCGCCGAGACTCCAACAAACCCTCCAACCAAACCGCCTCCCCAACCAACGCGCCCTCGCCTATCTAACTTCAAACCTGAGATTGACTGACTTCGTTCTGATTTCTGACTATCTTTGTTCCGACTTTTACCTTAAAATAAGACCGTTAACCTTAAAATCGCACTCAAACACTAGAAGTTTTCCTAAATCATCAAAATTATGCTCTCTAGACCGCGTTTTAAATCCTGTTATTCGGTTTCAACGATCGCACCCGATCAAGTGTTGCTATTGTCGGAAAGAGGATCGGTTTGTTTGCAAGACCAATTTTTATATCTGGTTGCCTCTCTGGTGGACGGCGATCGCACTACGGATGAAATTATTGACAACATCCAATGGCAACTACTGCCCACGACTCAAGATAGTGCAACCTTGTTTCAAGAAGTTTTAAATATTAGTCTTAAAATTCAAGCGGCATTATTTCAACTAGAAAGAGAAGGTTATCTTGTCGAAAATGAAAATATTTTACCCGAAAATTTAATCATCTTTTGTGAACATCTGAATATTCAACCAAAACTTGCCAATGACAGGTTAAAGACTACAAAAATTGCAATAAAATCTTTTGATTGCTCAGGAAATGAACAATTAGCAGGAAAAGAGCAGTTAATTAATAATTTAAAGTCGCTAAATATTCAAGTAGTTAAGGAAACGGACTCTCCCGATTTAACCATCGTTTTGATAGACGATTATCTTAACCCAAATTTAAAGGAATTTAATCAACAAGCCCTACAATCTCAAACCCCTTGGCTATTAGTAAAACCTATCGGTACAATTTTCTGGATGGGGCCGTTTTTTAATGCTCAAGAAACCGCCTGTTGGCAATGTTTAGCTCATCGTTTGCAAGATAATCGGCCAATGGCTAGTTTTATTCAACGACAGAATCAAGATTTATTTCCTCCTATCTCCCCGCAAAGTTTTCTACTTTCTAGCCTACAAACTGCTTTAGGAATGGTTGCAACGGAAGTTTTTAAATGGATTATTCAGGGAAAAAATAGCCGTTTAAATCATACTTTAATGACCTACGATACTTTAACCTTTCAAAATCAAGAACACTTTATTGTTAAACGTCCCCAATGTTCCAGTTGTGGACAAATAAGCTATGAGTTAATGCAAAGACCTTTACCAGTAGTATTAGGTCATCGTCCGAAAACCTTTACCACCGATGGGGGCCATCGCACTTGTTCCCCGCAAGAAACTCTTAGGAAATATCAACATCTTATTAGTCCCATAACAGGTGTGGTTCGAGAATTAACTAAAATTCCCTTAAATCCGTTCAATCATACCTACATTGCCAAACATCATTTTGTTACCGTTTTTGATGATTTAGAGAATCTGCGTAAAAATTTGGGAGGGAGAAGTTCAGGCAAAGGAAGAACTGATATTCAGGCAAAAGCCAGTGGTTTTTGTGAAGCGATAGAACGTTATTCGGGTGTATTTCAAGGGAACGAAATTAGGATAAAAAATAGTTATCACAAAATGGGCGATCGCGCCATTCATCCTAATCATTGTATGAATTTTAGTCAACAACAATATGACAGCAGAATAGAATGGAATGCGAACTGTCAGGGTTGGTTTCAAAAAGTACCTGAACCCTTTGATCAAGAGAGAGAAATTGACTGGACACCTGTTTGGTCATTAACCGCAAGAGCTTTTAAATATTTACCCACTGCCTATTGTTATTATGGCTATCCTCAACAAGATTATCTAGATTGTTGGGCAGACTCTAACGGTTGTGCCGCAGGAAATACCATTGAAGAAGCAATCTTACAAGGATTTATGGAATTAGTAGAGCGGGATAGTGTGGCTTTATGGTGGTATAGTGGTCTCTCTAAACCCCAAGTTAATCTAGATAGTTTTGACGATCCCTATGTTCAAAATCTAAGAAAATATTATCAAGAATTAGGTAGAGAATTATGGGTATTAGATATTACTAGCGATCTGAATATTCCGAGTTTTGCTGCCATTTCTGCTAAAAAAGATAGCTCTGTAGAGGATATTATCTTAGGCTACGGTACGCATTTTGATGTCAATATTGCCCTCAGTCGTGCTTTAACGGAACTCAATCAAATTTTACCCAGTGTTTTAGCCGCTAACCCCGACGGGACAACAAATTATCCCCAATATGTTGATCCTCTGGCCCTTACTTGGT
Organism: Crocosphaera sp. XPORK-15E; assembly: GCF_034931425.1. NCBI lineage: Bacteria > Bacillati > Cyanobacteriota > Cyanophyceae > Chroococcales > Aphanothecaceae > Crocosphaera > Crocosphaera sp. XPORK-15E. The sequence goes on from NZ_JAYGHQ010000038.1 coordinate 5,380, forward strand.
GGAAAGAAGCAAAATTAAACGATCATTCCTATTTAATGCCTGACTCCAATCTAAAAGCTAAAAACTATACAGATTATGCCCAATTTTTCAGTAATGATCTTTTAGATGACGTAAAACTTTGTCAAAAAATTGTCGAGGAGAAAAAGATGGAAATGCTCGTATTAGATCAAACTCGTCCAGACATCGGCTTAAGAGTGGCTAAAGTAATCGTCCCAGGACTGCGACATCTATGGAAACGTTTAGGAGGGGGGCGATTGTATGATATACCCTTGCAAAGGGGATGGTTATCTGAGCCGCTAACGGAAAATCAACTCAATCCTTTTCCTATGTGGATGTAAATCAAATTACGGAAAATCAACTTAATCCTTTTCCGATGTGGATGTAAATCAAATTATTGAGTCTTTAAATTTATGTTAAATGGATACAAAGTTATTGATTCTGATTCCCATGTCATTGAACCCCTAGAAATGTGGGCAAAATACCTAGAGCCTGAATTTAGGGAATTTGCCCCGTCTGCTGACATGAAAATTAAAGGAGAACCGATTAGTCAAAAAATATCCCAACAAGTCCAAGAAGATGGGAATAAGCAAATGATGCAAGCTCATCCTCACGCTTATCTCAATCGTTATAACCCTGAATCCCATATTCAATCTATGATAAAAATGGGCATAGATGTAGCTTTTATTTATCCTAATTATGGACTGTGGTTATTTGCGATTGATCGCTTACCTGCTGAAGTGATTGGGGCTTTTGTCCGTTCTTATAATACATGGTTATATGAAGAATTTTGTAGCTATGACCCAGAACGCTTAAAGGGAGTCGGAGCCATGAATCAACATGATCCTGAAGATATGGTCAAAGAGCTACACCGCATAGTAAACTTTGGCTGGAAGTCCGTTTTTTTGCGTCCTAACCCTGTAAAAGGCAGAATTTTGAGTGATCCGTCCTATGAACCCTTTTGGAGTGCTTGTGAGGCATTAGACATCGCTGTAGGGATTCATGAAGGACATTGGAGTCGTTTACCTACAACGGGCGCAGATCGCTTTAATACCCGTTTTGCGCTTCATGCTTGTTCTCATCCGATGGAACAAATGATGGCACTGTTAGCGTTAATAGAGGGGGGGGTGTTAGAACGTCATCCTAAGTTAAGAATAGGATTTTTAGAGTCAGGCTGTGGTTGGCTCCCCTATTGGTTATGGAGACTTGACGAAGAGTATCAAGTGACACCTTGGGAAGTCAAAGATCGTGTAAGATGTTTACCATCAGAATATTTTCGCCGTCAATGCTATATTGCCGTTGACCCATCTGAACCTTATCTGTCTCAGCTTATAGACTATATTGGCAGTGATAATATTATCTTTGGCTCAGATTATCCACACATGGATCATAAGCCCGATATTGTCAGTCAAGTGGTTAAGCTTGAGAAAGATTTAGGTAAAGAAACAGTACGAAAGATTCTGTTTGATAATCCTAGACGTTTTTATGGATCAGTCTGAGTTTGTAAACTAAAATTAAATTCATTAACTCATTAAGTGAGGAATTCTACGATGGAAAAAGTCTTTACTCCCAATTTCGTTCAAAATTTACAATCAAATTTACATACAAACGTTGGGCTAGAGCCTATACAATTGATTCAAGATAATCAAAATTCTCCTAGCCTATGTAACGACTACTATTTTCAACTTTTAATCTTTGAAGATTCAGAGTGTAATGAAGAATCAAAGTTTAAGTTAGTATATGGTAAAAAAACAGATTTAGATCAATACTACAACCTTGATCCTATGGCTTTCCCAACTTCTGGAGTTAATGTCAGGGAAGACTTTACGAAACAAGAGGAAACAACAGAACCCCTAGACCCATTGGCTCATATCGAGTGGGGAACAGTACATTTTTTATTGCAAACTAGAAAGATATCTCAACTGATTGCTTATACATGGCTTGAAGAACAAAATATCCCTAATGATCTTAAAGAAAATGTCAAGTTAGCTAGAAAAATTTTTAAGAAATATCGTGAAAAACCCGATACTTATTGGCTGAAAAATGGTTTATTGACCAGTGTTTCGAATATTAACGCCAAACTTTCAGAAATCCATAATTCCCCAAAAGACCATTTTTTAATTAAATCCGACCATATTAGTTATGATGCTATTAGTTTAGCACTTTTATTCTGTGGGCAAGCTTATTACAAAAATCTAGATGGTCAATATTCGAGAATTTGGGAACCGATCGCTAGTATCTATCAAATTATTGTGGAATATGGCATTGAAGTTTCTTGGGAAAGCTTTCATGGAACGACAATTGAACTAATTAACGGCGGAAAAGGAAAGCAATATCCCGCTAATAAAGTAATAATTCCTTATCCTCCCAGACCGAGTGAGTTTGATCTTAGTCAACAAGAAATTAAAGAATGGGCAACAGCAAAAGATGATGGAAATGTATATCCATTTTATCCTCCAGTAGAAACACAAGACTGGACAGAGCATCAATTACAATACGTTTCCCCTCCCACAACTTATATTCCGCTTAGTTGTTTATAATTAATTCTAAGCAAGTCAGTCAGAGAAAAAGCCGTCAAAAATATTAACTTGAGTAGCTTAATTTTATGACTGACTTAATAACTAATGCTATGGACAAAAATTATCAAATCATCGGAAAACTTTACGAAAGTGCTAACTCCTTAGTTTATCGAGGTTTTCTTCAAGAAAATCAGCAACCGATTATCCTTAAAATTCTTAAAGAAAACTATCCAACGCCATCAGAACTAACTCGCTATCAACAAGAATATCAGAACACTTGTTCTTTTAGTTCCGATAATATTATTAAAGCTTATGAGTTACAGCGATATGAAAACAGTTTAGTCATGTTTTTAGAAGACTTTGGCGGTCAATCTTTAAAATTATTACTAGATCAAAATTGCTTCAAATTAGAAGAATTTTTGAAAATTGCCATTAAGATTGCTGACGCTTTAGCCGTTATTCATAAAGCTAATATTATTCACAAAGATATTAACCCTTCTAATATTATTTATAACCCAAAAACTGAACAACTTAAAGTTATTGATTTTGGTATTTCTAGCCAATTAGCCCAAGAATTTATCAGTGTTATATCTCCCTATCAATTAGAAGGAACGTTAGCTTATATTGCACCTGAACAAACAGGAAGAATGAATCGAGGACTCGACTATCGTAGTGATTTTTATGCCCTTGGAGTCACTTTTTATGAACTTTTAACCCAGAAACTTCCTTTTGAAACCACAGATCCAATGGAGTTAGTTCATTGTCATATTGCTCAACATCCTTTACCCGTACATGAACTGATTCCAGACTTTCCCTTAGCTGTGTCTAATATCATAAAAAAACTATTAGCGAAAACCCCAGAAGAAAGATATCAGAGTGCTTGGGGAATTAAAACGGATTTAGAAATTTGTCTCAATCAACTCAAAAGACGAGAACAAATTGAGCTATTTCCTTTAGGAAGTCTGGATATTCCAGAAAAAATTCAAATTCCTCAAAAACTCTATGGTCGAGAATTAGAAGTTCAAAAACTTTTAAATCTTTTTGAAAAAGTCAGTCAAGGGTCATCTGAGTTGATCTTAATTTCGGGTTATTCTGGTATTGGTAAAACAGCCTTAGTTAATGAAGTTTACAAACAAGTTACACGCCAACGAGGACGGATTATTAAGGGCAAATTTGACCAACTACAACGAGATATTCCTTATTCAGCGATTACTCAAGCTTTTCAAGATTTAGTAAAACAGTTGTTAAGTGAACCAGAAATACAGCTTAAAACCTATAAGGACAAGATTTTAGAGACGTTAGGAAATAATGGTCAAATTATTATTGAGGTTATCCCTGAACTCGAAAAAATTATTGGTAAACAACCTCCTGTAGAACAACTGGGTAAAACGGAAAGTCAAAATCGCTTTAACTTATTTTTTAAGCGTTTTCTCATGATTTTTTGCCAACCAGAACATCCGTTAGTGATTTTTATTGATGATTTACAATGGGCGGATTTATCTTCTTTAAATTTAATTGAGCAATTAATTTTAGATTCAGATATTAACTCTTTTCTTCTAATTGGTGCTTACCGAGATAATGAAGTGAGTCCAACTCATTCGTTAATGCACACTTTAGAGAAAATCAATCAAGCCCAAAAAACGATTAATAAGCTCTCTCTTTCTCCTTTAAAAAGTAGAGACATTAATCAATTAATTGCCGATACTCTCAGTTGTTCTATAGAGTTAGCTAAACCTTTAGGAAAATTACTCAACCAAAAAACCAATGGGAATCCTTTTTTCTTAACACAACTACTTTCTTCTCTCTACGATAGAAAATTGTTATCTTTAAGAAAAGATTTAGAGTCAAATAAAGGTTATTGGCAATGGAATATACAACAAATTGAAAGTGTATCTATCACTGATAATGTAGTTGATTTAATGGTTAGCAAGATTGAGAAATTATCTCAAACAACTCAACAAGTTCTCAAACTAGCAGCTTGTATTGGCAATCAATTTAATTTAGAAATTCTGGCTGTTATTAATCATAAATCTGAAATTATTACGGCTCAAGAACTACAGTTAGCCCTTGATGAAGGTTTAGTCGTCCCTTTAGATAATAATTATAAAATTCCTCTCCTGTGGAATGCAGTAGAGTTGTCAAACAGTAAGCTAAAAGATGCTTTTAATTATTCAGCCGATATTCATTATAGATTTTTACATGACCGAGTGCAACAAGCTGCTTACTCTCTCATTTCTGAAGAAGAAAAAGAATATTTCCATCTGCAAATAGGACGTATTTTATTAGAGAGTTATCAAGATGATGAGTTACAGAATAAAATTTTTGATATTGTTAATCAGCTAAATGAGGGAGCAATATTAATGACTGAGCAATCAGAAAAAAATGAACTGGCTAACTTAAATCTTCAAGCGGGTAGAAAAGCCAAAGCATCAACGGCTTATGACTCGGCTTTGAGATATTTAGAAAAGGGGTTAGAATTGTTAGCATTGGATAGCTGGAAAATTGATTATCAATTAACGCTAGAACTTCATGTCGAAACCTTAGAAGCTCTTTACTTAAATACTAAATTTACTCAAATTGACAATTTATCTGCTACCATCTTGAAAAGAGCTACAAATATATTTGATAAACTCAAGATATATGAAATACAAATTATTTACTACTTTACTATATTTCAGCCTCAGAAAGCGATAGAGATTGCTCTAAATATTCTACCAGAACTAGGCATCGAAATTTCTCTTCAAGAAAATGAAATCAAAAAAAGAATCAGTAACCGAAAGAAATCTATAAATTTTATTTTAAAAAGGAAATCAATTGAAAATTTAGCTGAACTTCCACAAATGACTGCGCCTAAAAAATTAGCAGTTATAATAATAATTATACAAATATTATCAACTTTAAATACAACAAATTTTCTTCTATTTCTGGAATCAATTTTAATTCTTATTCAACTCTGTCTCAAATATGGAAATCCACCACAAGCTTCTGTTATTTATAGTTATTATGGAATGATTTTATGTGGAGTTATGGAAGAAATTGAGTATGGTTATCATTTCGGCAAACTAGCCATTCAATTATTAGAAAAGTATAATAACTTGCAGTCAAAACCAAAAGTTTTCTTTTTGTATTATGCTTATATATGGTGTTGGAAAAATCCTATTAATAATCAATTAATCCAAGAAAAAGTATTAGAGGGTTTACAACAAGGAATAAATGGAGGACACAATGAATATGTTGGGTTTCTTGCACAAGCCTATTGCGGGATCAAGTTCTTAGGAGGATGCCAGTTAGAAGAAGTAATACAAGATTGTGAAAAATACATCCATTTTGTGAAAAAACTCAATCAAGAATATTCTTCTCAATTTTTAGTGATTTTGAAAACTACTGTTGAAAATATACGAGATATTAATCATTATTGTGAGCAAGATTTTTTCTTATTAGGGAGTTGTCAAAATGAAGAGGACAAATATATTCAAGAATACCTTGAGCAAAATAATCAATGGTTACTCTTTATTTATTATTTTGGGAAAATGGTTAATGGTTATATTTTTAAAGCCTTTTTTGATTCTTTGCAAAATAGTCAATATGCAGAAAAATATGTAGCGGTAACAAGCGGTGCAGCCATATTTAAAGCACAACATAACTTTTATTTTTCTCTTAGTTCTCTAGCTCACTATTCTAACTGTGATTATAATCAGCAAAAAGAATTATTGAAAAAAGTAAAAATAAATCAAAAAAATATGCGTATTTGGGCTGCCCATTGTACAGCAAATTTTCAACATAAATACGATCTAGTTGAAGCAGAAAAAGCAAGAGTATTAGGTCAAAATTGGGAAGCAGAAGAATTTTACGAAAAGGCAATCCAAGGCGCGAAACAATATGAATTTATCCATGAAGAAGCCTTAGCCTACGAACGTGCATCCGAATTTTATTTTTCTTTGGGTCGAGAAGAAATTGGTAAACTCTATCTTAGAAATGCCCATCATTGTTATCTTCGTTGGGGTGCAAAAGCCAAGGTTAAACAACTCGAAGAAGAATATCCTCAATATTTATTAGGTATCTCTAACTCAAACAAATCCAACAAGCTGAGTACAAATATCTCTACTACTGGAACTGATGGAGAAGTCCTCGACCTCGCAACTATTCTCAAAGCCTCCCAAGCTATATCAAGTGAAATAGATCTCGAAAATTTATTGCAAAAACTAATAAAAATTGTGATCGAAAATGCAGGGGCGCAAAAAGGTTGCCTAATTTTAAAACAAGAAGATAATTGGGTTATCGAAGCCGAAGGAACAGCTAATAACGACGAAGTTAATCTCCTACAATCCATTCCCATAGACTCAGTAAATACCGATAAAAATATCCCGATTTTACCCACTACCATCATTAACTATGTCGCTCGTACCCAAGAACCACTTGTTTTAAATAACGCTGTCTCAGAAGGACAATTTATTAATGATCGCTATATTATCGGCAACGAAACCAAATCTATTCTTTGTATTCCCCTACTCAATCAAGGCAACCTAAGCGGTATTGTCTATCTCGAAAATAACTTAACCACAGATGCCTTTACCCCTGAACGAATCGAACTTTTAAATATTCTTTCTGCTCAAGCCGCTATTTCTATTGATAACTCAAGACTTTATCAAACCTTAGAACAAAAAGTAGAAGAACGTACTAAAGAACTGTCTCAAACTCTAGAAATTCTTAAAGCAACCCAAGCCGAACTTCGTTTTGAAAATGATTTACTCCGTAGCGAAGAATCCTTTTCAACTTTCGATTATCAAGTGGGCGGAAGCTTACCGATGGATGCCCCTACCTATGTCGTCCGAGCAGGCGATCGCTACCTTTATAAAGCCTTAAAACGGGGAGAATTTTGCTATGTTCTTAATCCCCGACAAGTAGGCAAATCTAGCTTAATGGTGCGGATGATTAATTTTCTCCAGCAGGAAGGATATTGCTGTGCGCCCATTGATATGACCCGTATCGGCAGTGAAACTGTGACTCCAGAGCAATGGTATAAAGGATTTGCTTTTGAGGTATTACGCCGTTTTGATTTGCGCAGCAAGATTAACTTAAAAACCTGGTGGCAAGAACGAGTCGATATTTCTCCTGTGCAAAAATTAAGTCAATTGATCGAAGAAGTCCTATTAACGGAAGCGGGTCTAGAAGACGGCATTCCCTCAAAACCCTTGGTTATTTTTATTGATGAAATTGATAGCGTTCTCGGCTTAAAATTCTCCGTTCATGATTTTTTTGCCCTCATTCGTTCCTGTTACAATCAGCGCAGTATTAATCCAGTGTATCGGCGTTTGACCTTTGCCCTTTTTGGAGTCACAACCCCTGGGGATTTAATGACCAATATTCAAACAACACCTTTCAATATTGGTCAAGCTATTCATCTAGAAGGCTTTAAAGAACATGAGGCTCAACCCCTACTACAAGGATTAGCCGAAAAAGTCACTAATCCCCAAACCCTACTCAAAGAAGTCTTCAACTGGACAAAGGGTCAACCCTTTCTCACTCAAAAAATCTGTAAACTGATTCGTGATACTTCTGCTCCCATTCCTGTTAACGATGAAGCCGCTTGGCTTCAGAACTTGATCCAAACCCAGGTGATCAATAATTGGGAATATCAGGATGAACCAGAGCATTTGAAGACGATTCGCAATCGCATTCTTCAAAGTAAACAATCAGTCCAACTATTAGAACTTTACCAACAGGTTTTAGAACAGGAAAAAATTGCCATGACTGACAGTTCTGTGGAAAGAGAATTGATTTTATCAGGATTAGTTATTAAAGAATCGAATTTTCTCAAAGTTAATAATCATATTTACAGCTTGATCTTTAACTATAGTTGGCTAAGGCAGCAGGGCAATCGCATTTAATTTCAGGGCCCTATCCATTAGGCACACATAAATGGCTCTCCCGTACCTGTGGTGATAAGTACGGCTTATTAAAATAAGCAAGCTAA
>NZ_JAYGHQ010000039.1:0-51445 GCF_034931425.1 Crocosphaera sp. XPORK-15E
GAGATAACTGTAGTATTTCATACTACTTTTTTGAAGTGCGGAATGTGGGTTCTAATAAAAAGTAAAATTTTTGATTTCTATTGGTTAGCGATCGCCGGAAAGTTTACCCAGAAAGAGGTACAGAGTTTAACTTCTATCTGGTCTTCCCCCAGAGTGATGAAAGAGGGATAATGATTTAATCAAGGAAAAAAAGCTGAACAAATTTCAGGATTGACAAAAACAAAAGGGGTAAAGTAAGCTAGTGAAGGAAGCTAAACTTAGGGGTGAAGTATGGAAGAATATTGGGTAAAATTGATATATTTATTATGCTTATGGGATATTATGCTATAATAACTTGAAATTAAGGTAAGTGGTCAAAATTTTCATAATAGTCGAGGACAAAATTAATTACGATAATCTGGAAATAACTATTTTTTAAGAAGATACTTTAGAAAGTCATAACATAAACAACAATCATTTTGGAAAAAAATAGAGTATTACTAAATTTTAGTTATATTATTGTAAAACTTAGTTTATTTATCTAAATCTAATACCTATCTAAACCAAGAATTATAATTTTTTCAGCAAACCCTAATTAAGTAAAAAGGAAAAGTATCATTAATGAATAATTCAACTATATTAGCCCAAAAATATCCCTCAACTTGGTTAAAAATTATTGTAGTCAGCTTATTAATTTTAGGTATTTTCTTTCGTTTTTCTCATCTAGGACAAAAAATTTATTGGTTTGATGAAACTTTTACTTCTCTAGCTATTTCTGGTCACACCTTAGCTGAAGTCAAGGAGGAAGTATTTAATCATGAGAGTGTTATTCCCATTACAACGTTGGATCAATATCAACATCTTAATCCAGAGCGAGGAATAGCTGATACGATGAACTATTTAATCACCTCTGATCCTCAACATCCTCCTTTATACTATGTTATGGCTAGATTATGGGTACAAATATTTGGAGATTCTCCGACAGAAATTAGAAGTTTATCAGCGTTGATCAGCCTGTTGATATTCCCTTGTGTTTATTGGCTCTGTATAGAGTTATTTAACTCCCCGATAGTAGCATGGGTTGCTCTGGGGTTAATTGCAATTTCTCCGTTAGAAATTTTTTTTGCTCAAGAGGCACGACAATATGGTTTATGGATGGTCATAATTTTGCTATCTTCCGCCAGTTTATTACGAGCCATGAGAAAGGAAACTATTCTAAGTTGGGGGATTTATAGCCTAACTTTAACTTTGGGCTTATACACCCATTTATTTATGATTTTAGTTGCCATTGCTCAAGGCGTTTATATCTTGGTTAATCCGCAATTTCGTAATCTCAAAACTTTACGGAATTATTTATTAGCTGGAATAGGGGCTTTTTTATTCTTTTTGCCCTGGCTGATCATCTTAATTAATAATATTCACACGGCTTTACAACTTAATCTACTTTGGTCAGAAAGTATTATCAATAACCCTTTCGAACGCATAGCTCTTTTTTTTATTCGAGGTAGCAGAACATTTTTTGACATTAATTTAGCTTCAGACAATTGGTTGATTAAAAACATATCCTTAGAAGGACCTATTGTCTCTACTATTATCCTGATAGTGTTAAGTTTTTGTTTTATTTTATATTTATTATATTTTTGGACTAAAAATAATAGTAAAGGAATTTTATTTGTTGGGATCTTAGGCACAATTCCATTTCTCTGTTTACTAATTTGTGATCTTCTTTTTGGAGGAAGTTTAGCCATTCATCCTCGTTATACATTACCTTTATATCTCAGTTTGCAAATTGCTGTTGCTTATATTTGTTCTTACCACATTTTTAGAGAAAATAGCAAAACAAAAGGGTTATGGGCTGTAATTTTATCTGGGTTTATTATAGCTGGAATGATCTCTAGTGTTACTTTTTTTAATGCCCAGAGTTGGTGGACAGAAGTTAGGGGTTCTTATTTCATTAAAATGGCTCAAACTATGAATGAGAATGAGCAACCTTTACTAATTAGTGAAAACTGTAATATTTGTATCGGGGCAAGCCTAACCTTAAGTCGTCGCTTAGACTCAAAAGCTCATTTATTAACAATACCTCTAAATGAGCCAGTAACATTTCCCCTAAACTATAGTAATGTTTTTTTTGTTGACCGTGATAGCAATTTATTACATCAACTACAACAGGATACAAGCTATTCCCTTACTTTAATAGATCCAAGTATTGGATTTTGGGTGATCAAAAAGAAATCAACTTAACAGATTTGGGAGCAGTTCAATGTGGTCGAAAATGCTAACACCTCGGCTACGCTCGGTGTTAGCCCAGAGCGAAGTCGAAGGGCTAACTACCAGACGAATCACCTTCTGTCTTGATCCCACAAAACAACAAGAAGTTAAGTTTTATGAATGGCGAAAACTTCATAAATTGTTGTACAATACTTGTTCATCTCATGGGATAGCTAAATCCTAAAGGATATAAAATTCTGATCGAAGTTTTAGCTAGGGGTGATATTAGTCATATTGGTGAAGTGAGTTATTTTTTTTAGGAAAGACAAGCAGGAGAAAGTAAAGTGACACGGGAGCAATATTTGGAGTATATTCAGCATTTATTGACCTTAAGTTTCTCTTTTTGGCCTGTTAAGAGATTTCTGACTTTTGGATTAGTCGGTTTTAGCGGTATTTTTGTCGATATGGCGGTTTTATATTTACTGCATGATCCTACTACTTTAAATTGGGGGCTTACTCGCAGTAAAATTATTGCTGTAGGAGTTGCTATTATTAACAACTTTTTCTGGAATGATGCTTGGACTTTTGGAGATATTTCTGATCGTGAAAAGGGTTGCAGAAAAAAAATTAAACGTTTTTTCAAGTTTTATTTGATCTGTTTAACTGGTGGCATTTTAAACGTTTTATTATTAAATATTTTCTATAATTTATTTGATGTTAAAATGATTCCTAAGTCCGAATATATTGCAAATTTAATGGCGATCGCTATTGTCACCATTTGGAATTTCTCGCTGAATCTTAAATTCAATTGGTGTGTTACCGAAGATGAATAGTTAACGGAGGCAGGAGTTAAAAGGCAGGAGGCGGTCTTCGGTTAGAAGGGTGGGCAATGACCACCAAATTAGAGATAATAATTGAAAATCTATTGACCCATTTTAGCTGTGTCAATCCACTATTCTAAACTAGCTTTGTGAGAAGTCAAATTGTGCTGTCTTCTGAATATACTAACACCCGACTTGTCATCAGTTTCAACTACATGAAACTGATGTTTTTCAAAGATTGAATCATAGCTTCCTTCCTTTAGTACGGAGTCTGATAACTTCTGTATAGGAGAATATTGATGATGTTCTTGCCCTTCTATCCAAAATGGTGCGTTTGACACAGCATTATAGCTACAATGAAGAACTGTTCTAGGCAAATTTGAAAAGTTACCATCAGACCAGTGTAATGTATTACTGTGGAAAAATAGAGCATCGCCTATTTCCATCTCACAATATACCTTTTCTAGTCTTGCGAGAATTTTTGCGACTCGCTCTGGATCAGTACAATAATCATTACCACTCTGAAAATGGTCAAGGCGACCCATTAAATGGGATTTCTTGGCAATCTGGAGACAACCATTTTCCTGGGTCTGTTTATCAATAGCAATAGTACAAGTGAGTAAGTTAGGAAATAGACAGCCATCATGATACCAAAACCAATAATCTTGATGAAAGCCCACGGCACTATTACTCTGTGGTTGTTTTCTAATAATTTTAGAGTGCCAATGATAACATTCCTCACCTAATAAAGCCTCTGTTGCATCAATGAGCCTTGCCATTCTAGGGATTATCCCTAACATCGTATTGCCTAAATCATTCCAAGTTGCTACTTTAAAAGTTCTCCCTTGAGCGTCAATTACGGATGTTTGTGATCCTTTGATATGAGGATCTTGGTCGCATTCTAAACGTAAAGGTTCTAGTTCTTCAGGGTCAAAAAAGTTAGGGATCATCACAAATCCTTCTGTATGGTATTGTGCAATCTGTGTGGAGGAAAGAGGACGGATAGTCTGAATTTTTCGAGGCTCTCTTGGAGTTAAGATAGTCTCATTAATTTGGTTAATCATAAAAGTTTTCTCCTTCAATAATCTAAAATAATCTAAATAGATGGACGTTGTGATAAGACTGTGTTGATGATATTAAGGGCAGCCTGATATTCAGTTTTTGTAAGTTCCAAACGAGGAGGTCTGACAAAGGTATTTCCCAAACCCACAACCTTCTGCATGAGCTTGGTCATTTGCACAAATTTAGGGACAGCGTTAAGTCGCATTAAAGGCATGAGCCATTTATAAAGTTGAAAGGCTTGGTCGTATTGCCCTTGAATCGCATAATTAAAGAGATTTACGCTTTCTTGAGGTAAGGCATTAGCTGTTCCAGCTACCCAAGCGGTTGCTCCTGCTGTTATCCCTTCTAATAAAACATCATCCATCCCCACCACAATAGACAGCCTTTCTCCTACTAAAGCCCTAATTGCCGTAATTCTGCGGACATCAGTAGTGGATTCTTTAACAGCAACAAGGTTAGGATATTCTTGAGCTAATTGGGCAATGTTTTCTGGTAAAAAATCTGTTCCATAAGCTACAGGATCGTTATATAACATACAAGGTAGCTTGGTTGCACTTATCACCGCAGCTACATGAGCTTTCATCTCATACCAGTCTGTGCTGTATTGATAAGGCGGTAAAACCATCAAGGCACTACAACCTACCTTCGCCGCTTTTTCTGCTAGGGTGACGGCTTGTGCTGTGGTCATTGCACCAATACCAGAAATAACTGGCACACGATCACCTACTTGAGACAAGCATATTTCCAGAACTTGGATTTTTTCTTCACGGGTTAAAGATGTGGCCTCTCCAAGAGTTCCATTAGCCACAATTCCCGTACATCCATGATCAACTAGCCAAGTAACGTGCTTGGCGATCTGTTCTCTATCCAGGGTTAGATCTTCTTTAAAACCAGTGGTGATAGCTGTCATCACACCATTCCATTTCATTTCAGCTTATTTCTCCTCATTAAGTTTGTTTAAGCAAGCTTTATCTAATCTGATCAAGAATTTGAGTGATTAATAACATCCCCTCCAAAAAATTGTCAGAATCTCTAGCTAGGGCGATCCGGATATATTTGTCTCCCCATGTAGAATTATGCCAGTAAAAGTAAACTCCAGGTAACACATAAACTCCTCCTTTTCTCAGAATTTGTTGTAGTTGAGTCCCATTGAGTTGAGGATCTGTAATTTGACACCAAGCTACACTTACTTTTGCCCTCGGTTTAATTGGTTTCAAAATAGTACATTGAAAAATATCTTCGAGTTTTTTTCTATTCGTATTGAGAAGATTTCTTGTTGAATCAAAGTTATTTTTACCAGAATCTTTAAGATACTCTGTTAGAAAATTGAGAATGAAAGGAGATACATTTAAAATATAAGATGTATAGATAGAATACATTTCTTCATAAAGATCCTCGCTAACTTTAAGCATAGCTATTTTAGCATCCTGAATAGGCCAAGTCTTACCTGTATCTTCAATCGCCATATATTTAATACCAGATTCTTTCAATATCTGATATGTATCATATAGTTCAAAATCTTCATCGTTTATTAAAAAATTAGCAAAACAATGATCGATAACTAGAATTTTGTCATAGTCTTTACAAAACCGAACTACATTTTCAAAAGCTTGTTGATTTTTTTTACCCAGTAAAGTCAAACCTGTGGGATTATTAGGATCTACCAGAAATAGAACATCCCCTTTAACATTATTTTTAAGATTTTCATAAATATTTTCTTGATCATGAAGCAATTTCTCATTAAAAGGAAAAAGAGGAATTTCCAAGTTCATTAAAATTCCATAAAGATTATCAAAACAAGGTTCAATCAAACTAACACTTAGTTTCTTCTTAAGACAAAAATTGGCTATATGAATAATAGCAATAGAAGCCGCATAATAAAGCATGATATTATTCGGAACTAAAGCTGTTTCAATGCCTCTTAATTGATAAAATGTTTTAATAAATCTATGATTTAATTCTTCTTGTTTAATTCCTTGAGATTCTAACCATAATTCAGGTAATTTTTTGATAATTTCCATTTGAGAAACAGATTGTGACTGATGGGTATGGGCATCAGAAAAATTGTATTTGTATTTAAGCCCTTGAACTTCGTGTTGAGTTAAATCTTGAATCGTCATAAATAAATCACCTTTATTTTTTATCTGAATGCGAGGGGAAAGCCCCAGAATCATCAAGAATTAAAGAAAACCCACTAAAATGAAATCGGCTTAAAATCCTGAAGATGAGCTTTTTTAGATATCCGTCCATTTTAGCCCATAAGGGGGTAACAAAATCGGATTTTATATTAAAATATGAGGTATAGCAACCGCCCGTGATCGTAAGGATTCAGGTGTAAGGGATTGACAAAAAGGGCAATTAAGCTAAACTAACGGTATGAGTCAGAGTCAGTCAGGGTCGCCACTCAATTCAGACGAGTTAAACCAATTGTCAAAGATGATTTGAGTGTTTATAATGGTTCTGCTGTTCGGGCGTAACAAAAATGTTGAGCTACGTCTACGTCGTCATTTCCAGAAATTGATCTAAACTCCAGGTTTACATAATCAGGCCATAGGTCAAGCCTTTAAGGATTTAATCGATGAGGCTTTTCGTCATTATCGCACTTGGCAACAAGATAAAGATAGACATCTTTATTTTCAGTAGACATCTCCAGAAATTAACCTCAAACCCTTGTAGCATCGAGGTAAAATCTGGACTTTTGGAGATGCCTAGTGTGTGGCAAACATCAAGCTTGTTAACCCACTGGAAAAAGCAAGAAGACTTGGATTTTCTCAATGAAGTTAGCTGTGTACTATTGATAGATTCTAGCTTTTTGCTATTTTTATTTTGTTAAGAATTATGCGTTTAAAGGATAGTCCAACTTGGCTAAAAGTTATTGTAGTCAGCTTATTGATTTTAGGTATTTTCTTTCGTTTTTCTCATCTAGGAAAAAAAATTTATTGGCATGATGAAGCCTTTACCTCTCTGGCTATTTCTGGTCATACCTTAGCTGAATTACAACAAGAAATATCTAATCATGATCAGGCTTTCTCCATTACAATTTTAGAGCAATATCAACATCTTAATCCAGAGCGAGGGGTAGCTGATACGGTGAACTATTTAATCACCTCTGATCCTCAACATCCTCCTTTGTACTATGTTATGGCTAGATTATGGGTACAAATATTTGGAGATTCTCCGACAGAAATTAGAAGTTTATCAGCGTTGATCAGCCTGTTGATATTCCCTTGTGTTTATTGGCTCTGTATAGAGTTATTTAACTCCCCGATAGTAGCATGGGTTGCTCTGGGGTTAATCGCAATTTCTCCTTTAGAAATTTTTTTTGCTCAAGAGGCACGACAATATGGCTTATGGATGGTCACAATTTTGCTATCTTCTGCTACTTTATTACGAGCCATGAGAAAGGAAACTATTCTAAGTTGGGGTATTTATAGCCTAACTTTAATCTTAGGCTTATACACCCATTTATTTGCCATTTTAGTAGCCATTGCCCAAGGTGTTTATGTGTTGATAAAGCAAAGCTTTCTCTGGAACAAAACTTTACAAAATTATTTATTGGCTGGAATATTTTCTTTTATAATGTTTATACCTTGGCTAATTATTTTTTGTAATAATATTCATACTGCGTTACGGCTAACGTCATGGTCATCAGTTACAATCATCACTAATCCTTTAACTATAATCGCTATTTTATTGACTCGGACTACAAGAATTTTTTTTGATGTTAACTTAGGTTCTGATGCCGCTTGGATTTACAATTTAGCATCTGAGAGTCTTCTTAGCTATAGCATTGTTACAATAGTAATCTGTTTCCTATTAATTGCTTATTTTATATATTTTTTTGTAAAAAATCGACTTTTTCTCAAAAGAGATTTATTGATATTTTTATTAGGTATAATTCCTTGCTTGTTCTTGTTTTTATCTGATTTAGTATTGGGAGGAATTCGCTCTATTTACTTTAGATATCAGTTACCTTTTTATTTAAGTTTACAAATTATCTTAGTTTATATTTTATGTTGTCATGTTTTTTCTGAACACAGATGTAACCAAAGGATATCTCAGTTAATACTTTGTTTATTTATAATAGCTGGCTTGGTTTCTGACTTTGCTCTATTTAATACTAACAGTTGGTGGTTACAGATCAATGGTAGAAATACTCTAAAAATAGCAAAGATAGTAAAAGATTATGAGCATCCTTTATTACTGAGTGATGACCATGTTTCTAATTTGGGAGCAATCTTAAATTTGAGTCAGATTTTACCATCAAAAGTTAAGATATTACCCATACATCATAATCATTTAGTAAAGATACCTCCTGAGTATAAAACTATTTTCTTTTTTGATTTTAATAATACTTTAATTACTCAAATTGATAATGATGAAACTTATTTTAAAAAGCTGATCGTGCCAACTATAAATTTCTGGCAACTCAAAAAAAAATAAGATAAAATGCGAGTTTCAATCTCCCACTAATTGTTACTTCTGACTGGTCACTGAGCTTGTCGAATTGCTGACTTCTGACTTCTTGAAATAGTCCCCCACAAATTCGCTACACCACCCAAAAGAATTGTATAATAACACACTAACAAGGACAGAGACTTTTACCAAATATTATTTATGACTACACTTGATCTGATACAACCACCTCAATTTGAATGTATAGAAGACGAACGACTCCATCGAAAACAGCGTTTAGCGGCTACATTTCGCTTATTTGCTTACTATGGATTTGAAGAGGGGGCTTCTGGTCATATTACCGTTCGTGATCCCGAATTTCATGATTGTTTCTGGGTTAATCCTTTCGGAATGTACTTTGGTCATATCAAAGTTTCCGATTTAGTTTTAATGAATAATCAAGGTGAAATTTTAGAAGGAAACCACCCTGTAAATATTTCTGCTTTCGCTATTCACTCTCAAATACATCTTAAAAGACCTGATGTAGAATCTGCTGTTCATGTTCATTCAACTTATGGTAAAACTTGGTCTGTATTTGAACGTCTTCTGGCACCAATTACTCAAGAAGCTTGTCTTTTCTACGAAGACCACGCTCTATTTAAAGACTACACAGGTTTAATAGAAGATATTAGTGAGGGTGAGCGAATTACTGTTGCTCTTGGTAATAAAAAAGCGATCATTTTGCGAAATCATGGTTTACTTACTGTTGGTCACTCTGTTGATGAAGCTGCTTGGTGGTTCATCATTATGGAGCGTTGTTGTCAAGTGCAATTGTTAGCAGAATCTGTGGGGAAATTGAAATTAATTGAGCCAGAAATTGCTCAGTTAACGTGTAAACAGCTTGGTACGCATTACGAGGCTTGGTTTAATTTCCAACCCCTTTATGATATGATTCTTAAAAAAGAATCAGACTTACTTCAGTGAGATTTTATAAACTTAAAAAGCAGAAGAAGATCCACCACCATCCACCGAAATCGCCACTCCGGTAATATAGCTAGAACATTCTGAAGCTAAAAATACAACTAAATTAGCGACTTCATCAGGAGACCCTCGACGACCAAGAGGAATAGAGTTGTTTATGTTTTCCACCAGATAATTAACCGATTTATTTTCTTGTTGAGCAAACATATTAATAAACTCTTGATGTCTAGGAGTGTCAATCAAACCGGGATTGACAGTATTAACTAATATATTCCAAGGTGCTACTTGAGTAGCTACCGCTTTTGTAAAATTTATTAAACCAGCATTAGCGACTCCTGATTTGATGAGACGAGCAGAAGGTTCCTTTCCAGAGCTTCCGACAATATTAATAATCCTTCCCCATTTTTGTTGCTTCATAGTCGGTAAAACTAAATTCGTCATGCGAATATAGCCCATTAGTTTTCCGGAAAAAGCATCATTCCATTGGTTTTTAGAGATATTTTCAACGGCTTCGTTATCAAATTTAGCTCCTTCTGAATTATTAATTAAAATATCAATTTTACCTAATTGTTTTAAAGATTCTTGAACCAACAATTTTGAGTCTGGTTCTTGCTGAATATCAGCAACAAATTTGAGGATTTTGCCAGAAAATCTTGCTAATTTTTGTTCGGCTTCTTCTAATCGTTTTTGATTCCTACCACAGATAATTAATTGACATCCTTCAAGAGCTAATTTTTCAGCAATAGCATAGCCAATACCTGCACTAGAGCCTGTCACTAAAGCAACTTTTTCTTTTAAACCTAGATCCATGATTAATGTTCCTTGATAACTAACTTTTTAAGTTCTAGCACAACACAATAAGGTTAAGATATATTTTCAATTGTAAAGCAAAGATTCTTCTAATTATTTATTAAAATTTCAATCTTTATTTATTGAAATTTCAATCAAAGAAACTAATTCATCAGAAGAATTATATCCACTATAAGGAAGATGAGGAGGAACATAATAGATTGTTCCATATTTTAGAGATTGCTTTTGATTATCCACAGTCATTGTTAACTCTCCATTGATGATAATACCTATTTGTTCTTTTTCTGAACTGTGTATAGGAATTTTTTCTCCCTGCTGAATTTGAGTAACCAGAACTTCAAACCAAGAACCTGCCAGAGATTGACAAGAAAAATTGGTGTTTTTATATTGATTTGTAGTAAGTTGGAAGATCCCATTTTCAAGCTTAGACTGAAATTGATCCTTAATAATCCGCTTTACATCAAACCCTAACGCGATTTCTGAGAATGGATTAAGAGAACCATGTAAAATATTAGGTTGAGCAATATAAACCTGTTGGAGAGGTTCAATCATTGTTTTTGTTCCATTAATATTCATTTCTAATTGTCCTGAAAATAACATTCCAATTTGACTTTCGGGGTGTTTATGTAAAGGAAAAACTGCATTAGGTGCAATTTTAGCTAATTGAACCACAATATCTGAACAGTTAAAAGCTGTTAATTCAACATCTGAACTTACTTTAATGATTTGAGCTTGAGGAAAAAATTTACAATTCATTTTCTTTTTGTTTTCTTGAAAAAATTGACCAACTCATTTTAATATTGCCATAGATAGCAATAAATTCTAAATTATTAGCTAGAGCCGCATTTTCATTAGTAATTGCGAAATCAGCTAACTCTTGTTTAACTTGAATTGCCGCAAAACTGGTGGATGAACATAATTCTACCTTTACATCATTAATAGTTAAAGGCTCTGGTAATAGCTTTGATAGTAGGGGTAAAGGGGCAGGATGACTAATGATTGTAGCCCCTTTTAAAGTAACATTCTTATCTTTTTTCTTGGCTAATCCATATACAGGAGTAGGGTAGATAAAAATAAAGCTCAAATCAAAATCTGACTCCATATAAAACTCATTTATTTGGTTATAGGCATGAGGAACCAAAGCCCAGTCTATCTGTTTGTTGAATAAGGCTTCTTTTACTTGAAAAAAATTTTCAAATAACTTGGCTAATATTCTTAAATTTTGTGTCTTAAATTGATTCGTAACATAATCAGCAACATAGTCACTACTACTCCCACTCGGTCCTAAAGTTCCAAGAGTTAATGTTTTTGTAGTGGAAATCTTCGTATCAGATTCTAATTGAAACTTCAACATGATTTTAAGAGATATTCAAAAAGGTAGTAAATTGTTACCACTAATCTAGGAATGGATAATCTATATAGCCATGATGATCTCCTTGAGTAAAAGTGTCACGGTAATATTGATTAAGTGGGGCATTTAGAGCAAAACGCTGTGGTAAATCAGGATTAGCAATAAATAATCTACCGTAGGCGACAAAATCTGCCATGTCATTGGCTAGTATAGCTTCTCCTGTGTCATAGGTATAGCCACCGGCTGTAATCAACTTACCTTTGTACATGGGACGAAAATAGCGAACCCCTAACTCTACTTTTGGTTCATCTGGATCATCCTGTGATCCTTTGATTCTAGGTTCTATAATATGGACATAAGCTAACTCAAACTTATTTAACTCGGTTACAACATGGTTAAATAAAAGAGTTGGATTGGAGTCGTGCATATCACCATAGGTACTGCTTGGCGATAGCCTAACGCCAACTCTATTCCCTCCCCAAACTTCCGTGACTGCTTCAGTAACTTCCATCAGTAAGCGAGTACGATTCTGAATCGAACCGCCATAATGATCAGTTCGATGGTTAGTATTATCTTGCAAAAATTGATCCAGCAGATAGCCATTAGCACTGTGAATTTCCACACCATCAAAACCTGCTCTTTGAGCATTTTTAGATCCTTCGCGATACTGTTGAATAATGTTGGGAATTTCTTCACTTAAAAGCTCCCGAGGTGTAACCACGTTTTGTAAGCCTATTGGTGTCATAATTTGGTTATCTATTTGAGGGGCTATGGCACTAGGTGCAACGGGTAATTTTCCTTGGGCTTGTAGTGAAGGGTGAGAATATCTCCCAACGTGCCACAATTGCAAAAAAATCCGTCCGCCACAATTGTGTACAGCTTTTGTAACCAACTGCCAACCAGCTATCTGTTCTGGTGTATAAATTCCGGGGGTTGCAATAGTTCCAGTTCCCTGTTGCGAAATCTGGGTAGCTTCACTAATAATCAATCCTGCACTAGCTCGTTGGGCGTAGTAAGTAGCATTGATTTTAGTAGGCACATTTCCCTTTGTTACACGCTTACGAGTCATGGGAGCCATCACTATTCTATTGGGAAGTTCCAAATCACCGAGCTTGATCGGTTTCAATAAATTTGAAAGATGCTTATTCATCAAAGTAAAAAGTATAAAAATTAGATTTATGGTAATTATTTATGATAAAATAGCCCCAATTTACAGTTATTGACTACTTTCACCTCCATCTACCATAAGTATAGTTCCTGTAATATAAGAAGAAGCTGCTGATGCAAGAAACACAGTTGGGCCGATTAACTCCTCTAATCTGCCTAGACGGTTCATGGGAATATAGGTTTTGATCAGCTTTTGTTTGATGTCGAGAGCGAGCAACTCAGTTGTTGAACCTTTCATTGTATGTTCCATCCATCCAGGGGCGATCGCATTAACACGAATATTATATTCAGCCCACTCTAGAGCTAGAGTTCGCACCAACTGATTTACACCGCCTTTAGACGCACTATAGGCTACAGAATTTGGCATTCCAACAACACTGGCAATTGAGGAGTTCATAATAATCGAACCGCCTTGACCTTGCTGAATCATCTGTTGGGCGGCAAATTTAGCACAGTTAAAATATCCCTTTAAGTTAACATTAATAATAGCATCCCATTCATTGTCTGTAAGCTCTAAGGCTGGTTTGACAATATTGATACCAGCGTTACAAACCATAATGTCGAGTTGGTTGTAGTGAGCAATGACTTGACTAATGAGGTTCTGACAATCTTGAGTTTGTGTCACATCAGTTTGAATAGCAATTGCTTGTCCACCAAGATCTTGAATAATTTTAGCGTTGGTTTCTGCTTCATACAAATTTCTACTGACTATGACTATCTTAGCCCCAGCGCGGGATAATCCATAGCTCAGAGCTTTTCCAATTCCTCTGGTAGCACCTGTGATAATAGCTACTTTGTCAGTTAAATCAAAAAGAAACTGTTTCTGTTGCATTTTATTGAATGCTATAACCTCCATCTACCAACAAAATTGTCCCAGTAATAAAGGAAGCTGCTTCAGAGGCAAGAAACACCACCGGACCTACTAATTCTGCTGGTTCACCTCTACGCTTCATAGGAACAAGGTTTTTTACTTCCTCTGATGAGGTGGGATTTTCTAATCCTTTGATGATATTGTTGATGTAACCAGGGGCGATCGCATTAACACGAATATTATATTCAGCCCACTCTAGGGCTAAAGTTCGCACCAACTGATTTACACCGCCTTTAGAAGCACTATAGGCTACAGCCTCAACTAATCCTACCATACTAGCCACCGATGAATTCATAATAATTGATCCTGCTGTATTTTGTTGAATCATCTGTTGGGCGGCTAACTTAGCACAATTAAAATAGCCTTTTAGATTAACATCAATGATGGAATCCCACTCTAATTCTGACAGTAAGAGAGCCGGTCTAGCAATATTGATACCTGCATTACAAACCATAATATCTAATTGCTGATAGCTGACAATAGTTTGGTTAATTAATTGGAAACAATTATCATATTTAGTAACATCTGTTTGAACAGCCATAGCCACCCCACCATGATCTCTAATCATCTCTACAGTTGTTTGTGCAGAGGATAGGTCTAAATCGCCAATGGCTATCTTCGCACCGGCTTGGGCTAATCCTTGAGCGATGACTCTACCAATTCCCTTAGCTCCTCCTGTGACAACAGCAACTTTATTCGTTAAATCAAATCGAGCATAGTTCACGGTACTTTTCCATTTGGTTTAAAAATATGAAGTGGATAAGCTTAGACGCACTAAAGTTTCTTGTCCACAGCCCTCTCCACAAAGCTTTCACTGTTATTATCATGCAATGTAAATGCGTCTAAGCTTACCATCGGTCGAACAAATTTTATAGGTTGTTAAGCTCTAACCTAAGATAGAGCATTTGTTCTATCTATTCTTTTCAATTCCCTCTTAAACTCTTCCAATAAACGATATCTGGAGTTTGATTATCTATCGCTTGATGGAATCTTTCTTGATTATACCATTGAAACCAGCCAGTAATTCTCATTTTGAAAAAAAGACGAGTTAAAGTTCTCTATTAAAACCAGAGAACTTTTGGGGTTCGTTTCAACTAAATTACCTAAGTTTTTCTGGTAATTTAGCTCCTAACATAATTGCTCTAATCGCCAGAAATAAAAATAAAGATAACCATAGAATTTGATTACTTTCATACTTCATAGCTACAAAAGTCATGGGTAAAAATCCTACTATAGCTATCATGCTCATGTTGCGAAGGATACTTCCTTCTGCTAATGCCAAGAATTGTGCATCAAGCATAAAATTCATAGCATCAAATAATAAAACAAGCATTAACCAGGGAATATAAATCTCAATATTTTCAATCAATTCATAGTGGTTGGTTAATAGTCCAAAGATAGTATGAGGAAATAGCCAACATATTCCACCAATGGAAACTGCTACGAATAAACCACTTCCAAAAGAAACAAAGGCGAGGGGAAATAATTTATCCAAAACTTTTTGACCTTTAAAATTTCCAAGCAGGGTTTCGGTACTAAATGATAAACCTAAAAGTATATAGACACTCAAGTTACAAATTTGTATGAGCAGAGCATTTTGAGTGTAAATCATTGTTCCCATCATTGTCCCTTCATAGTTGAACAACAAAGAAGCAAAAATAATGAAAAAGTTACTAATAAGTATATCCGCATTAAATTTTAATGAAGATTTAATCTCCGATATCTGCCAAATTTTTGCTTTAATAGCTTGTACTTCTTGCCATTGAATCTCTTTAAACACAAACAAAAGTCCCACAAATAGAGATAAATATTGACTTATCGCGGAAGATGTGCCAGCACCTAAACTTTCCCACCCCCATCGGATAATTAAAACATAGTCTAATACTACTTTAGCTACATTTCCTACTACAGATAACAGAATCACTAAAAGATTTTTTTCCCGTCCTAAAAACCAACCAAGAATAACCATATTGAGTAGATTAGCTGGTGCCGACAACATGGTTATATTAAAATAAGTTTGAGCAGAGGCTTTAAATTCATCTGTAATATTAAGCAGAGCAAAAGCTAATTCTCCTAAAGGATAACTTAACATTATTAATAAACTACCAATAGCTAAAGCAAGAAAGCCATTCCGAAATCCTACTAATAAAATACCCTCTCGATCATCTCGTCCGACTGCTTGTGCTGTTACTCCAGTGGTACTCATTCGCAAGAAGGTAAGAATAAAGAAAATAAAGCTCAGTATATTACCTGCTAGAGTAACTCCTGCTAGGTTATCTATTTTGTCAAGATGACCTAAAAAGATGACACTAATTAAACTTGCTAGGGGTGTCATAACATTCGCAAGGATATTAGCAATTGCCTGTCGAAAAAAGCGAGGAACAAAGTCATATTTTTCTGAAAACTTTAGGTTCATGGTATTTATAGCACTGAGTAGTCGGACAAAATTAAAGTTAACCGTGAGGCAAGGGAATCGGCAATAGGCAATAAAAAAGGGTTTCAGTCTTTGTAATATTTCTTAACATAACATTGTTTGTTTATGTCCGACTACTTACACACTTAGGTGAAGACATCATACTAAATCTGGTTTTTATAGGCTGATTATAAAAAGCATGGATCAGGGATAAAGAGGGTTTTCATATTTTGTACAAATACTATAAATGAGCTTTTCTTAACCGGATTGGGTATCACACAGTCTGATTATTGGAGATATCTAAGATAGTTTTTGATTCTTTCGACAATAGTTTCACCACTAAAATAATTAGGATCATATTCTATACGAATAGTTCCACTTTGGTCAAAAGAATTTATTGAAATTGTACAATTGAGTGGAAAGTGAAATCTATCATGACATTTACTCTCTTGAATGTGTAAATCCGTTTTTTCTGGAGAAGAAGTTGAGTTGTGAAAATTTAAAAAATTAAATGTAGCAAAAAATAAATTATTCTGTTTTTGGTCTGATAAAATTTGACAAAAAGGATATCTACTATAGTATCCAATTTCAATAAGAGAGCGTTGAACATTTTGAACTTGTAAATCTTTATTATTTATAAGTGATTGGTAAAAAGGTATAATATTCCAAAATAAACCTAAAGACTTAAATGGGTTAGATAGTTTCTCAGTTCGACCATTGGATATAACTCCCACTAATGAAATTATCTTATCTTCCTGTTTTTGTGCAAAAAGCTCAAGATAAGCACTCAAAAAGATAGCTTTTAATGATACTTTTAGCCTCCGAGAAACATTTTTAAGTTCTAAAATAGTTTCAGAACTTAAACCAGTTTCTTCATAAGCAGAATCTAGTTTACAGACATATTCTTGCTCTAATTCTAGTGGTTTATAATTACATTTACTTAAATAATCTTTCCAAAAATTAGAGGTTTGCTTAGAAATAAGAATTTCTTTTTCCAAAGCAACAAACTCTTTATAAGTATTAGAAAGATTAGATGCTATGATATTTTCCCCTTGTTTAAGACTAGAATATAATTCAGATAACTCATTAATCAATTCAATACTACTCCACCCATCTATAATGGCATGATGAAAACACATTAAAAACTCAATATTTTGATTATCTTTTTTGAAGATAAAAAATCGCAAAAGCAATTGTTCTTGATCTTCAGTTATAAATGGGTTTTGTCGATCTTCTTTTAAGATTTCATCAAGATAATTTTCCTGTTCTGCTGATGTTAAATGACTGATATCTTGTTCCTTTATTACAAATTTTGGATTTTTTCTTACTGCTTGAAATACAGGCAGTTTATCTTGGCAAATAAATACTGTTCTCAAAATTGGATGTTTTTGCACTATCATTTTGAGAGACTCTTTGAAGTTCTCTAGGGAAAAATCATCATCATAAATATTAAATGAATGTTGACAATGATAAACTCCCTTACCCTGATTTTTCTGATAATGATGTAACATTAATTCTTGCATCTTAGCTAGAGGATAGACATCTTCAATATCCTTTGAAACTAAAGCCCCTATCTCCTCTGGAATTTGCAATAAATGGAAAGGGATCTGTTTCTTATTACTTAATTTAGATTCATTAAAATCTGATAAAATATAACTTTTTTCGACCTGTAGCTGACAGTCTTTTATCAAAACACTAAGAGCATTAATATACTCATCTGAAAGATGGCTAATTGTTTCCTCTCTATGATAATTTTGGCTATAATACCAAGTAATTTGTAATTGCCCTTCACTTATTAATCCTACCACATCTAAAAGATGAGTACGCTTAGTTAAAGAACTAAAATTTGCTCCAATTCCTTCAGGTGCAAAACCTGTAACGATAGAGTTGCTGAACAGTTGTTCAAATTGTCCTAAATAATTAAAAGATATTTCAGGTACAGGTAGTTTTTGTAATTGTTGACTTATTTCCCTATTCTGACTTAAATAACGCAGAATACCATAACCAATACCTCTATGGGGTAATGTTCGTAATTGCTCTTTAATTAACTTGAGTTTTGTTTGGGGATTCTTAGCATCTTTTAAATTTAGTAAAATAGGAAAGATAGTAGTAAACCAACCCACAGTGCGAGATAAATCTATATCTTCAAATAAATCTTCTCTACCATGTCCTTCTAAATTAATCAGTAGGGAAGAAAAACCTGTCCATTGAGTTATACTTTCTACTAATGCTGTTAACAAAACATCATTAATCATAGTGTTATACACTTTAGGCACAATCTCCAACAGTATCTGAGTTTCTTCCTTACTTAAAGCAGTAGTTATTGTTTTCACACTTGCTTCAGTATTAGTATTTATTCCTAATTTATCTAATGGTAGGGAATTAACACATTGCTGATTTAACCAGTAGCATAACTCTGTTGTAATAACCTCAGAAGTGCCATGATTTTGCAAACGAATTGCCCAATCTTGAAAAGATGTAGTTTTAGGTGGTAACTTAACCGTTTCTTTTTGTAATAGTTGTTGATATACGGTAGAGATATCTTCTAATAAAATGCGCCATGAAACTCCATCTACAACTAAATGGTGGATCACGATCAGTAAACGATTTTGGACATTATTACCTAACTTAAACAACACTACTTTGATAAGTTTTCCTGTTGACAAATTTAAGTTAGTCTGGCGTTGACTAGCTATTTTTTCAATCGTCTCTGATTGTTGATTATGGGGAATTTCTGACAAGTTAACAACCTCAATGATATCATCTTGGCAAAAATCCTGATTAATTTGTTGCCATCCCTGCTCATTTTCTCTAAAACATATCCGCAGTGCATCATGATGCCATAATAATTGTTTAACAGCTTGGGTTAATATATCTGGCTTTAGGTTTGCAGGAACAAGAAACATCATAGATTGATTAAAATGCTGAGGTTCAAGCATTTTTTGCTCAAAAAACCAATGTTGAATCGGTGTTAATGGTATTTCTCCTGTGATTAACTCTTGTTTGGCACAAATAGGAGTTGTGGTATTTGCTACCATCGCCAACTCAGCAATAGTTTGGTGTTGAAAAAGTTGTTTAGGAGTTAGCTGTAAACCTGCTTGGTTAGCACGAGCAATAATTGCAATACTCAGGATTGAATCGCCACCCAGTTCAAAAAAGTTATCATTAATACCAACTTGTTTTTGCCTTAACACATCACCCCAAATTTGAGCTAATATCTTTTGTGTAGCCGTTTCTGGTGCTATAAAATTGTCTGTGGATTCAAGATTTTGCCAATTCGGAAGGGGAAGATCTTGTCGGTTTACTTTACCATTAGGTGTGAGGGGAAGCTGCTCTAAGAATAGAAAAACCCTAGGTATCATGTAGTCTGGTAATTTTTCTTTCAAAAAAGTCTGTAATTGATTTTGATTGTTGGATTGATTCTCACAAATAACATAAGCTACTAAACTTTGATTACCCAATTGATCTTTTTGAGTAACAACAACTGCTTCTGTGATACCAGGATGTTGAGTAAGTACAGACTCAATTTCTCCTAGTTCGATCCGAAACCCTCGAATCTTGACTTGATGATCTATGCGCCCCAGAAATTCAATGTTGCCACTGGGTAAATAGCGAACTAAATCTCCTGTTTTATAAAGACGTTTAGAACTATACTTTCCAAGGTCATAAATTGAGTTTTTGGGATCATTCTGTTCCTTGTTCCCCGTTCCTTGTTCCCCGTTCCTTGTTTCCCTTTCCCTGTCCCCTTTTCCCTTTTCTCTATCTTGAACAGTTAATAATATACCCTTGTCACCTATATTATATTTTTGATTAGTAAAAGGATTGTCAATAAATTTTTGCTTAGTTAATTCAGGCTGATTGAAATATCCCCTTGCTAAACCTTCTCCTCCTATATAAAGTTCTCCAGAAACCCCTACTGGCAATGGTTGTAGATATTGATCTAAAATATAAACTTCCGCATTATTAATGGGTTTGCCAATGGGAACTTCCCTGTACCAAGATTGTGAGTTTAACTGAGTTAAATTACAGAAAGTGGTGACTACTGTTGCTTCTGTGGGACCATAACCATGAATTAAGACTGGAGTTTGATTAATTGGATCACCATGATCCTGTATATACTTTTGCCATAGTCTAAATTTTTCGGGGACAAGTCTTTCGCCCCCTATATTAATGATACGCACTGTTTTTGGTAGGCTTTGATTAGTTCTTACCAATTCAGAGATTAACTGTTGCCAATAAGCTGTCGGTAAAAATAAAACGGTTAATTGCCAATCTTGGCACTTTTGCCTAAATTCTGCCACAGAGTTTAACATTTCGTCACTGCGTAAAACTAAAGTGCCACCAGTGGTTAAACAGGGGAAAATTTCTTCAACGGCGGCATCAAAATTGATCGAGGCACACTGAAGAACATGATCCAGCGCACTAATTTGATGTTCAAAAATTGCGACTTGAACAAAATTTACTACAGAGTGATGTTCAATCATGACACCCTTTGGTTTTCCAGTAGAGCCTGATGTATAAATTATGTAGGCTAAATCTTTGGGAGTTACTTGATTAGTAATATTTTCTTGACTTTGTTCTTTAAAGATGAAATCATCCCTATCTAAACAAATCAACTGACTCTCATATTTGGGGAATAAACTAATTAAGGTTTGTTTCGTTATTAAGACTGATATTTGAGCATCCTTGAGGATATAGGCTAAACGCTCCGCAGGATAATGGGGATCAAGAGGAACATAAGCTCCACCCGCTTTGAGAATTGCTAGTAATGCCATAATCATTAGGGGCGATCGCTCGATACAAATTCCGACCAAAACATCTGAAGTTACGCCAAGTTGTTGTATATAGGATGCTAACTGATTAGCTTTAGTATTTAACTTTTGATAAGTCCATTGCTGATTTTTAAATCTTACCGCTATATTATCTGGTGTCTTTTCTACCTGCTCCTCAAATAGTTGATGAATGCACTTATTCTGAGGATATGGAGTTTGAGTACAATTCCAGTCAAACAATAATTTTTGTTTTTCAGTTGTACTTAAAATTGGTAAAAAGGATATTCTTTCTTCAGGGGTTTGAATAATTCCCTCTAGTAAAGCTTGAAAATGCTCTGCCATTTTCGCAATAGTAATCTCATCAAAAAGAGCAGTTTTATATTGCCATTGTCCAATTAGACCTGTTTCAGTATATTGTAAGGCTAAACTTAAGTCAAATTTTGCCGTACCAGTTTCTACAACTAAGGGTTTAACTGTCAAATTTTCCATGGAAATTTCTGACATCGGTGCATAGAGAGCAAACCCTACTTGAAATAGTGGTGTATAGCTTAGATTTCTTTCTGGATGCAATTCTTCCACTAATTTTTCAAAGGGTAAATCTTGATGTTCATAAGCACCTAAAGCCACAGTTTTTATCTTCTCCAATAAATCTTCAAAACGAGGATTACCAGAGAGATCCGTCCGTAGCACCAGCATATTAATAAAGAATCCAATTAAGCTCTCAAGTTCGGAGCGATTGCGGTTTGTAATAGGTGTACCAACGCAGATATCAGTTTGTCCCGTATAACGATATAGTAAGACTTGAAAAGTAGCCAAAAGTGTCATAAATAGAGTAACTTCTCTTTGTTGACTAAAAGTAACTAATGCTTCTGTCATCGTTGGAGACAGGGAAAAAGGCAAAACCTTGCCCTCAAAAGATTGAGTTATACCTCGCACTCGATCTGTTGGCAAATCTAACAAAGCAGGTGCATTTTGCAATTGTTTTTTCCAGTAATCAAGGTGAGGAGCAAGACTTTTAGATGAACAACATTTTCTTTGCCAAATTGCAAAATCAACATATTGAATGGGCAATGCTGGAAGTTCTACAGGTAAATTTTTGCAAAAACTTGTATAAAAATGGGCTAATTCCTTCATAAATACATAATCGGCTGATTTTGCATCCCAAATAATATGATGAATTTTGATCAGCAATATCTGTTCTGTTTCTGTTACCTTCAACAAAGTTCCTTGAATTAAAGGCTCATTGGCTAGATCAAAGGGATTTTGTATTTGTTTTGTTATAAATTCTTGATAAGCAGTTTCTCTGTCATTTTTGGGTAAATCACTTAAATTTACCACTGACAAATTTAAGGTAAAGCTAGGAGCAATAACTTGAATTGGTTGACCATTAATACTCGTAAAGTTAGTGCGTAGGATTTCATGACGTTGAATAATTTGATTAAGACTTGAATTGAGTGCCTTAACATTGAGAAAACCATCTAAACGCAACACAAGTAACTCATTATAAGCAGGATTCTCAGGCTCTAATTGGCTCAAAAACCATAAACGTTCCTGAGCAAAAGAAACTGGTAAGTTTTGTTCTCGTGAAACTTTGACCAGAGGTACATCAGTGTTAATTGTATTGCTTTGATTGCGATTTAGTAATGAAATTAACTCTGGCTTATGTAATTTCAATAAATCACGAAGTTTTGAGGTCAATACACCTTGAGGGGCGCGAACTTGTAACTTTTCTCCCTCAATCCATAACTTTACTCCCAGATCGGCTAATTCAGTCAGCAATTGATTAATATTCACAGGGAAAATTCCTCCATATCATCACTTAGTTCATTAGAAGTCGAATCAGATAGAATAACATTAGCCAATGTTAATTGTTCAATGACTAACTCTGTCAGAGATGAAATGCTCAAACCTTGCATAATTTTCATGATGGGTAGGTTTAATCCTATCTCATTATTAAGCCGATTTCGCAAATCAATCGCCATTAAAGAGTCAAGCCCTAGGGCTGTTAGTGATGTATCGGGATCTAATTTAAACTGGGGTATTCCTAAAACATTAGCCACTTGTTCTGTAATTTGAAACTCTATTAATGTAGCCTTTTCTTTTGGCTGATTAGACCAAAGGGCATTTGGGGAAAGGGACTCAACCTCTTTTTGTGTCTTGACTCTCCATTGAGGACTTAATTTTTGCTGTTTATTAATGATCGACTGAGGACTTAATTTTTGCTGTTCATTAATGATCGACGCAAATAAAGATTGTAACATTGAACGCTGAGGTAAAAAACGTTCCCAATTGATGGGCATAACTCCTACTTGAATCGGTTGAACTACTAATAACCTTTCTAATATTTGTAAACCTTCCTCATTCTTAATACTTCCTTCTCCTTTTTGGTTTAACTGTTCAACTAATCCTAATCTTGCAGTTGCTCCTACTTCAGCCCATGCACCCCAGTTAATAGTTAAACATGGTTGTTGATGGCATCGTCTGTAAGAGGCTAAAGCATCTAGGAAAGCATTAGCAGCAGCATGATTACTTTGCCCTGCATTTCCTAAGATTGAAGCAGAAGATGAGAATAGCACGAAGAAATCTATTGGGTAATTCTGGGTTAGATTATGTAAATTCCATGCTCCCTCAACTTTAGGTGCTAATACCCGATGAAAACGTTGCCAATTTTGTTGCAAAATAACACCATCATCTACAACTCCTACAGCCTGGATAATTCCTCGCAAGGGAGGTAAGGTTTGGTTAATGGTGTTTAATATTTGCTGTACTTGGTTAGGATCACACACATCTCCTTGAAGAACAGTTATTTTAACACCAGTTTCTTCAATTTCTCGTAACTGATTAGTTATCGTTGGTGTTACCGAACTTCTACCCACCAAAACTAAGTTTTTTACGCCTTTTTCCCCGAAATAACGAGCTATTAATAATCCCAAAGCACCAAAACCACCTGTAATTAGATAAGTGCCATCTTGACGCAAAAGAAGTTCTTTTTGTGTTTCTAAATCTCTAAAACGTTCCAATCTAGGAACATAACGCATCTGATTACGAAAAGCTACCTGATCTTCTATTTCTGTTCTGGAAAAGGACGACACAATCTCGTTATATAATGTTTGCACTCCCTCACTGTTAATTTGTGGATCTAAATCTACTCGGATACATTTAAGTTCAGGGTGTTCCTGAGCTATGACATTTCCCATACCCCACAAAGGAGATTGAGCTATTTGAGTAACAGAGCCATTTACCCCTTGCGCTCCCTGGGTAATCAACCATAAATGAGGAGCTTTCGTATAACTATTAAGTAATGCTTGAATTAGATGTAAGGTTGCACTACAATTTTGTAAACAAATTTCTGGTAAGGAACTATTACTGAGGTTTTCAGACCCATCTAAACTCCATAAATTTATCACTCCATCAAGATTCGGTAGAGTTGACAAGAGTTGATTAAAATGAGTGTAATTAGCAGGATTTAGATAATATTCTCCTGTTGAGATTTGTTGATATTCTTCACTAGGAAAAACTAAAGTACAAACTGCTTTTTGCTGATCCAAAAGTTTACTTAATTGGCGGCCAATACCTTGATTATCGGCTAAAATAAGCCAGTTATGTGGTAATTTTTGAGAAACTTGAGATGTAGCTTTAGCTAAAATAACAGTTTCTTGAGGTAGTGAAAATTTCTGCTGTGGGTTTGAGGACTTGGTAGAGATAGTTTCCACCGTTTCAAATCCTGTATCCCTTAATATTTCTTGCCACTGTTGGGGACTAAGTAATAGGTATGATGGACGCAAATCCAGATCTTGGAACCTCCACCAACCTTCTGTTAAGCCAAAAGTTAAATCCATCCAACGCTGAGGTGCAGTATCCTCCATTAAGATTATCATGCCACTAGGGGCTAAAAGCTGCCTTGTATGTTGTAGAGTTTCACTCAGATTGCGGGTAGCGTGTAAGACATTAACTGCTACAATCAAATCAAATTGTTCTAGTTCAAAGCCTTGTTGTTGTGGATCTTGTTCAATATCTAATACTTGATAGCTAACATAAGAATAGTCTTTAAACTTTTCTTGGGCTTTAGTCACAAAAAAAGCTCCAATATCAGTAAAAACATATTTTGTTTGATCAGGTGGAAGATGGGGTAAAAGATAAGATGTGGTACTACCAGTACCCGCTCCGATTTCTAATATTCTTAAACCTTGTTGTGGAGGTAAACTTTCTACAACTGACAATACAGCTTGTTGTACCAATGTATTTGTAACCTCCATGATGGGAGAATACTGATATAATTTGCTCAAGTTACTTGTATCACCATTGGGAAATAGTAATTGTAAGGGATTAGATTTCCCCTGAAGAACTTGGGCTAAACTAGAACCACAAGAGTTAAGAAGAGTAAATTCTGCGGTGATCGCTTCTTTTTCTGAAGATGATAGACAACTTATTTGTTCAATTGGTTCTTGTTTTTGTGGAACTGATAAAACTTCCCATTTTTTATTAATCTGTTTGATTATTTCAACCTCTGCCAGAATCTCTAGTAAGCGAGGTATTAATCTTTGATGTTGTGTAACTACTTGTAACTGTTCTATTAATTGTTCCGTTGAAAAACGTAAGCCAATTTGAAACTCAAAACCCATTTCTGCTAAGGCTTTTAGTATGTAAATTACACTTAATTCTTCAATCTGTACAAAGCCTTGACTATAATTTTTTAAGTTAGGATTAGTTAATAACTGATCTAGTTTTAATTGAAGATTTGAGATCACTTCTGTTGGAGTTGGTAAATAATTGGGGACAAGACCAAAAGAAACCTCAGTTTTCCAATTTACCTGATATAACCAATCTTGCCAAGATTTTTCAGTTGTGCTGATCATTACTTCACTAACAGTGTGTTTCAGTAACACTCCTTTCATGGTGGCAATTATTTGTCCTTGATCATTAAAGAGATCAAAATCACCCTCTATAGCAATGTTTTTATCTTCTATTTCATGTAACTGAGCATAACACCAAAACTCATTACTCAGTTGTTGGTAAATTTCTACTTTTTCCACACTAACTGGCACATAGGTATGATCAGAGTCATCTTCTATCAATGTGGCATCTAAAATTTGTAAGCAAGTATCCAATAAAACAGGGTGTAAATGATAATTAGTAGCCTCTGTTGTTAAAAAATCTGGTAGTTTAATTCTACCTAATGCCATATTTTTACCACACCAGACTTCTTCTATTGCAAAAAAACTCGCTCCATAATCTATATTTTGAGCTTTACTTTTCTGATATAAAGTATCGGGTAAAACTTCTTTTTGGCATTGATTTTTTAATAGGTTTAAGTCTATCTTGTCATCAAATAAGGTTTTAGCTTGAGTTAATAGCTTTAGTTTACCTGAACAATGAAGTATCCATGACCTTGTTTCTAAATCTGTTTCTGTTGGTAATATTTGGCTAAAAATTTCAAATTCATAGGATGAATTTTCCCTTGGCGTTAACAATACTTGAATAATTTTAGAAGTCCCATCTTCAGGTAAAGTAAGTGCCTGGCGAATTAAAACATTTTCCACTGAGATATTGAAACTTTTAGTAACTGCTATTCCCGCAGCTAAAGCCATCTCTAAATAAGCAGTCCCTGGAACAACTGTTGTTTCAAATACTCGGTGATCTTGTAACCAGTGGGGAGAATTTTTACTGATTTGACTTTGGAAGCGAATTTGCTCTGTTCCAGCCATAGATAGTTCTTGTCCGAGCAAGGGATGAAGCATCTGGTTTGAGACAGACAAAACTAAACCTTGATCATCTTTCTTTTGGGGAGCTTCGATCCAATAACGCTGTCGTTGAAAAGGATAAGTAGGTAAAGGTTGACGATATCGCCGATAGTCCCTATCAAATTGTCCCCAATCTATAGAAAATCCTGCTTCATATAGTTGTCCTAAGCTTGTGAGTAAGGATTCCCAATCTTTTTGTTCTGGATGTAAACTCGGTAGCCAAAGAGCTTGATATTCTCTCAAACATTGACGACCCATTGCTAATAAAATTGGCTTAGAACCAATTTCAATAAATAGCTTTATATCTTGCCGAGCCAAGCTTTCCATAGTTGCAGCAAATTGAACGGGCATCAGAATATGACGACACCAATATGATGCAGTGGTGATCTCAGAATCTGCTAATTCTCCTGTCACATTGCTGTAAATTTTAATTCGAGGCGTAGAAAATTTTACTTGCTTGAGAACTTGCTCAAATTCTGCCAACATTGGGAGCATTAAGGAGGAGTGGAAGGCATGAGAAACCTTTAATTGTTTAGTTTTGATTCCAGATTTTTCTAAATCATTAACAATAGCAGTAATCGCTTCTCTTTCTCCAGAAATGACCACACTTTGAGGACTATTAATAGCGGCAAGAGAAACTTGATTACCATAGGGAGTGATCGCTTCTTTTGCCTGTGCTTCAGTGGCTAAAAGGGCTACCATTGCTCCATTTTGGGGTAAGGATTGCATTAAGCGTCCCCTAGTTGTTATCAATTTTAACCCATCTTCTAAGCTAAATATTCCAGCGATCGTAGCAGCAACATATTCTCCCACACTATGACCCATAACTAGCTCAGGTTCAATGCCCCATGATTGCCACAATTTAGCAAGAGCATATTCTACAGCAAACAAAGCAGGTTGAGTATAAATGGTGTCATCTAATGAGAAATCATGGTTTTGCTTTTCGTTTTCGGTAAATAAAATTGAAGTTAAAGGAACATTAAAATCTGAACGTAGAATCTTATCACAGTGATCAATGATTTTTCTAAAAGTAGGTTGAGTTTGATAAAGTTGATAACTCATTTCTACATACTGAGAGCCTTGTCCTGTGAAAAGAAAAGCAATTTTTTGAGAAGAAAGATTAGAATTAATTAGAGAGTTCTTATTCTGAGTATTTAAGACACTTAGCAATTTTTGGTGAAGTTGTTGTTTAGACTCACAAATAATTGCTTGACGATATTTAAAATGCTCTCGTCCTGTATTAGCAGTAAAACAAAGATCTCCAATGTCTAAGGTCGTTTCTGAGTTCAGATAAGTCACATAATTTTGGATCAGTTGTTCGAGTGCTTGTTCTGTTTTGGCTGATAAGGTTAAAAGATGGAACTGACGGTCATTTTCAAGCTTTGATGGTTTATTTTCAAGTAAATTAGGAGCTTCTTCGAGTAAAACATGACAATTTGTGCCTCCAATACCGAAGGAACTAACTCCGGCACGGCGAGGGTTATCCTCACTTTTCCAATCCCTGAGTTGAGTATTAACATAAAAAGGACTATTAGCAAAATCAATCTGAGGATTAGGCTCACTAAAGTGAAGACTCGGAGGAATAGCTTGATTTTGGAGGGCTAGAACTGTTTTAATTAACCCAGTGATCCCCGCCGCCTCATCTAAATGTCCTACATTGGTTTTAACTGAACCAATAGCACAAAAACCATTGTTCAGGCTGTTGCCATGTGCCTTCCAAGCCTTAGTTAGAGCTTCAATTTCAATTGGATCTCCTAGTGGTGTTCCAGTGCCATGAGTTTCGACATAACTAATGGTACTAGGGTCAATTTTAGCTTTAGTTAAGGCTTGAGAAATAACATTAGCTTGTCCTTCAATACTAGGTGCAGTATAGCCTACTTTCAATGACCCATCATTGTTAATAGCTGAACTTTTAATCACTGCATAAATATTATCTCCATCAGCGATCGCCTCATCTAAACGTTTTAAAATAACGATACCACAACCGTTGCCAAAGATTGTGCCTTGAGCCTGAGCATCAAAAGCTCGACAATGTCCATCAGGTGATAAAATCATCCCTTCATGGTAAAGATAACCGACTTTATGAGGAACACTAACCGAAATCCCTCCAGCTAAAGCCAAATCACATTCCCCATTCAGTAAACTTTGACAAGCTAAATGAACTGCCACCAATGAAGTAGAACAGGTTGTTTGAACATTAACACTAGGTCCTGTCAATTTAAATTTATAAGAGACACGCATGGGTAAATGATCGCTGCCATTTCCTTGCTCTACTTGAAACTCATTGGCATTTTTAAATAACCGATGACTTAAAAAAGGTTTCTGTTGGAGGGAAGGACAAATATTATTAATTAAATAAGTGCTGAGACTTCCACCACCATAAACCCCTACGGCTTTTTTATAAGTTTTGGGATTGTAACCAGCATTTTCAAAAGCTTCCCAAGCACATTCTAAGAAAATACGCTGTTGAGGATCTGTAACTTGTGCTTCTTTGGGAGAATAGCAAAAAAAATCAGCATCAAATAAATCAATATCTGATAAAATTTGACCAGCTTTGATATAATTAGGTTGTTTTAGCAATTCATGATCTTCTAACTCTATTTCTGCTTCAGAAAACCAAGCAATTGAGTCTACACCATCACGCAAATTTTGCCAAAATTGAGCAATATTGTCTGCTTTTGGAAAGCGACCAGCCATCCCAATAATAGCAATATCTGAGGGAGAATTAGGGGAACTATCAGCTTCTTTCTGCTCTTTTACTTGGGTTTTTTCAGTTTTCTGATAGCTGAGATATTGAGCTAAACTATGAATAGTAGAATACTGAAATAAGTTTAAGATTGATAGGTGGGAAAAATGTTTAATTAATCGCTGATGAACTTGAATTAAAAGTAAGGAATTACCACCTAAGTCAAAGAAGTTATCCTCAATTCCTACTTCCTCTAATTGCAGAACTTCTTGCCATACCTGAGCAATGATTTTTTCACTGTCAGACTGGGGTTTAATTAACACTTCAGCTATCTCCCGACGCAATTTATCAGGAACAGGAAGATCTCGATGATCTATCTTACCACTGGGTGTTAAAGGCATTTTTTCAAGCCTTACTATGGCTGCGGGAATCATGTAATGAGGTAGTTGTGTTTTAAGATAGTTTCGTAAAGTTACTTCTAAATCATCATTTTCTGCTTCCTGAATACCCACCACATAAGCAATTAATCGTGAGTTTCCAAGTATATCTTCACGGATACTCACTGTGCATTCGTTCACCAGAGAATGTTGCCCTAATGCTCCTTCAATTTCACCTAATTCAATGCGAAATCCTCGAATTTTAACTTGGCGATCGCTACGACCAAGATGTTCAATGTTACCATCGCTATTATAACGGCCATTATCTCCTGTTCGATAAAGATAACCAGTGCCAAAAGGGTTAGGAATAAATCTTTCCTGTGTTAAATCCTCTCGATTAAAATAACCCCTAGCAATTCCATCTCCTCCCACATAAATTGCCCCTACTACCCCCAGGGGAACAGGTTGATAAAACTCATCAAGAATATAAACTTGAATATTATCAATAGGACGACCAATAGGAGGAAGCGTAGCCCAAGTTTTTGCATCTCCGGTTAAAGTGAAACTGGTGATTTCAGGAACTTCCGTTGCACCATAATGATTGTGGAGAGTTGCACCTATTTGTTGGAAAAACTCAGTAATTTTTGGTGTTATTTTTAACTGTTCCCCTGCGGTTATGACTTCACAAATTGTAGTAGGAAGCCTGTGTTCATCTACAACGTCTACTAACTGTTGTAGTGCGATAACAGGAAGATAGAGTTTTTCTATTTTATTTTTGATAATGCTCTCTAATAAGTCAACAGGACTATAACGAATAGTCTCAGAAATCAACACCAGCGTTCCACCAGAACACCAAGTTGAGAACATTTCATGAAAGGACAGATCAAAGCTTATAGAAGCAAATTGTAATGTTTTAACCCCAACTTTTCGCTGTTGAAGATGCCAGTTAATCATATTAACTAAGGCTTTATGTTCCATCATTACTCCTTTCGCTTTACCTGTGGAGCCGGAGGTGTAAATAACGTAAGCTAAATTTTGGGGAGTAACGGGAATATCTAAATTTTCCTGACTATACTGACCAATTATTTGTTTATCCCTATCTAAACAAACTAACAGATGGTTCGTTGCTATCTGTGCTATAAATGATGATGTATTTAATAACGTTTCGGTGGTTATAATTATGTTCACATTAGAATCTAATACCATATATTCTAAACGTTCTCTAGGATAAGCAGGGTCTAATGGAACATAACCAGCACCGGATTTAAGTACAGCTAAGATAGAAATTACCATATAGAGCGATCGCTCTATACATATTCCAATTAAACTCTCTGGTTTTACTCCTAACGTCTGAAGATAATGAGCTAATTGATTGGCTTTATGATTAAGTTCTTCATAGGTTAGCCGTTGATTTTCGTAAACTACAGCAACAAATCCCGATTTTTGGGAGACAATTTGTTCAAATAAGGAATGAATACAAACTTGTGGATAGTTGATCTTGGTATTGTTATAGTTAATTAATAGTTGATTGTGTTCTTCTCTAGTTAAAAGGGATAGTTTACCAATATATTCCTGGGGATTAGTTACAATATTTTCTAGTAAATTCTGAAAATGTTTGATAATGCGATTAATTGTCTCTGAATCAAATAAATCAGTATGA
Source organism: Crocosphaera sp. XPORK-15E (assembly GCF_034931425.1). Classification (NCBI taxonomy): domain Bacteria; kingdom Bacillati; phylum Cyanobacteriota; class Cyanophyceae; order Chroococcales; family Aphanothecaceae; genus Crocosphaera; species Crocosphaera sp. XPORK-15E. The sequence goes on from NZ_JAYGHQ010000039.1 coordinate 31,298, forward strand.
TATTCCCATGTCAAGATTAATCCTTGTTCTGTATCTTTGAGAGAAACAACCCAATCATAGAGTGCTGATTTACTCTCTAAATCTACAGGTGTTAGGGTGAGTGAGGGCAATTCTATGGTTGGCATCAGTTGCTCTTGCACAACAAATAATACCTGAAATAAAGGGTGAAAACTCGTATCCCTTTCTGGTTTTAGTTCCTCTACTAATTTTTGAAAAGGATAATCTTGATGTTCTTGAGCTTCATTTACTACCTTAGTAATACGAGATAATAATTCGAGAAAAGTTGGATTTTTCGATAGATCACTACGCAAAACTATTAAATTACCAAAGTAACCAATTAGATTTGCTGTATTAGTTAAATTGCGTCCTAATACTTTAGAACCAACGATAATATCTTCTTGTTTAGTGTAGCGATAAAGTAGTATTTTAAACACTGTTAATAACAGAGTAAATAAAGTAACACTTTGTTGTTCACTTAAATTTTTAATTTGTTCACTAAGATTCTGCGGTAAATTCAGTTGACAACTAGCTACCTCATAAGTTTGAATAGCTGGTCTTAGGCGATCAGTAGGTAGTTGTAAGATAGGTAAATTATGAGATAGTTTTTGTTTCCAGTAGTTTTGTTGAGTTGCAAAAAATTCCCCTTGAAAATATTGCTGTTGCCAAAGAGCAAATTCTTGATACTGAATTGGTAAAGGTAAAAGAGGTGACTGTTTACCTGCAACCATTGCTGAATAAATGGTTGCTAACTCTCGGAAAAATATGCTTGTCGAGTAATCACCATCACAAATGATGTTATGAATACTTAAGATGATCAAATGTTGAGTAGGTTCTATCTTTAGCCATAGACACCGCCATAGAGGAACTTGGTGAAGATTAAATGGTTGCTGAACAAATTGGGTAGTTAGTTGTTTTACTTTTTGACTTTGTTGATGATTAGTTAATGTTTCTATGTTGACTACCGACAAATCTGGGTTAAAGGGTAAACCTATTACCTGTCTTGGTTTCTCATCAATAGTTTCAAAAGTAGTGCGTAAGATTTTATGGCGTTTAATTATTTTCTTGAGGCTTTTTTCTAAAATACCTTGATCAAGTAAACCCTTAATTGAAATAGCTGCTTGGATATTATATACTGCATTGCCAGGTTCCAGTTGTTGTAAAACCCACATCCTTTCTTGTTCAAATGAAAGTGGAAAAGATTCGTTGCCATCAGGATACATATTTTGTCTCCAGAGTATTAAGTAGGTACGCAAAATTAATTACACATTATCTAAAACAAAAACCCTGATGATGTAAGCATTATAGAGAATCCGAGTGGGGAATTAATTTTGTTTAATTGTTTAAGCACTTAACTCGCGTCTGTTAGACTGGGGTAAAACCCCGATTTCTCGTTGGCTGAAAAGGCTTGCCTTCGTTAAAATTGCCTAGAGTGACAGGATATAGTTAAGGTGATTTCTGGGAAAGAAGACCCCCGATTCTTCTATCTGTACAATCAAAACTTAGTGATTATAATATTGTAGGATAAAGAAGCAAAAATTTGTTAAAATATTGAAATAGTTTTAAGAATCTCAAAATATGGGTCTGATCAATCAAGTCGAATTTGTTAAACTGGAACGATTTAAAGATGAAAGTCTTTCTCGTTTTGGTCCAGTTCTAAGTAATGAGACAGTTGTCTATGAAATTCCTCCAAAGAATACAGATGATGGTTTATTTTGTCATCGTTTTCAGACAGATAAATTATTTGTAATTCGAGGGACTTTAGTTTTAGTATTTATCCAAAATCGTGATCACCATTATGTTCTGATGACTCAAGAAAACCCACTATTAGTGATAATCCCTCCGGGAATACCTCATGCCGTGATGAATCCAACTTCTGATTCTTGTTTTTATATTAATGCTGTTATTCGTCATGGAAAACCCCATAACAAAGATTATAAACCTATTCAAAAACCTTTCACTTTTAATCAATTAAAAGTGAATAAACTAATGGGACTTTACCCGCATTTCTCACAAATTGATTTGAAACCCCAATTCAGAGATGAGAAATGAGAATTTTTAAGACTAATAGAAATTTCCGGCGTTGCTGAATTAAGGTATGATTAGGGAAAGGCGCGATTACCAAAAACTAACACCTATGGGAATCAAATATAATGCAATGTCCTGAATGTAAGTCGACTCATATCAATAAAAACGGGCATAAAAAAGGAAAACAGAACTATATTTGTGTGAACTGTGGCCGACAATTTATAGATTGTTATGAACCCCATAGAGGTTACGCTGAAGATGTTAAACGAGAATGTCTTAAAATGTATAAAACAAGTAGGAATACTGTTGCCAGATTTTTATAACCCCTATCCATTAGGCACACATAAATTAACAAAAGAAAAAAGTCTAAAAGGTAGAATAGATAATAGTTATGGACAATTATTAGGGAAAACTAAACAAGAAAAGAGAGTTTATAATTTTAAAAAAGCTAAAGTAATGCAAAGAAAAGTAAAAATATAGTTAAAATAGGTTTAGAGAGCATCGATGGGCCAAAAGTCTGATGAACCCATAGAGATAAATCAGATGATGGTTTACTCCAAGGAAATAACCGCACTAATTTTAGGAGCGGATTTACCCTTAGAATTATGGAATTGGCCTAACTCGTGAAGATGATGATGGGCTTCAATCTCATCATGACAGCGAGTGAGAACTCGTTGAATGAGAGCTTGATTACACTTGGTTAATTGCTTGAGAGAAGAAATAGCAATGCGCCATTTATCGCGTTTAGTGGTAGCCACCCGATTGTTGTAGTGAATGATAGCATTGATCGCCCGCTCAACCTTTTGTTCACCATTCGAGGATTTAGTGGAGGAGGAATGGGATATAGACTCACTAGGAGAAGTTTTAGGGGAGTCCATGGGTTGAGCAATAGTAGCAGTAGGAGTAGAAGGAGTAGAAGGAGTAGAAGGAGTAGAAAAGGAAGAAACCAAATCCGCGATCGCCTGAGTTAAACCTTCTAAAGACTGTTGTTGAGCGAGGAACATTTGCTTGAGTTGGTCATCAGCCAGTGGAGAGACGACAGGGGCATCATCAACTATTTCCAGAGGAGTTGAAGTAAGATCGGGGGTTTCGGTGACATCAGGAGTCTCAGGAGTTGGGGACGGTTCAGGGAGAGACTTGAACCAATCGAGTAATTGATTCGGAGAATCAATGTTAAGGGAGTGGGCTAACTGTTGAGCAGCATTTTCCCAGGTAAGGGAATTCGAGGTGGGCAGATGGGAAGATGAAGAATCAGGGGATTGAGGGGGTTGAGCAGCTACTTGAGTATGAGTAGAACAACTTGAGGAATAGAACGAGTATAATTGTTGAACATCAATCAGACCAAGGGATTGAACCACCGCCTTCTCCACATAAGGGAGACAATGGGCATTAATTTGGTTAGGACTCAGATAGAGTAAAAACTGGACATTACGGTGTTTTCGCAGGGAAGCGATCGCGCTCAAGACAGCATCACCCCCTATCAGAGTAGGCAAAGGGGAAAGCTCAGTAGAAAGACCAGTAGGAGAAAACAAAACCGTTCTATCAGAGTCAGCCCGTTTAAAAACCCCAGATTTCAGAAGTTCAGCCGGAGTCCGTCCAGTGACCCCCATCAATCCTGTCAAAAGAACCGTATAAGCCTTACTTTCAAGCATTTTTGCCAAAGCATCAAGCAACAAATCATTATCCCCCACAGGAGTCGGCAGTGTAGTTTCAGCTTGAGAGTCAGGTTCGACAGGGGAAATTGGGGGTATAGTCGGTTGATAGTAGCTGGCAAACGCCTCAACCACAGTAACATCGGGGTCAGTTAACTTAATACCCAAGCGGCCATCAACATTTCCTTGGCCATCAGCAATCTTGTAATCAAAATAATTACGTCCAGCAGCCAAGCTACGTCGAAGTTCAGGGTTCTGCTCATCAAGAATTTTGAAATGACCCTGAATGTAAGCCCGAAACTCCAACTCAGGGACAGACGGGGGACAAAACCAGTGACAAGCGATGGTCGCGTAAACCGCCCGAAACAGATGGGTATAGAGATTATCCTTCCCATCACGGGTAGGGACCAACCCCTTAAAATGGCGATCGCTCGACTGAATAACAGGGTTAGCATAGCAATTATTAATCGCCCGATTATCCATATTCTCGGTGTTAACCCAATCCCTAAGATCTGCTAAACTCTCAATGATTTTAACCGCAGGAGCCAAAGTAGGAATCTCAAAAAAAAGAGGAACAGTTTCATCACGGCGTTTAACCGCCCCTGTAAACGTCACCGAATAGGAAGACTTATACTCAAAAGTAGCGGTCTTGAGGATTTCAGCACAACGACGACCCGTGAGGACAGCCAAACCCGCAGCTAAGTCGTACCAATCATAGCTATCAAGGAGAGCGATCGCTTTGTCAACAATGGCATCAGGGTTAGTCAAAAACTTTGTAGTGCGATCGCTAACAACCTGTTCAGAAGGGCGATTGATTTCCTCCCATTCCTCAGCAGTGAACCCAACATCTTGTAAAGTCGGATGGTTCGGGTCAATGGTTTTAATAGCGTTGCGGATATCCGTCAGGGGGTTCTTTTGTTGAGAGAAGGTGACTAAACCGCGATCAGCCATCATTTGTTTAGCGATCGCGTCCCATTGTTGAGCAATCAAATGGTCTTCAGGGGTATCGGTGAGGGGGAGGATTTCGGGCAAATGAAGATAAAGCCAAGATTTTAGCCATTGAGTTCGCGCACAAGCGAGAGCTTCGGTTAAATCAAGCTCTGATTCTCGTTCACAAAAATGGATAATGCTCTCAGGCTTAGACATGAGTATAAGTTCAACGCTGATTTAATTATACTTAATTTTTGAGTATAAGTCAACTAAATAAGTATAGGTTGATTTAGGGATTGACTAACGGACAATAATGTCCGAAGATGTTAGAATGAAAGGAAGTGAATTTATTCGTAAAATCAAGAAGTTAGCTAAAAAGCGAGGGATTGAGGCTTATGTTGACAAAAAAAGGGGGAAAGGTAGTCATGTAACCCTATACTTTGGAGATAGATTAACAATTGTCCGAAACCCATCGGATGAATTGAAGACTCGAACGTTAAAAGCGATGTTGAAACAATTGGATTTAAAAGAGAATGACATTACAACAAGCGATGACAATGAGTAGATTTTCCTATGGAGCTAAATTAACACCTGATGAGACAGATGGGGGATGGGTAGTAACTTTCCGAGATTTGCCAGAGGCAATTACCCAAGGAGATGATGTAGAAGGTGCATTAAGGGAAGCGGACGACTGCTTAGAAGAAGCGATCGCAGCACGGATTGATGATAAGCGGGATATTCCTGTACCATCATCCCTCGTTCAAGGAGAATATGGGGTGTGTTTACCGATTCAAACAGCACTCAAAGCCTCACTCTATTTAGCTATGAAAGAGGCCAAATTATCTCAAGTCCAATTAGCCGAGATTCTTGGTCTTGATGAGAAAGAAGTTCGTAGAATATTAGACCCAGAGCATGGGACTAAGTTACCAACCATAGAACGTGCTTTAAAAGCTTTAGGGCAACAAATTTCACTGACGGTAATCTCAGAGTTAGGTTAAATCGAGATGACGGATCAGTAGAGGATCGGTGATCGCTCCTTGGCGACTACCTTTTTCTTAACCTATACTCATACTTGTAAAATCCTTAAGCAGACGATTAAGGGTAGTCCTAATAAATCAGTGGAGGTAAGGCTAAAATAGGGTTAGATGGGTTAAGTTAATAAGCGATCGCTTTACTTAAATCAAGCTCCGAAGGATGTTTAAATAATTGTCCATTGATTTGATAATAGACTTCATATTCGGCTGAAAGTTCTTGTCTTAACTGTTTCCAAAGTTGAACACCCTCTTGTTTAAAATTAGCTTCAACTTCAGCACTAGAAAAACCAGATAAAGGGGGATAGTCTTGATTTAAAGTCGCATCATAAGAATCTTGCCATTGGTGCAAGCCAGCAATTGTTTCTGGAGATAAAGGTAATTCTTCAGGTGCAAAATTATCAACTTCATCTACTCCCCAAAGAGGATAAGAACCATAATCTGCCCATAATTTAATTCGTTGTTTCACAGTTTACCCCCTTGCTTGTATTTCACGATCAATCGAGTCGGTGTAGGATTGGCACTGACAATATAGCCATTGGTACTAATTTCTAGAGAAAGATAATGAGTTGAATTATTGAAGACAAATTCATAGATCTTTCGACTTTTCCCTTGAATACCAATCAAGTTTCCTTGAACAACAGCTTTGATAATAAAATCGGGAATTTCTGTTTCTAGAATACCTCGATTAATAAAGTCTTGTCGGTGATTTTCTAGAATATGAATGAGTCCTGACTTCTTATTACCTTTTTCAAGAAAAATAATTGAACCACTTGATACTTTGGCAATTTTAATTATCTCTAAAAGATTATGTTTAATTCCCAATTGTTCAAGTTCTGTACACAATTGATTTTTAATCTCATCATTAGATATAGCAATCGCCAGGGCGATTAGGACATAGAATAGAGAAAACCCCTTAAAACCCTTTCCTCTATGGCTAAACCCTACAGTTATGACCTCCGCAAGAAAGTTATTGATGCGATCGCGCAAGATGGACTGAAAAAGAGTGAAGCAAGCGAACTATTCAACATTAGTCGTAATACCATAGATTTATGGTTCAAACGGCTTCAAGAAACAGGGGATTTTCAAGCCTTACCGAATAAACCTCCTGGTAATAATCACAAAATTCTTGATTGGTCAAAATTTCAAGAGTTTGCTCGCACCAAGGTCGACAAGACCCAAAAAGAAAGGGCTGCGACTATGGCCAGAAGAAATTAGCGATCGCACTATATCAAGAGCCTTAAAAAAAATTGGATTTACTCGAAAAAAAAAAACTTATGGTTATCGAGAACGAGATGAAATCAAAAGACAAAAATTCAACCAAGAAATAGGAATGTACAAAGAAGAGGAAAAAGTTTATATAGATGAAGCCGGAATGGATAATAGGGAAGATTATAGCTATGGTTACAATGAAAAAGGAAAACGCTTTCATGCCCTAAAAAATGGGAGGAGACAAGGGCGAGTTAATATGATAGCTGCTTGGTGTAATGGGAAATTATTCGCCCCATTTACTATTGAGGGAGCCTGTAATCGAACCGTGTTTGAGATTTGGCTAGAAACTTGTTTGATACCATCACTAAAACCTGGACAAATAGTAATAGCAGATAATGCAACATTTCATCGAGGTGGACGGATTAAAGAATTAATTGAAGGAGTCGGTTGTCAATTAAAATATTTGCCACCCTATTCGCCTGATCTTAATAAAATTGAGCGATGCTGGTCATGGTTAAAGAGTCGTATTCGTAAAAAAATTAGTCAATTCGATTGTCTTCGGGATGCAATGGAAGATGTGCTTCGCACAGCGTCCTAACCGCCTTGGCGGTTGCTATATCAATGGCTTTAACTATTCCTAAATCGACCTTATATATCTGACGGTTGTAATCATTTCTTAATTGAATAACTCTATCGCCTATTCGTAAAATCATTCCTGCTCTTGTAATCTCCGGTTTTTCAGGAGAAGGAGGGTTAAGAAGCTGCTGCAATACTTGGTTTAAGTTACGAGTTCCCACCACGCCCCTAGTCATGGGACATAACACCTGTACATCGGTGGCCGGATTAAAGCCTAAACGGGGGATAAACTCGGTAACTAATTCTGAAATCGCTTGTATACTATGTTCGGGTTCCGTCCCCCCATTATGCCAAAGACAATCAGATTTAGGATTATCTGAAATTGGTTCAAGTTTAGGATATTGGCCCTGATTAATTTGGTGAGCGTTACGGATAATGGCACTGCTGGCCGCTTGTCGAAAGACTTGGGTTAACCGGACTACGGGAATTTTCCCTGATTCAATCAAGTCCTCTAAAATTTTACCAGGGCCGACGGAGGGTAATTGATCGTTATCTCCCACCATTAAAAGTTGAGTATCTTTTGCGATCGCCTTCATCAAAGAGTGTGCTAAAAAGAGATCCACCATTGAAGTTTCATCGACAATGACAGCATCAAAGGGCAAGGGGTTGTCACTATCCCGTTTAAACCCTCTTTTGGCGGGGTCAAATTCTAATAGTCGGTGTAAAGTTTTGGCTTCAAGTCCGGCCATTTCTCCCATTCGTTGGGCGGCCCTTCCGGTTGGGGCAGCCAAACCAATCTTTTTCCCCATGGCCTGCCATAAGCAGATAAGGGTTTTTAATGAAAAAGTCTTACCTACATTATCTAGTACAGAATACTTATAACGATTGATATACTTGGTTTTCATTGTTATTTATGGTTTATACAATGACGGATTAAGATCAAAAGTCAAAACTTTATACGACATAAATCATGATACCTCAGAATAACTAGAAGGATTGGAGAGGTTAACGCACCGAACCAATGACAGAATTAAAGCGAATCTGAGACACTCCAGTCTGTACATCACAATTCTCAATTATACTAATTTCTATTATGTCTTTATTTTTACTATGAGAATGAGACTAATTCTTTATTGAGATGAGTCAAATCAAAGAGGAGAATCATTAAGAAGATTAAAGGTTGAAGAGACCAGAGAGTTGTTTGTTTGACGCTGTTGCCCGATTAGTTTAAAGCTCTGTAAAATAGGTTTAAGACATCGTTTAGCATCTTTATATCCTCTGTATTTTAATTCAGCTATATAGTCCACACTAAAATCTAGTATGCTACTCATTGCGCCCCAAATCGGTATATCAGAATGATTAATTTTCTTATAAGGTCGAATCTCAATAATTGTTTGTTCTGGGAAATCATGACGATTCCAAATCTCTCCATTATCTAAGTGAATAACAATCCCATGAGTACACCCTTTAGCTGCTAAAACACCAAATGGAATGTTATCAACTAAGGCTCCATCAACATAAAATTGTCCATTGACTTCTCTTTGTGGAAACATAAGCGGAATCGCAGCACTCGCCAATAATAAATTGAATAAAGTATCGTTATCATAAAAATCTTGAGCGCATAACCAGTGAACTTGTGTTCCTGTTTTTGCTCGTATAATGTCCAGTCCTACCATCAACAAATCATAGTCAATACCAGGGATATCCAAAGCCGGAAAAACCGTGACCCACAATTCTAATCCTTGGCGTATTTGCTCAAAATTAATCGCATTTTTCAGAAAATATTCGATAGGTTCTGGGTCAAAAATAGTATGACTATCTGAAAGAAATCCCATCCCTTGTAAATAATCCACTATCCATTCATTAAAATGGGGAATAGTTGTTTTACTCACATAACTTAGGTTTCTAGCAATGCCACCGATATTTGGTTTAATTATTTGAGCGTTTCCCAAGTCTTCCCATAGTTGGTTAAGGGCATTAACCCCTTGAAAAAAAGAGGCATGGGAAGCTAAAACGGCTCCGTTTAATGCCCCGATGCTTGTTCCCGCAATAACTTGAGGCTCAAATCCTATTTCTGCCAAATAGGTTAATGCACCTGCTTGATAAGCTCCTTTTGCACCACCCCCGACTAAAACCAGTCCGATTGAATTCATCCCTTAATTAACCTCGTAACATAATGAATAAATGGTCATTTGCTGTTTCTTCGATGATGGTGGTAATAAATTCTCTGGTATCAGTGGTACGAGAAATTGCATTAATTTGACTGCGACATAGAGCAACTGCACTTTGTCCAGGTCGATTGGGCCTAGCATCTTCTGGAAGTGTAGCCAGTTCTAAAGTCTTCCCCAGTGAAAAGAGAGTTGGAACATTAAAAAGACGCTGTTGTGGAAGGGAATGGACTTCTAATAGTGCATGGGCTAAAGCACAGTCTTGGGTAGTCATGTCCTGCCATGTATGGTCTAGTACATCGGCAAGTCCAAAGAACTGTTTGGGTAAGTCTGGAAAGCTAGAGAGAATTTTATTGACTAATAAGGGTCGAAATCGTTTAGTATCGCCTGTTTCTAACTCATAAGTTAGGACAGCACTGCTAAAAACTTCTTTAGCGACTAATGCAACTTGGATCGTCCAAGGGAGTTTAGTATAGGTTTGTCCGGCTGTCCAAGCAGTAAAAATACGTTCTAGGTCTTCATTAGCCGTAACTCTAACCTCTAAGTTATGAATCCTTTTTTCTAGGTATTGAAATTTGACATTGAGTTGTTTATGTAACTGGGACAAACCTTGAATAAGCTGGTTAAATTCCTTTTCTTGTCCTACCAGTCTTTGTTTAATTTGTCGAACCGCTTGACGAGTTTCTAACAAGGATTGTTGAGTTACTTGAAGTGCAACTTGACTAATTCTTAAAGAATCAGTGACTTCAAGAACCCATTGATACAATGTCTCTTGTCCAGCAATCAAATTGCCATCTAAAAGGATTTGTCGTTGATGGTTACTTCCATTAATCTTATCAAAAATTTGACCTAAAAAGCCTCTGTTTTTACGATATCGGATAATATCTTGACTTACTTGAACCCCATTAATTAGGTCAATTAAGGCTTTATCTCCAACTACAGGAACTCGTCTCTGTAATTGGTCTAAAAAGTCTGTTGAGGAACGAGAAAACTCATTAGTTAAACTCTGTGTTATTGGTGTGATCAACATAGGGAAATAGGTAGACTTAAATAGAATAAGTACAGTCTTTTAGAAAGCATCACATTTGGTAAAAGGAAGATATGCTCTCGTTTTTTATTATCTTTTAGTGTAACTTTTCATCAGATTCAGGCATTAAGCTTTCAGTTCTTTCTAGATAACTATCTACCTTTTCTACATAGTTAGATGTTTCTGGAATTAATGTGCTTAAGTTCTGAGTCAGTTCATTTTTTTGTTCAAGCGATAATTGTTGATCTTGTTGAGCTTGTTTAAGACTATCTCGATAACGACAAAGATACTCATCAAGATAATCTAAATAGCGGTCAATTTCTTCTTTAAACTCCTCATCAATATATTGAATAAATTGACTATTGATATTAGCAACAGCCTTAGTAATAGAATTATTAAATGTATCGATCAATGAGTCTAAAGAAACATAATAGTAATTTTCATCCACTGTATCTTCCCAAGTATGTTCTACTTCCAATAACCAAAGAACATACCAGCGTCTTTTTTTATCTGAACGCTGAATTGTTTTCTTGCGCGTTGAATGATTAACTAATATCTGAGTTTTTTCTAAATTATTATCCTCCCAAGATGGAGGCTGTGGAAAAGAAAGTTCAACGTCAAATTCTTGATTCAGCCTATTTCGTGCTTTATCGATAATTGGCTTAGTTTCTTTTTCCAAAAATTCAATTAAATCCTTACGCGCTTTATCTATTTCTTTGATAGAATAGTCTCTTGTTGAAGCCAGTAGTGTTTCAGCCCTTTGCTTTGCCCAAGCTATAGCATCATTAGCAAAATTATCAGCTTCTTGTTTTGTTTTAAATTCAATTGTATTAGATGATTTATACTCTAATGCAGATTTTATTTTGTGAGAGAATCCAAAGGGAGCAAAATTTGAAATAGGAATTAAAAATAATTCTCTAATTATTATGTCAAATTTTTGAAAAGTAGGAGCTAGTTGATAACTTTCTTCTCTAAAATAATCTTCAATATTAACTTGAGCTTCTTCTTTAAGACTTTCAAGAACTTTATTAAGATTACTTTGTAAATTTGCTCTAATTTTTTCTACTTCTTTTAACTGAATTCGAGATAAGTCAATGCGTTTTAAATCAGCCTCTAGTGCATCTACTTCTTCTCGTAGTTTTTGTTCATCTTTGAGAATTGCACTGTTACGAAGTTTTAGGTCATCTGTAATGTTTAGAAGTCGATTTCGGCTCAAATTTAACGCTGAGAGCATACAACGAGGAGCAGCACTTTCCATTAAAGCATTAATCGCTTTTTCTAAGAAAAGATCAAAGCCAGATTTTTTCCAAAGTCTTTTTGCTTTTTTCTGAAGTTCTTCGATGGTTGCTTCTTCTAAATCTTCTTCCCAGTCTATTCCAAAAACTTCTTGCGCTAATGCTTCTGCTGTTTGTAAAATAGTCGCATTTTTATCTAAATCAAGATGACTATTCTGTTGACACTCCAATAAATATTTTGCTGCTGTAAAAGCTCGAATTGCTGCTATTTCAAACACACTGTCTATTTTACTTGACTCACTTAAATTTAAGTCAGCAGATACAAATTCTTTTACCTGTTCTGGAGACATATCTCCTTTACGTCTTTGATCAACTTTGTTCACCAGAACATAGAGATTATTTTTTCCAATTAAATCAATAATAGGCTGAACCTGCTTTTTAACTTTTTCTGCTGCTTCGTTATTCAGTTGGGTAAAATCTAGAACAATCAAGACAATAGAACTTCTTTTTAATTGTTCTTCCACCACTGCGGTTAATCGAAGATTTTCTCCAGCTTCATTCGGTCCAGGTGTGTCTATAATGACTAATTTACCGAGATTTTCTGTTTGATTTGTTTCTTGAGAATTTAAAAATGGAGTCTCAATCCGAATAACATCAAATAATTGATTTAAAGGGTCTTTTATTGGGTCGATAACGCTACAGAGACGAACAATATCATTGAGCTTGGTTAACTGTTCAGTAATTCGTTCACGTCCTGTTACTGAACCCTTACTAATAAACAATGGTTGTGTTTGTATTTCTTTTAATAACTCCAATAGATGAGGATATTGAGCCGTTTTTTCTTGTATTATTTCCGGCCCATCTTCTCGGATTTTATTGTTGAGAGAAACTAAAGTATTCTGAAATACTTGTTGAATTTCTTCACTGAGTATTAAGATAGGTTCTTGAATTCCATCCTTAAACACAATTTCCGTTGGCAGGGTTGTCATTGCTGCATTACGACTAGGCAGTAAATCTTGACCGACAATAGCATTAACAATAGTAGATTTTCCTGCCTTCATAGGAGCAACAACTGCCATTCTTAGCTCTAGTTGTTGGACATTTTGCGCGGCATTTTTGATTTCTTGCTGAAATACTCCGTATTTCTCACCAGAATTATCCCCATGTCTCTCTCCACTGAGAATATCTCTAGCTCGTCCCATCAATTCAACGATTTTTTCTAAACAGTCAATAACGTCGCCCTGTAAGTCTTGAGCATTGGGCTTAAGAGAAGGCTTTTCGGGAGTAGCAACCATCCAGATAACGTCCTTATGTTGTAAAAATGTGTGTCTTTATTGATAGTATTCCCAGTTTTTTGCAATTTCTAACAGGAGATGTAGATATTTAGTTCCAATAGAATTTTATAACTTGTTCGGGCTAAAAATAAATGACCCAACTATAGGATTAAACAACACTTGACACACTCCTGTCTGTCCATTCCTATTTTTAGCCACGTTAATCTCCATGATACCTTTATCTTTGGTGTCAGAATTATAATATTCGTCACGGTACAGTAAGAGTCCTAAATCCATATCCTGTTCAATGTCCCCAGAGTCTTTTATATCACTCATAAAAGGTCGTTTGTTAGCCTGTCCTTCTACGCCTCGGTTAATTTGTGCCAAGGCAATAAAGGGACAATCAAACTCCTTAGCCATGTCCTTGAATGCCCCTGAAAACTTACCCACAGCTTGCGCTCGATTTCCTGCTGCTCTATCACCTAGCTTTTGAATATAATCCATCACCACTAACCCAATAGTTCCCTTTTCTGCCTTAATTCTACGCAACACAGACCGCATTCTCGAAGGGGTTAAGGTATTAGCAGGAGTATCATCAATAATAATGGGTAACTCGGCCAGTATTTCTAACCCTTTAACCAAAGCGTCATATTCATCCTGATAGATTTCATTCCGCATTAATCGTGATGAATCAATGCCTGAATGTATGGCTAAAAATCGTTTAGTTAATTGGGTTTTTGACATTTCTGCTGAGAAGAAAACCACAGGAACTTTGTAAGTCATAGCCACATGGTTAGCTAGATAAATAGAGAACCAAGTCTTACCCATTGAAGCACGACCAGCAATAATAATTAAGTCCTTTCTCGTCAATCCTCCTGTTAACTTATCTAAGTCAGTTAAACCAGTGGAATAACCAGGACTTTTTCCTTCTTCTAATTCATTAAATACATCTTGAAGACAATCATGAATAGATTGAGGTTGAAAAGGATCTTTTTCATCAACTGTGACTTTAAATAACTTATCTTCTGACTGTTCTAAAACAGAAGGTAATTCTGTTACTGTATCATACCCTAATTCCTCAATCTCACGGGCTGCATTAATCAATAAGCGACGCTGATACTTATCGACCACTAAAGCTGCATAACGGTCTATATTTACCGCAGAAACCGTTCTATCAAGTAACTGGGTTAACTTATTTTCTCCCCCTACTTTTGTCAAGAGACGTTGGTCTTTTAACCAAGTTCTAACTGTCATAAAATCGCAAGGCTGGTCTTTATGGTAGAGGTCTAAAGCAGCTTGATAGATTTGTTGATGAGCCATTACATAAAATGCTTCAGGGGGTAATATATCTGCTACTCTGCTTATAGCATTAGGATCTAAGAGAATACCTCCTAAAATGCTTTCTTCTGCTTCTATATTTTGAGGGGGAATGTTATTAGACATGATTATTTATCTTTGAATAAGTTACTGAGTTTAGCTAAGTCTTGGGGAGAGATGCGTTCTTTTTCTTCCTCTGTACTGGGAGAAGTATAAACTTTAGGCTTCTGTTGATTTACTTGAGGGATTAATGGTTCAGCTTTTGTCCATTTTTCCTTAATGGCTTTAGTCAATAATCCACCTGGATTATCAATTTCTCGTTTATCTAATTGCTCTTTAACTGCTTCTAAAGCATTAATAACTATATCTTCTGAGGCTTTTTTAATAAGCTTTTTATGAGTAGCATTTAGCATAATTCCCATTGCTTTACTTTCCTGTTCTACTATTTCCATAAAGTTCATTAGCGATGAAGGAGTAGGGTCATTATAAGTTGAGTCAACTACATTACGATTAATGGGAATGACATCGGCTTTAGGAGAAGCTTTAAGACGAGATTCAAGAGTAATAATTAGGTCTTTTTGTCTCTCAACTTGTTCTTGTAAAGTATGAACCCGATAAACCTGTCCTGCTAAGGCTTCATTTTTCCGTTTTAGTTCCTTATTTTCTCCCTCTAATTGTTGAATCCGTTTTTTCAGACGACCAACTATTTGAGAGTGACTTTTAGCACTTACAGGTGGTTGATTAACTAGACCACTAGGCATCTTAGTCTGATTTGAACGTAGCTGTTGGATTCGTTCTTTTAGTTCAGGGTATTTGTATAGATAAGGAACACTAACATTAGCTTCTCTAGCAATAGATTGAAAGTTAATTTTTGCCCCTGTTTTGATTAGTCTTTCAATTGCTTTATTCACCTTAGCTAACGTCGCTTGTTTACGGGCTTCTTGTGTTACTTTTAGGGTCTTAATTCTTTCCTCTTTGGTTTTTTGACTCATGCTGCCTCCTGTAAACTAGCGATGATTTTGTCAAGTTGATCTGCCTGTTTGCTAAATTGTTCAACTAATACGTCTTGACCATTGGCTAAGGCTTTGGCTTCTTTACTTCTTAATTCATCACGAACCTTGATATATTGGGATAGCTTTTCAGGCACAGCGACAAAAGATTGACAGGTATAACAAGCCCTAAATTTGTCACAATCTTGGTCTAAATCTAGTCCACAATAGCCATAAATGGGGGTATTAATATGAGTGCCAGAAAGTTCTAATTTATGAGATTGAGGCTTTTCCCAGAAAGATTTAGGTAAAGATTCATAGGGTAAACGGTGTCCTTCTGCATTGACTAAAGCACGTTGAATATGACCGGCTTCTCGTTCTATTAATTCACAACTGACTTCGGTGTAATAAGTGCTAGTGATAGCCCAATGTTTATGACCGGCCCATGCACTAACTACAGCTAAATCATGACCTTGTTCAAAGAGTTGGGTTAGGCGAGTTGTTCTTAAAATCTTTGTTGTAAATTTAGCTAATTTTCCATTTTCATCTAAAATATTCTCAGATTTAATTAGACAATCAATCACAATTCTAAGAGGATTATAAGAAGAAGAAGTAATTACTTTTTTAACTGGTTTTAAATTAAGTCGTGAAAAGTCGATTTTGGATAACCCTTGATAATGACAGAAAAGATATTCCCAGTCTTCTCCAAAAATGGTTTTAATATATTCTGTTTGTTCTTGAATAACTTTAGCAATTGTTCTACTGATAGGAATCTCATGATAATCATTAGACTTTTTTCGTTGCCATACGACTTTCCAGTGTTGTCCTTCTTGTACTAAACAATCTTTTTTAAGTAATGCCAATTCTGAGGGACGCATAGCAGCGAAAAAGCAAATAATCCACATTCGGGCAATAGGTTCTGGTAATTTATGTAAATTTTGCTCAATTTTTTCACGGACAATATCTGATAAAGGATCTGGATTCCCTCTCCTTTGTTTTGGATAGTCATCATCTCGAATAATATCTTTTTCTACGATAAACCATCCTCTCACCGAACCTGTCTCAAAAAAACTTCCTAATGCTCCTAGTTTTGATTTATTTACTTTTTCATCCTGTGCTAAGTAATTAAGCATTAGACTGCGCGTAATTTCTGAAAATTCTTGGATATTATTATTATTGAGATAGCGAGCAAAAATTCGTAAAGTAGATAAATGCCCTTGGATTGTCTTTAAAGAATTAGATTTATTGGCTTGACATAAATATTCAATATATTTCTTGACGTTTTGCTTGAACCAATCAGGTTCTATGTTGCTAAAGTTAGCAGTACGTCGTGGTACATCTTGTCTATCAAAATTAGGGTTAATACTTCTTAAATCCCACTTATCATTATTAAAATCAAAAGTTATTACAGCAGCGTCTGTCTGACTATAACGTCCTAGATTCTTACTTGTTAAATCAAGACAATCCTGTTCTTTTTTATTACAGGTACGACACCGAAAAATCTTTTTGCCTCTTGCTATACAACAGAAAGATATATCTTGGGCTTTACACTTTGGACAAATAAACTCTTGATAGCGATAATCTGTGTACCAGATAACTCCAGGGTTAAGAATATCTTCGACAGCTTTGATATGTATGTTACAAGATTCAGGACATGAATAATTGCAACTAGCACAAAAAAAACGGGTTTTTTCACTGTTCCCTATATACCACACTCTCATTCCTAGATTCTTACACTCAGGACAGATAAATTTACCATGATATTCTTCCTTACAATTTATATATTCATCATTTGTTTTTAGATATCGAGAGCGAGCATTCAGACGATTTGATGTTGATGTGTGTCTTTTACAGTTTAGGCACACTAAAAGTCTTTTCCCGCTTTTTTCAAATCCACCTAGCTTTAAAACTCCTTTAGTACATTTAGGGCAAATAAATTCACGATTGTAATCTTTGTTCCAATTAATTTCCATTATTAATTACCTCCAATCCTTGAAGGTGAATTTGTAAACTTTTTTGGTCACTTATTAAGCCTTTTTCTTGTCTAACCATACCTAACTGATGAGCGATTTTAATTTCTTCATCAAGTCTAGCTAAATCTTGATTTAGGTAATCTAAATCATCTGTTGATGTTCGCCAATGTTCACATCGCCAACAAGCATTAACAGTTTGACAAGGAGATTTTAATTGAGGTCGATGACATTCTCCATACTGAGTAGTAACTTGATACATTTTTTGGCGTATCATTTCAGTAATCGGATTTTTGGGTTTATGAGTAGCTACTAATTTACCTGTGCTATCAACATATTTAGTCTCTTTCATCAATTCTTGATATTCTTCTCCTAAAACCTCTTTTAGCAAATGTTTGTAATGATCTTGCATATCAGGGGAGCGGTGTCTGAGATATTTTTGAATAATTAAAGAGCGCACTCCCGCATTATCCATCACTGTAGCTACTGTTCTTCTAAACTGATGTGACTGAAAATGCCAAAGTTCACCATTTTGGGTACAGATATTATGATTTTTAGCTAACTTATTTAGCCAATGATTAAATGAGGTTCGTAACATAACTTTAGGTGCTGGAATATAGTTAGATGTTCCAACATTACTAGCATTACTACCAAATAAGTTATCATAATCATTTTTAAAATGTTGTTTTATATATTCTTGTTGTTCCTGAATAATAGCTACCAATTCGTCACAAATAGGCATCTCATCAACAATCTTGTATTTTTCAGTTAAAAATCTTAAACGCCATTGATTATTTCTGTGACGAAGACAATCTAAGGGTAAATTAAGCAATTCTCCAATTCTTAACCCTGTTGCTCGAATGATTAATACCATTCTTTGTAATGGCTCAGGTAAATGATGAAGATGTTTATCTAATTGTTGCCAAACATCTTCTGGAATATATTTAACTGTTAATTTTTGGATTTTAACTTGTCTGATTTTACCATCAAACCAATAAGTATTAATATTTAGCCATTCTTCTTTATTACAAACATTAAAAAAATTCTTTAAAGTTGTCTGATACGCTATGATAGTTTTTTCGGATAGCTTTAAAGTTTGCAAGTGACGCTCAAATTCTTCAAACACTTGAAAGTCAATTTGTTCAGGAACAAGAATAGAGTGGTTAATGAGAAAAGTAGAAAATCGACTTAAGTGAAGAACTTCAGTGTAAATATATGAAGGAGATAATTTTAGCTGGCTTCTCAATAGAGTATATAATTTTATTAATAATTTTAGCCAATCTTGTTGTATTTTTTTAAAATTGATTGTTAAAATTCTCTTATGTTGATAGACTTCTAATCCTAAATCATTAATTGTGTGCCATACATCCTTTTTCAACAAAGGATTTTTAAGTAATTGTCTTGCTTGACTATTCTGCTCAATTAACCAACTTTCAGGCTTTAAATTCCTATCTATTAAACTATTCATTGCTGTTCTTCTCCTCATCAATCACCGTTCTTAAATTAGCTTCTTCAATGACATGAGAATAGACATCTAAAGTAGTTTGAATACTCTTATGTCCTAATAAATACTTGACTCGTTCAGGTGATGCACCTGCCTTTAAAAGACGGGTAGCATAAGTGTGTCTAAATAAATGGGGATAAACTTTAATTTCTGTCTTTTTACTTAACCGAGAAAACATAGTATTAATCACCCCTGCTTTCATTGGTTGTCCTATTTCTCCTTCCCAAATGTTAACAAAAACATAGTCTGATTCTACCTCTGGATATTCGTAAATGAGGTAATCGTTATACATTTTTAGAAGTTCAGGGATAACAGGAATGACTCTTTCTAAGGTTTTTATTCTTGCACCATTAGAATTTAATCGTTTCTTGGGATAGACAAAGTAATCATTTCCATCCCCTATATCTTCGTGTTGTAATCCTAACACTTCACCAATTCTCATTCCCGTTCCATTGAGTAAGAGAATCAAAAATTTATCCCTGAGTCGGTGACAGCTATTGACTAATATTTCTACTTGTTCATCGGTTAAACAGCCAGGGAATTTTTTCGGCTCTTTGAGTTTAACGAGTTTCTGTCGAGTGGGTTTTGACTTACTGATACCAGTTAACAAGCCACGACGAGTTGTACCTCTGGTTACGATGAGTCGGTCAAAAGTCTTGGAGTCAACGTTATCATGAGCCACATGATACTCATAAAAGGTCGTCACTGCCGTTACCGCCAGATTAATGCTACGTTCGCTTCGTTTCGCTTTCACAGGTTGCATGGACACGATGTTACTGGTATCTCCTACCCTTAACCAATAAACAAAGTCTTCAAGATCCGTTAGTTTGACAGCTTTCCAGTCAAGGTTTTTGTTTTGGAGGAACTCCCACCATGCTTTTAACCCATAACCATAGGATTCGACGGTATTGGGGGATTTTGCCCCACACAGGAAGGTGAGATAACGCTGAATCGGCTCTATCACTTGGTAGTTCTCATTTAACACTAGCCAGATGATCTCCTGTGTATGGGGGTCAACCCCTTTTTGAAGACTTATCATAATTATACATTATATAAATAAAAATGTGTCATTGTATATAGTTTAACAATGAATAAAAAAAATAGATCGTTGTTGTTGTTGTTTATTATATATTCTTTGTATCAGATTACCTACACCTGGCCCCCCCGTCAACACCATAATTCGTGAAGCTGCTGCCATTGTTACGGCTTCTTGCTGCTGCGGTGAAAGACTGATGCGT
>NZ_JAYGHQ010000040.1:0-12647 GCF_034931425.1 Crocosphaera sp. XPORK-15E
TCTTGGAAGCCCACACTGTACTTGGTACTCCAAGTCAGTGATGGGAGTTGTCACAAGTCAGAACATCTTATGTTATACATGGGGTATGATTAACATATCCCCATATAGATTCATAGAGATGGTGATGGATAGACAGGTAAATCCGATGGAAACCGTATCAGTATCCGCTCATTTTGATGGTGAACGAATTTTATTAGACGAGCCTTTTGAACTGGAACCAAACAGAAAGCTGATCGTAACTATCCTGCCCAAGCAAGATGCTGAACGTGAGTCTTGGCTGTGTTTATCCGGCAGCAGATTAGAAGATGCCTATGGTGAAGATGAAGAAGATTACTCCCTCGACTTAATCAAAGAACCGAATTCGGAGTATGCAGGAAGCTGATGTTGTTTTGACACCTGTTCCACAAGCGAATGGTGCTATCAAGAACCGTCCCGCGATTATTTTGCGGGAAATGCCCCCCTACAAAGATCTTTTGGTTTGTGGCATTAGTACCCAGTTGCATCAGCGAGTTCCTGATTTCGACGAAATTATCTCTCCTTCTGATACAGACTTTATTACCAGTGGTTTGAGAGCAGAATCTTTGATTCGGTTGGGGTTTTTAGCAGTGTTGCCCCGTCGTAATATCATCGGTTCCATCGGTTCGATTTCTTCAGAGCGACATCAACGCTTGCTGAAAACACTCAGTGATTACCTATCCCCATATTAGGATCAAGGAGATGTTTACATACCAGAAATATTAGATAATGCTACACTATTGCTGAACATTTACCAACATATTGTTAATTATCCCTATTTTTAAAACAAAAATCGTGTTCCTAAAACTTCCACCGTCAGTAATTTGGATATTACTGTTTGGTCTAATATTCCGTTCTATCATTGCCTTTTGGTTACTTCCTGGCTATGACGAAGGCTATTATTATCTTTACACCCAACATTTAGATTGGAGTTACTTTGATCATCCTGTTTTCGTCGCATTAACCACGGGTTTTGGTATTTGGTTAACAGGTATTACCTCCCCCTTTACTCTACGCATTGGCACCGTATTTTTATATACAGGTAGCCTATTATTATTATACTTTACCAGTGCCAGATTATTCAATGTTAAAGCCGCTAAAATTACCTTAATTATTGCGTCAATTATTCCCATTTTTCAAATTGGTTTTGGTATTGTCACCCTTCCTGATAGTCCTTTAATCTTCTTTTGGTCAGCAGCTTTATATTGTGCTGTTTATGAATTTTTTCCTGTAGATAATCAAATTTATCGCCCTAGTTATCGTCTTAGTATTTTAGGGATTTTAATTGGTTTAGCTTGCTTAAGTAAATATCATGGGTTTGTTTTAGGTTTCTCTTTAGTTGCCTTTTGTTTAAGCAGTTATTCTCATCGTCGGGCTTTATTTTCCCGTTGGACAGGATTAGGATTAATCTTATTTATTGTCACATTATTTCCTCTCTTATTCTGGAATTTTAATCATGATTGGATATCCTTTAAGTTTCAATTTTTTAACCGTTTTCTTCCGGTTCCCAATGTGCCAAAATCTCCCTACAATATTCTGAATTCTTTGGTTGTATTTGGGGTAGGAATTGGGTTACTTTTTCCAACAATTGGCTTCCCTTTATGGTGGGTTTTATTCCGAACTTTATTATTACAATTATTCGTACCATTAAGAAAATATGGTCAAGTTGATTTAGATGGTGCAAATAAACCTTATTTTTGGGAAAAACAATTATTTATTCTCTGGTTATCTTTACCCTTAACATTAGGATTAATTATCTTAGGTGGGAAACAACAAATTTTGGTTACTTGGCCTATTCCTGGTTATTGGGGAGCTACTTTATTATTAGGATTATATGCTGTTAAATGGGAAAAATATTCAAAGTTTTGGGTGGAATGGTGGTTAAAAGGAAGCACGATTATAATTACAACTATTTTGTTATTATTTTTAATTCATCTTAATACAGGAACTCTTTTAAAATCTAGTCAAAATGTTTTATTAGGTGGTGTTTTTACTTCAGATAATGATCCCTCTAATGAACTAATTGATGTTAAACAATTAAGAGAAGGAATAGCAAACTCTCCCATTCTTTATAATGCCTTAAAAGAGGCCGATTTTCTGTTTACGAATGCCTATTATTTAGGGGGATTAATTGATTTAGCCCTTAAACCCCTAAACCCCATTCCTGTGACTTGTTTTAGCTATGATAGACGAGGGTTTCCTTTTTGGCCAGATACGGATCAATGGGTTGGTAAAAATGCACTTTATATCACCTTAAAACGGTTTGCTGAAATGCCAGAATTAACTGCTGAATTTAGCGCATTTTTTGAAAGTATTGAAGAAATTGGTACAGTAGAAATTAAACGAGGAGGAGTTATTGTTAATGTTTTTTATGTTTATCAAGCGCATAATTTATTAAAACCCTATTTTTCTACAGAAAACTCTGTTAGATAAACTTAAATTTCTCAAATTAGGGCGTTGGGATGTCAATTGAGAAAAAGAGAGCTACACTAGAAAGAAGTTAACATTACTTTACAAACCGCGATCGCCATGCAAATAGCTACCATTTCCCCTAATGCTTCTGTATCTGGAAATTATTGGCAATGGCAAGGGCATAATATCTATTATGTCCGAGCAGGGGTTAGACATCCTCAACGTCCCCCTTTACTCTTGATACATGGTTTTGGTGCATCTACAGATCATTGGTACAAAAATATTGCTCAATTACAAGAAACCTTTGAAGTTTGGGCCATTGACTTATTAGGATTTGGACGTTCTGCCAAACCTAATTTACAATATAGTGGTAATCTTTGGCGAGATCAACTCAATGATTTTATTACAGAAATGATTGGTCAACCTGTCATTTTAGCGGGTAATTCTTTAGGGGGTTATGCTTCCCTTTGTGTGGCTGCACAATGTCCAAATGCAGCTAAAGGAGTAATTTTGCTTAACAGTGCAGGGCCGTTTGGTGATAGTAAAAATCCTAAACAACCTAATCCCATTCAGAAGTTAATTCGTTCGGTTTTGCTCCATCCTTGGCCCAGCTATTTATTATTTCAATATATGCGTCGCCCTGGAAATATTCGCAAGACCTTAAAAAAAGTATATCTTAATCAAGATGCAGTAACAGATAAGTTAGTTGAAGACATTTATCGTCCCTCTTGTGATGAGGGTGCTGCTCAAGTTTTTGCCTCCGTTTTTAAGACACCCCAAGGAGAAACTGTAGACAATTTATTACAACAATTAACCCATCCTTTATTAATGTTATGGGGTAGTGGTGATCCTTGGATGAATGCAAAACAAAGAGGGGAAAAATACCGCCAATATTATCCTAATTTAACCGAATATTATCTAGAAGCTGGTCATTGTCCCCATGATGAAATTCCTGATGAAGTTAACAGTTTAATTCATGATTGGGTGATGAGTCATTAAACTTATAAAGACAAGACTTGCTTACAAATTCTATAGGTAGGGGTAATTCATGAATTACCCCTACCTATAGCACAATTTATCAAAATATTGTGTCAGTCCTAAATCTAATATAATTATTCTTGGGCTGTAATTAAATAGCTTTTCCAAGATAATTCTTCAGAAGCTTTTTTATTATCTTTGCTCAAGAGTCGCCAGGTTTTCCCCTCAGCTTGTCGCTGAAGATAAATCTCAAATTGATTATTCTTTTGATTCACTTGTTGACGAGGTAAAATTAATTTCAAATTATAAGTCCCTTGTAGATGATAAGTAGGCAATTCAGAAACCACAATTGAATCAATATTTTTAACATTAATTTGACCAATTTCTAACTGAGGATGCTTCGTATTTAACTGTTGACTCAGAGGATTTAATCGTTGACTAAGTTGTAAGCGGATGGCTTGTTGTATAATGTCTCCATCAGGGGCAAACTCAATAGGGGCAGTTGCCGTACCACAAGCTGTTAAAAAAATCAACAAAACTGTCATTAATAAGCCTTTTGTTAAAAGCTTTTTGAGAGAAGGCAGATAAGCAGCAAGGGATGATAGACAACGGTAAAACAATTCTGTTTTTGGCCAATGCCAAAAGCTTAATAGGGGAGATAATTGTGGGCGATTCATGCTAATCTAAAGGAAATAACTCAGAAAAAACGCTAGAATTTAGCTTACCAAGAAAACAGAATTATGGGTTAATAAAAAATCATGAACAATTTTCGTCTTGAGCCCTTTTTGTGGATTCATTTAGCAGGGATAGCCGTTGCTCCCTTATTATTATTGGTAATGGGGTTAGGATTAGCTGTAGCCGATCCTTTGCCTTTTTATTGGTTAGAATTAGTATTCTTAGCTGTTGTGGGTATTTTGCCTATTTTGTGGATGCAGTGGACAAGCCCTTTTGATATTTTTAGTATCTTAATCGTTGCCATTAAACCCAGCAGCTTAACCCCTGACCAACGCAAGATTTTAAGTCTGTTGAAAACGAGAAAAAATAAGATTCTTAATGCAATTGCTGCCCTAGTATTATTAGGCATTGGATGGCAATTGTATCACTGGGCCCCTCTTGCTGCAATCACAGCACAAATGCTTCCTCAATGGCGTATTTTAGGACTAATAATCGCAGTGATCGCCTTTTTATTGACTAACCTATTTATTCAAATTCCTGTGAGTGTTGTGGGGGTTTTATTGACCTCACAACAACAATGGTTAAAGACTGAACCCTATGATCTCGAAAAAATTCTCGACGATTTTACCATACTAGGATTACGAGTTAACAAAATCTTCTTAATTCCAACAATTACTCCCCAGGAAGAAACATAATTTCTCCCTAATTGTGTCATAGATATCAGCAGGGTCAAAGGCATCTGGGTTATGCTAAGGGAGGTAACGTTAAACGAATTTGAGATAAGCCCATGACAAGCCTAACCGTTTCCCCTGACCGTCCGGCTGATGAAGAACGGGAAGTTTGGGAAAGTCTTCAACAGGCGATCGCTGATTGTTCTGGATTTCAACAATGGCAAGCCCGACAAAAGACTCCCCCTGAAATTTTATCCCTCGATCAACAAGTGCGGTTATATCTTCGGGAAACCCTAGAAACCTTAGCTTATTAACCCTTTGAACGAGGGCTTCTGCCCTCACTTTCCAGGACATCCTAGGCATTCTGTTAAGGTTTAGGCTGATGATGCTTCACAGGCTTAGGAAGGGGCGTGAGACGAGGGGAAGGGATTTTTGGGGAAGATGAAGGGCGATCGCCAGAGGTGATAGGTTTTTAAGGTACGAGAAAGTGGAGGCTACGCCGTTTAGTTATTGGTCGGGCTGGTCGGGCATTCATCCTCAACAATCACGAGGATGAGGGAATTCTGCCCGACATTCGGTTAAAATAACCTTTATGACCCCCGATCAATTTTTAGGATTGTTTGGTACACCTAACAAATTAACAAAACACTCGAACCATTTCATTTAATTATCTCTTTATGAAAATCTCTAAAACCAAGCATCGCCGCTGGATTTATATTGCTTTAGTATTAATGCTCTTAGCCTTAATTTCCTTCTCCATTTTACCCTTAGTCAGTAGTATTGTTCAAGCTCGTCAACCTCAAGGGGAGAATTTATCTTTAGCTGCCACAGAATCCGCTAAATTAGAGAATGAAGCCCTAGGCTATCAACTGGTTTTAGAACGGGAACCTGATAATGATAATGCCCTGCGTGGGTTGTTAGAAGCACGACTGAGACAGGGAGATCTGGCCGCTGCGCTCATTCCCTTAGAACGGTTGGCCCAACTGAACCCCCAACAACCTGAGTATGGCTTATTATTAGCCCAAGGAAAACAACGCTTACAAGACTATGAGGGCGCAACTGCTACCTATCGGGAGATTTTAGCGGCCAACCCTGGTGAAATAGCGGCCCTAAAAGGAATGGTTGATGTATTGATCGCCCAAAACCGTTCTCAACAGGCGATTAATTTAGTACAAAATACCCTGAATGAAGCCCTCAAAGATGGGTCTAAAGAGTCTCAGTCAGAGAGTCATTTTAATTTAACATCTCTCCAATTATTGTTAGGGGAAATTTACACCCAACAACAGCGTTATGATGATGCTTTGACCATTTATGATCAAGCAATTAAAGGGGATACTGATGATTTTCGTCCTCTCTTAGCTAAGGCAATTATGTTAAGGCAACAGGGCAAAGAAACGGAAGCACAAACCATATTTACAGATGTCATTCTTAAAGCTCCTGTTCAATATAAAGAGCAACTCAAAGACATTGCTTTAGAGGGTCAAAAATCAGCTAGTAAAACTGAAAAACCAGTGACAAAAACTGAGGAAGAAACTAAATAGTTAAGTCTCAGTATTAGATGATTTTTGGGCGGTTAAAAGGGCAATATATTGACTTTCTATTAAGAAAGTTCCTCTGGCAAATTTAACCCCCCAATAACCCCCAGGACGACGATCCATAACTGTTCCTTCCTCACCAATTTCTAAGATATCAGCAGGGCGTAACATAGGCATAGGATCGGCAGTTTTCAAATAGGGAGGTTTGGCAATTAAAGAAACTTTACTACCAACAGCAACTCGTTGTTTATTCATAATTAAAATAGGACTGATTATTGTCAACTAAATTTATTATAACTTATTATTTAATACAGTATAGGGACGCTTCAGAAAACGCCCCTACAGAACCAAACCTGTTATAATTTAATTAAGCTCATGGTGTTTGCCAAATTCGTTGATGATAATCTTCAACTTTGGCGTAAGGATCAGGGTTTGAATGATGATGATGGCCATGATCGTGGGAATGATGATGATGACCATGATCCTCAACCGCAGCAAGACGAAACTTACACATTTCACAGTTCATAATGACTTGTCCCTGTTGAGTTTCTAACTCTCTTTCCCTGACAACTTGTAACAGTTGAGGATGAATACCCATCTCCGGTAAACAAGTCATCTCAATCTCAGGATAAAGGGTTTGTTGTTCGGCAGTGGTTTGAAAAATTTTTTTGACTAATGCCCCAGTAAACAAGAAATAAGGTAACACAATAATCCGTTTTGGTTGGTAAAAAAGGGCCCGTTTAAACCCTTCTTCTAGACGAGGATGAGTAATACCAATAAAACAGGTTTCTACTGTCTGATAACCGCTACCTTCCCATACTATTCTAGCTAACTTACAGACATCCCCATTAGCATCAGGATCACTAGAACCCCTCCCAACAAATAATAACACCGTCTCAGACCGTTTAATTTGCTTGGGGTTAGCGTGGGGATGATCGAACTCAGCTAAGCGTTCCTGCCACAATTTTAACAGGTTGGGGGTAATGCCAAAATGTCGCCCATAGTGAAACTTTAACTCAGGATAACGCTCTTTGGTGCGATCGAGTTCATTGGTCACATCAAACTTATTATGACGCGCTGCAAATAGGAGAATTGGTAAGGCAGAAATATCGGTATAACCTTGGGATACACAATAGTCTACCCCTTCTTGAATGTAGGGTTCTGTCAGTTCCAAAAAGCAAGGAATAACGGGACGAGAATGGTCTAATGCTTGATAAGCAGCAACAAAGTCAAGAAATGTTTGTTTTCCGTCTATATCTCTCGTTCCATGACCGATCATGAGGAGAGGACGGGATAAAGGTAAGGGGGGAAAATGAAGGGACTTTAGGGAGTCACACTTATCTAGCTTTGCGGTGGACATTAATTGTTTAGAACTCCTGTACTTATATCTAATGGCAATTCTGACCTCTACACTGTGGTTAGAACCCATAAGCCCATGCTTTTTTATGGTAGCGAACTTTGAGTTTTGTTGAAATGCGGGGTGGGGGGGTTGAGGTGATGGTTTGTGAGGGCATAATATATTATGTCCTGGCTAAAGTCAGATGTGATTTTATTTAAGATTTAAGTGATTTAATTTTTGGGAAAATGAGGAATATTACCTTAGAAGAAAGAAAACAAAAAGCCTTAGAAATAGCAAAAAATTGTATTCAGATTTTAAAGCAAGAATTTGGTGCAAATGATGTTATTATTTTTGGTTCTTTGCGTGGGGATAGTCCTTGGCATTGGGAATCTGATCTTGATTTAGCGGTTAAAAGAATGTCAGATGAGCAAATTTGGGATGCCTATGGAAAACTAGAAAAAATTCTTCCTTCTTGGCTACAATTTGATTTAGTTCCTGTTGAACAAGTTCCTTATTATGTCCGCGATCGCATTTTACAAACAAAACCTATGTCTGATAATTTGTATTTAGCTCTGAAAACCCGTCTTGAAGATGAAATGCTGGCTTTTGAAGATAATTTTACAATGTTAATTTCTCTTATGGATCAAGCTCAAACTGTTCCTGAAGCTTTCGTAACTCCTACTTTAGCAAGTTATATTGTTGATGTTTATACGGGATGTGAACATATGAGTGAACGGGTAGCAGTTACCTTAGATGGGGGTTTACCTACAGGGCAAAATTGGCATGAACAATTATTACGCCAAATGGCAGATCCTGGTAATCATAACCGCCCCCCTTTATGGCAAGGTTCCCTATTATTAGAGTTAGATGAATATCCAAAATTTAGCCATTTAGTTCGCCATAATTATCAAGTTAAATTAAAAGCAAAGTCTGTGCTTGTTTTGGCTAAAAAACTAATAGAAACTGCTCCTAAAGTTAGAGAAGCAATTAAACAGTTTAATCAATGGTTAGAAAATCAAGACAATCAAACATGATTTGTTAAAATCATGTTAAATTGTTAGGAAATGTTGTATTCTTTCCCTTAAAATTTCTGCCTGTTTTGTAACAACTTCCCAGTCTTGATTATTAATAGCATGACGGGGAAATAATTGACCCGATAAACCCACAGCGATCGCCCCTGCTGCGAGAAAATGAGCCGCATTGTCTAAAGTTACGCCACCGGTCGGAATTAAAGGAATTGAACCAATGGGCCCCTGTAATCCTAGAATATAAGAAATGCCGCCAATTGCCTGTACCGGAAAGACTTTAACACAACTCGCTCCCCCTTGCCAAGCAGTAACAATTTCTGTGGGAGATAAAGCCCCTGGAATAATAGGAATTTGGTGATCAATTGCTGTTTTAATTAAGCTTTGATTGGTGTGGGGAGTAAAACAGAATTGTACCTGAGCAGCGATAGCTTCTTGTAAGTCTTCTAGGGTTAAAATTGTTCCTGTGCCAATGATACAATCTGGTAATTCTATTTTTAATTGTTGAATAATTTGAGCAGGGTTTTTACTATTCCAAGTAATTTCAATCAGTCGCATTCCGCCTTTTGCTACTGCTCTGGCCATGTTTAAACCTAAGTCTATATCATCCGTCCGAATGACAGCGATCGCCCGATGTTGTCTTAACAGTTTTTGCCAAGACTCTGATATTTTAAGAGAGGAATTTATAGTAGACAAATTCGTTAGAAGAAATAACGCTTTTTACTTCCCCATTGTAGCAAATTAGTTTAAAATAGATCTAGGTTATGAGGCAATTAAACTCAAAAAAATCTAGGAGATGAACCCCGATGGATGAATTTATGGCAGCAGCGATCGCTGAAGCAAAACAAGGGCTAAAAGAAGGGGGTATTCCCATCGGTTCCATTTTAGTAAAAGATCAGATAATTATTGGCAGAGGACACAATAAACGGGTTCAAGAAGGTGATCCCATTACCCATGCAGAAATTGATTGTTTACGCAATGCGGGGCGGATCGGTAATTATCAAGATACAGTTCTTTATTCTACCCTAATGCCCTGTTATCTTTGTGCAGGAGCAGTGGTTCAGTTTAATATTAAAAAAGTAATTGCCGGAGAATCAAAAACTTTCCCAGGAGCGAGAGAATTTATGGAATCTCACGGCGTTGAAGTGATTGATTTGAATTTAGATGAATGTCAAAATTTGATGCGACAATTTATCGAAAAAAATCCCTTACTTTGGAACGAAGATATTGGTAAATAAGCCAAAAATTTTCCTCAACTATCAACAATACGGGAATAACCGCCTTCAGGTTCGGAGATTTCACCAACTTTAAACCTTTTATTATATTCATTTTTGAGCCATGATAGTAATAGCGAAGGCCAGTTACTGGCTGAGGCTCATCCTTCAACCCCTTAGTTAATCTAGTATTGGCTCGTTTTTAACATCTCGTAAAAACCAATGAACCTTTTCGATCTTGCCATCGTCTAAAGAGATGAGTTAAGATAAAAACAAGTTAAAGTCATACCGACTTCACTTTGTAACTTTTCTTTCCAGTCCCCATGTATTAATTAATAAACATTTTGGGAAAGATAAGAATATTAACAGACTTTTAAGCAGATTTAAGGAGTCAAAACTGTACCAATGCCCACTGCTAACGTGAACACCAAAACCAAACAGCCTACGTATTCAGCAGATATGGTGCGGACTTATCTGCATGAAATTGGGCGGGTACCTCTGTTAACCCACGAACAAGAGATTGTTTATGGGAAACAAGTCCAAAAAATGATGACCTTGTTAGAAACAAAAGAGAATCTTGCTGAAAACTCAGGACTCGAACCCAGTCTAAGAGAATGGGCCAAGGCGGTAGAGATGACGGAAACCAGCCTGAAAAAAATCCTAGAACAAGGAAATCGCGCCAAACGGAAGATGATCGAGGCCAATTTGCGCTTAGTCGTTGCCATTGCCAAGAAATATCAAAAGCGCAACATGGAATTTCTCGACCTGATTCAAGAAGGTAGCTTAGGACTGGAAAGAGGTGTAGAAAAATTCGACCCAACCAAAGGCTATAAATTTTCGACCTATGCTTATTGGTGGATTCGCCAGGCCATTACGCGGGCGATCGCGCAACAAGCAAGAACCATCCGTTTACCCATTCATATTACCGAGAAACTGAATAAAATCAAGAAAACTCAACGAGAACTCTCACAGAAATTAGGAAGAAGTGCCACTCCAGCCGAAATTGGCGAAGAATTAGAGATTGAACCCGCTCAAATTCGGGAATTTCTCAGCATGGCCCGTCAACCTATTTCCTTAGATGTTCGTGTCGGGGACAATCAAGATACGGAACTCTCGGAACTTTTAGAAGATCAAGGCATTTCCCCTGATCATTACATCACCCAAGAGTTATTACGCCAAGACCTCACAAATTTGATGGCGGAACTCACCCCCCAACAAAGAGCAGTTTTAACCCTTCGTTTTGGTTTAGAAGATGGCACAGAACTATCTTTAGCCAAAATTGGCAAAAAGCTCAATATTAGTCGGGAAAGGGTGCGTCAACTGGAACATCAAGCCTTAGCCCAACTGCGGAGACGACGGGGCAATGTCAAAGAATATCTAGCAGCAAGCTAAGAAAAAATTGAAAGGGATAAGCAAATAATAATCGCTTATCCTTACCCCGATTTTTAAAGACAGCAAACCAAGCATTATTTCGTTACTATTTGCTAAAAAATCGGGGTTTTCAGGCTAGGTGCAAGATCTCGGTTAAACTCAGATCTTGCACTTGAACCAAAAATCGGATCTTTTGCCTAAATTTCAACGAAAGAATCAGGGTTTAACGGTTTTAAAATAATCAGATTAGACGAGCGTAGTAAAAATATCGTTATGTTAATTGGTGAAGATATCGAAATTGAAATCAAACCAAATGGAGAATGGATAAAATGACTCAAAAACCTAATTTTAAAACCATGAGTTCTCAAGAATTAAAAAGTTATGTATTATCCCATCGAGAGGATGATGAGGCTTTTCATGCTTATGTTGATAAAATAAACGAAAGAAAAGATCGTGTTGTTTATCCTCCTTTACAGTCCTTAAAAGATCTGGAAAAATATCCTGAAGTCATTGAACAAATGCGTCAAAATAGCTCTCCTGACGCTCATTGTCGGGGCAATTCATGAATGGCCCCGACAATAGGCACTAAACTAATAATTAATAACGCCGCTATTGCCTGATTCTATAAACGGCGATCGCCTAAACAACGCAAAAAATTGAGTAAGCATTGCTGAAATCCATACCTCAGATGAGGGATCTCCTGTCAATGCGTAAGTCCTAGTTTTGTCCAAGTTTTGGCAGATCAAACTTCCCTAAATTATTTCCCAAATAATCTGGACAAGTTTAGACTGATAGGATATCATATCGGGGAGTCCCTTATTAATAGGATATAGAGGAAACCCAATGATAAATACCAAGGCTATAGTCTATAGCTCGATCGCAAGTACATTACTCGCTGGCGCAGCTACATTAATCGCTGGAACCGCAGCACAGGCGCAAGAGGTGCCAATACCGGTCCCCGAAGATAAGCCCCTTAGCATTACGCAGTCAAGCAGTGTCACAGTAGACGGAGTGACAGTAAATTTCGATTACACGATCTACCCTCTCGATGAAAGAATGGTCAACGGACAGATTGACTATTTGTACGACATTCTACAGCCATTCTATATCATTTTCACTGTTGATACTGAAACTGAAGAAGTTATTCCAGAAGTTATTCAAGGCACCGCTCCAGGTGATGCTACCTTTGACTATGTACAATACGATGAGCTTTCTGCAATTCTAGATCCCACTGGTACTTTCGGTTTCACTTTCAGGGATCTCGGTGCTCCTTCTGTTTTCAATCAAGAATTTATCACGATTCCCGCTTTTTCGCTACTACCTGGTGAAAGATTCGTTAATTTCACAGCCAGTCTGGCAGCAATTCTCATTTTAAAAAACCCCCAGATAGTTTCCTGCCCAATGTAGTACAA
>NZ_JAYGHQ010000041.1:0-12378 GCF_034931425.1 Crocosphaera sp. XPORK-15E
CCCTGATTTCATACTACGATTATGCTACTTTTTTGAAGTGCGGAATGTGGGTTACTAATGATTCAACCTGATTTTTTCCTATTTTTTATTTAATTATTAACGATTCAACCTGATTTTTTGTTTGATTAATATCTGATTTTATCCCATTGCATTCTTGATAATTTACCAGCATGATAGACGGTATAAACAAAGTTTACTTCAACAATAAGGAGTTTATTTCTAATGACAATCCCACATATAGTGTTGAAATTTAATGATGGTATTACTGATACTACATCGCAAGTAGTTAACGAAGTAAAAATCCTGCAAAAATCCCTAAAAGATTGGGGAGTTTTAGCAGCCAACGAATCAATAGACGGAAAGTTTGGCAACAAAACCCTTGAAGCGGTCAAGCTTTTTCAAGACAAAAAATCTCTACAACAAGATGGCATTGTCGGTAAAAATACTTGGGCGGCACTCTTGAAAGTGTCACCATCAGAAATAGAGATTATTCCGCGCTCCGGTAGCGGTAATGGCGGATCTGGCCATAGCAAATCACCATTTTCAGGAAATAAAAGACTAATTCACAATGAATTGATAAGTCATGGATTTTCTACTGTACAGTGTGCAGCAATTCTGGGTTGTGTACAACAAGAATCTTCATTTAATCCACGCGCACAGGAAGGTCCACCACCTAAAGGTTTAGGATTATTTCAATGGAGTTTTGACCGACGAAATAAAGTACCTGCATTCACGAATAGTGTTGCTACTGACATTCATAATCAAGTCAATCTTTTCGTTCAGGAATTAAATGGTTCAGAATCAAAAGCTGGAAGCATTTTACGCAATGCAAAAAACCTAGACCAAGCAATGCAAGGAATGAAAGAATATGAACGATTCGGAATTGAGGGAAAGCGTCGACAGTACGCAGAACAAATCCTAAAGGACCTCACATAGTCATCAGTAAGCGATGATCTGTTTTTCCAATTATCTAGATTCGCTTTGCTGACAAAACTTTAGGAGATGGAGATAATAGCGTTGTAGTTTACTAGAAAATTAACTCTAGTTCTCACAAAGTTATTATTCTCCTCTCGACTCTTTCAACATCTTGGTACAAAATATATAATAATAAGCTACAATACTTAAGATAGTTGGTTACGACGCGCCTTTAAATTTATTAGTTTTTCGGTAAAAATCATAGCCACATCTAATCTACTCAACAAAGAACAATCTTTACTTATCACTATAGGTACGAGAGAGTCATAATATGAAATCAACATTCCCTTTAGCAGCAATTTTTATTATTTTAAGTGTTCCGACTTTTTCCTTCAAATTGGAAGCAGCACCCCCTCCAACTCGTGTAGGACAGTGTAGTAATACTTTTGTTTCTAAGGTTAGGACTAGATTAGAAGATGGAGTGACAGGAAAACCCATTTTGGGGTCAGGAACATCAATTGAATTTACTAACGGAATTTATCTAGTTTCTTATGATACAGTTCCTGAAGCAGAATCTTCTAAGCCTAGAGATCCAGTAAAATTATGTTTAGTTTCAATTCCTAAAAACTGCCCTCCTGGTGACAATCGAGGAAAAGTTTATACTGTAACTAACATCAGAACAAAAAAAACATTTACTCTCCCAGATTCTCAACATAGTTGTGGCGGAGCTTAGTGCAATATTAATCGATGCTCTGATCTAACCAGACTTTTTCTTACATTTTGAATATACAACCTGATTTTTAGAGAAAAAAATACGTGACTTTTTCCCATTGTACCCTTCATGATTTGCGAGCAGGATGGATTATACAAAGAAAGTTTTAAAGTAGTAAGTAAAATAAATAACTCTCATATCCAGAAGAATGAGGCTAAAAATGATAAAATAGAACAAAAAAGTGAAGAGGTGATCAGTTCTCATGCTACTAACAACAGAGCAGTAACAGATTAAATACTTTCAACAAGGAACAATTGACAATCACTTCTCCCTTCAAGGGAGAGCATTGAGACAGAAAATGCGGGGAAAACAACTTATACTCAAGCCCAGATTAACGAGTCTTATCAAAAAACTGTACAGAGGACGATCGCTTATCCTGTTAGTCCTCCTATTTCTCACTTCCATAGCAGTTCCCCTTTTTGTCGCCCAAGTTTCCCTATCAACCCCCATTGTTCAAACTCAACAAGATACCTTACAGTTAGTTGAACGTGGTAGAAAACTCTATCAAGCTAAACAATTTGAGGAAGCAGCAACTATTTGGCAACAAGCGGCTGACACTTTTGCTACAGGAGGAGATAAACTAAATCAGGCAATGGCGTTGAGTAATCTGTCTTTGACTTATCAACAACTGGGTCAATGGAATGAGGCAAAAACAGCTATCTCTCAAAGTATTTCTATTTTACAACCCCTGGAAAAAACAACCGTACAACAGCGTATATTGGCTGCTACTTTAGATATTAAAGGAGAGTTACAATTGGCATTAGGAGAGTCAGCTAATGCTCTAAATACTTGGCAACAAGCGACTAAAAATTATGAAAACATTGGTAATCATAACGGAGTAATTCAAAGCAAGATAAACCAAGCTCAAGCCATGCAAGAGTTAGGACTTTATCCGAGAGCTTGCAAAACTTTATTAGAAGCTTTAGAAATAGATAGTCGAGACTGTCAAATATCAAAAGAAGAACTAGAACAACTCCCAGAAAATATATCTATTTCTTTACAAATACTAGGATTACGCAGCTTAGGTAATGTTTTACGAGTAACAGGGCAAACTAAACAATCAGAAATCGTTTTATTAAAAAGTTGGCAATTAGCACAAACTATAGAAGATCCTGAAAATTTAGCAGAGATCGCTCTCAGTTTAGGTAATACGACACGAGTTTTAGGAAATCAAACTATTGCTAGGAATAAAAAACAGTTATCAGTTGATTCAATACAGTCAGCAAATTGTATTCCATCAGAAAAATATCAGACGAGCCAACAATTTTATCAACAAGCGATCGCTTGCTATCATCAAGCTGAATTAGGAACTTCATCTATTACAAAAATACAAGCACAGCTAAATTTATTAAGTCTTTTGATACAACTGAAAGAGTGGAATCAAGTGCCGACTCTAGTAGATAAAATTCAATCTGAACTGACTAACTTACCATCTAGCCGAAAAGTTGTATTAGCTCAACTTAAATTAGCACAAAATTTAATGTGTCTTCACTCTGCATTCCTACCTGATAACGACCAATTTGTAACCCCTATCCTCCAATCTTGTCCTATCATTAAAGAAACAGTTCAAGACATCTATGCAAAGGAACTTCAACAATTAATAGTTCCCTCTTGGCCAGCTATCAATCAACTAATAGAAACAGCACTAAACCACGCTCAAAACTTAGGAGATAAACAAGCCCAAGCCAATGCCTTCGGTTATTTGGGGGCAACCTACCAACAAAGAGGAAACATGACTAAAGCGCAACAGTTAACAGAACTTGCCTTACAACAAATCTCTGCCTTTAATAACCCCGAACTAGCTTATTTGTGGCAATGGCAACTGGGAAGATTATATCAACTCCAAGGGAAAGCTAATCAAGCGATCGCCCCTTACACTTTAGCGGTGAACATCCTTGAGTCTCTGCGACGGGACTTAGTTATTACCAATGCAGACATTCAATTTAACTTCCGTGATAGTGTAGAACCCGTCTATCGGGAATTGGTAAATCTGCTCTTACAACCTTCTCCTAACCAACAGGGAAAACTAGGAGAAATCAGTCAGGAAAACCTAAAAAAAGCCCGTGACATCATTGAATCACTCCAATTAGCCGAACTCAATAACTTCTTTCGGGAAGCTTGCATCGATGCCGAACCCCAACAGGTTGAACAACTTGACCCCCAAGCAGCAGTCATCTATTCTATTGTGTTGCCCAAACGCCTCGCTGTCATTTTATCCCTCCCAGGAAAGCCGTTAAGCTACTATGAAACAGCCCTAAATCAGAGTTCAGAGGATGGTGTATCTGGGGGAGTAAAACAAGTATTTGATGATCATTCTGCATCAGGGGAAGTAGAACAAGTATTTGATGATAATTCTTTATCAGGGGAAGTAGAACAAGTATTTGATACAGCCCTAAATAAGAGTTCAGACGATGCTGCATTAGGGGAAGTTGAGCGGGTTTTTGATGATATGTTTGCCAACTTAAACCCCTACATTTCTAATATTGACCCCTTGCGCCCCCATCAGCAATTGTACGACTGGTTAATTCGTCCCTTGGAACCAGAATTAGCAGAAAACAAGATCAAAACCCTGGTATTTGTCCTTGATGGTTTGTTGAGCGGTGTACCCATGGCAGCACTTCACGATGGTCAACAATATTTGATTGAAAAGTATAATGTTGCTTTGACACCTGGGTTACAATTACTGAGTCCGCGATCGCTTTCTCGACAACAGTTAAAAATTCTGGCCGGTGGTATAGCTGAGGCGCGTCAAGGGTTTTCTGCGTTACCTGGGGTGAAAGAAGAGATGAAAGAAATTTCCGAGATAGTCTCAGCATTCGTTTTGTTAGACCAGCAGTTTACCAGCGATCGCCTCCAAAAAGAAATTGAGTCAACTTCCTTTCCTATTGTCCACTTAGCGACTCATGGACAGTTTTCTTCCCAAGTAGAAGATACTTTTTTATTGACTTGGGATGAGCGAATCAATGTTAAAAATTTAGACCAATTTTTACAGGAAAGGGAAGGCCAACAACGGAGTCCCATTGAACTGTTAATTTTAAGTGCTTGTCAGACAGCAACGGGAGATAAACGGGCAGTGTTAGGGTTAGCAGGGGTAGCAGTGCGTTCAGGGGCGCGTAGTACCTTAGCCACTCTTTGGTCAGTACAAGATCAGTCTACGGCAGATTTAATCTCCCAATTCTATAAAACTTTGAACCAGTCAGGGGTTAGTAAAGCAGAGGCATTGCGTCAAGCACAACTTTCGTTATTGCATTCTCCGCAATACCAACATCCTTTTTACTGGGCTTCCTTTGTTTTAGTGGGAAATTGGTTGTAATTGGCAATGCCTCATCTGAAACTTCTTTATCTTCTGTTTGATCATTATTCCAAAACGCTTTCATACGCTTTACTGTTTTCTCTATTATTTGATCATTCTCCCAAGCGTCTTTTAGATTATCTTTTTGATGTTGAGTGAGTTGCCAAGATAGGGGTTGATCATACTTGTTTTGATTGTGATCTTCTTTAGGAAAAGAAATTGCAAATCTGCCAATGTTGATGTTGTGACCATTATCATTCCAACTATCTTGGAGGAGTTTGACAGCTTGAATATTACGATCAATTTGAGTAGAGTCACGAACAGCACTCAATGTATCTAGTGAACCTTTAAGAACTGTTAGAAGTCCTTTTTCTCCTTCTTCTCGTGACTTTAAGGGTTCTTCTGGAAAGGCATTAATTTGGAGTAAAACAACTTTTTTGATGTTCAGACATTTGTAATTCTTCTCTTTACATTTTGATTCATCTTGGGGTTTATTTTTTAAAAAGTCATTTAGCCATTCTATCGCTGTAAATGCACCCGAATTATCAAAATACCCTCCGTCAGCCATGTGATAATTATGCATCGTTATTTTATCTGTTGTGGGATCTTTCATCGGTTTACCCGTTTGAAAATCTTTAATTAGATTATCTGGGTAATTACGCGCCATTGGAGAAACATAGGGAAAGCTTGCAGATAGCCGCGCAGCAGTTGTTACATCTAACGTACAGGACGTTGAAGCTTCTGGTGTACCACAGTAATTGTACAGCGTTCTAAAATCTAAGGCTCTTGATAGCTGGATTTTTTGTTTATCTTCTTCAGATAATTCTGAATCACTCTCTAGTAATTTTGGATCTAGATAATGAGTCATTTGTCCAGGGATAAATTTCATAGGAGATATAAGAAAGCGGCGGCCATTTTCCACTAGAGTCGAATTAAAAACAGGAATTGGAATGTTGCCAGTAAGAATTTTATTGTACCAAGTATCTAAGGTTAAATTAGGAGTTTTTAAAGTTCTTTCCCAATCTTTTTCTAACGCATATCCTCGATCTAGATATTTATTAGATTAAAAAAAAGGAAAGCCAATAGCACTTACTAAATCAGGGTAAGCTAATCCCCATCCCACTGAATCTAACCAGTCATCTGTGGCATTTTTAATTAATTTTTGAGGTTCACTGAGAATCCCTTGATCGTTGAATTGATTCAAGTAAAACATTGTCCCCACCGATCCTCCAGATGTAGAGCTAATTAGACCAATAGCTTTGGTAAAATCTTCTCCAATTTTATTCTGTAATCCTGCTAAAACTTGGGCTGTCCAACCAGATGCTTGAATACCACCACCACTTGCTGCAACAACTACTAAAGATTGTTCTTTATTACAGCGTTGTTCTTTTTGAAAATCTTCTGGACAGAGACGGTTTCCTATGGCTGTTTTAAAGTCTTTTTGATAGTTACTAATCACTACATCACTATTTTTCAGTTGGAAGTAATGATCCACGTTCCAAGCTCTATAACCACAAGCAGTAAAGAGAATTAACAGGAGGATAACAGGCCAGTGGAATTGATATTTTTGAAGCTTATTCGTTTGATGATTTTCCTGTGAATTAGATGGACTAGAATTATTTGGTTTATGATATTTATCAGAATATTTATCAAAGACATAGATAATACCTCCCAACACAATAGTCACAATCCAAATGATTAATAAAATGTAAAGTAAGGTAGGAGCTTGGTACTTAATTGGTATATTAATTGTTCCGTCCAATTTTGGATAATTCAAATAAATAGTTATGACATAAATTATCAATCCTATTAATATTTCATATATTAAAAACAAATCTATTTTATCGCCAGCATTATTAGTATTTATATGTAGAATTTTTTCATCTATTGTTCTTAAAATAGAAAATGGATTGACATCTTTGTTTTCAGAGATTTGATTATATTCAATTATCACATAAAACAATAAGAATACTAGGATGAGAATTATACTTACTCCCCAAAAAAAATACCAATTAACATCTGGTTTACTATTATTAAAATATAAGACTAGATAGGTCGGAAAAGAAAGAACAATAGCTCCAACTATTCGTTTAATTATAAAGTCTACATTGTAACGGATCGGTGGGGTTTCAGGACTCAAAATAATTATACTCATTAGTAGTGAAATGATAATTGTTGCAATAATAAAAGTGACTACTATTACCATAGTTAGTTGAGGCTCACTTTCCATTACAAAAAGATTTCGCAAGAATTTGGAGGCTCCGGTAAATTGAGCGATGAGAGGAAAATAAAATAAAATTAGCCCACTAATAATCGCTACACGCCATACAAAAAAGTCGTGTAATATTTCAGATAGTTTCTTCCCTTTAAACAATTCAATAATAAACAAATTATTTTTATCTTTTTTGAAGTTAAAATACACTTTTTTGGTGCCTTCCCAAATCTTTGAAAATATTGTGTTCGCAGTTTCTAAAATCGTTGAAAACATCGAATTTATATTTAATTTTTTCACAACTTTTTGAATCCAGGACTTGTTGCGTACTATTTCTATTAGTGGAAAAATAAATAATAGAGCAACTAATACTAACCACAGAAACTTAGCGCATAATACCGAAAAACTTAAAATAGCATACAATGCAACTGGAACTAAAACCAATGACAACAGAATAATAATTTCAACTATCACTAATATTGAAGATTGTATTCTCTCTGTGATTGTCGGATTGTTTGAAATCGTCATTGTCAAATTCTCTCCTTAATAAACTACTTTCGTTTGATTTGCTGTTACCCTATATCCAATACTGCGAGCGTTTTTACTTTTAACCGAGCAGTATTGACCTCATCTCAATTAAAAATATTTATAGCGGTTTTCACATCAATAGCGAAAATTAACAGGATCTAAGCCTTAGTAGGTCTGTAGAGAATAATCTATCCAACTGAAAACCGCTATTAAACCATCTATTTTCAAAAGAGATGAGGAATTTGTCTTATCTAGAATTGCTGATCAGGAAAAGACGGATATTGCTGATTAGGAAATTGTAGCTCAGAAGGATTAGTCTCCTGTTGTGGCTGACCACTATTAATCCTCCGTTCAAGACTATCTAGATAGTTTTTAACTGCTTGATAACGAACACGAAATGTCAGACGAGGAAATTCTATTCCCGTTGGCGTTAATTCTTCACTTGCATACAAACCAGCTAATCCCATTGCTGTCGGAACAATAAACGAATTAGTTAGTACAATGCTTTGGTGGCGAACATTATCAGGAGGATTTTGCCAACTAAACAAATCGCCAACAACAGGGATACCACTGAATATTCCCTGCCAGATTGTTCCAACAATAGGAATATAGGTTCGTCCTCCATCGATCGTGGTTTGGCTGTTGAAAGTAGAAAGAGCAAAAACATCTAAGGTATCGACATAGACGGTTGTATCTACTCTATTCTGCGTAATACGGGAGAGAGGACGCAGTTCAGATCGTACTGCTCCTACCTTTCTCTCTACTTCGGTCCCTGGTGGCCCAGTTGTCAAATCAATATCGAGTTCCGCAGATGCACTATTGCGTAATACTGAAGGAGTAACTTTCATTGAAACCCCTGATGTTAAAGCTCGGAATAAGGATCTATCCGCACCAAGGGCGGCAATTGCACTTACCAACCCGGCAATCGGGACATCAGTGCCTCTAAAATTAACATTAGGTAATAAGTCTTTAGTGGATGAGTTGATTTCACCTGCTTCTTTGATGAGTTCATTGAGTCTTAAGGGCCCTGTCTCATCAAAAGCACTGACGGTTGTTGAGGTAACTTCCGATGGAAGTCCATTTAACCCAGCAACCGTAGTTCGACCAACTTCTGCATAGGATACATCCCAATAGTTCCCGACAATGTTTTGCATTCTAGCTAAAGTGGGTTCCATAAACAACTCTTCTACATCGCGGTTAATCGCATCAACAATGGGTTGTAAAACTGAATTCAAAGCAGCCGCAGATTCTTGCAAAGATTGTGGATTAAATTCACTGGGGCGATCGCGTAAATCAGAATAATGTAGAGCAAACTCTAGAATGGCTTTTCTTGCCCTCCCGTTTATATTCAATATATCTTCCTTGTTCGTAAACTTCTTGTTACAGTCTTGTGTTGTATCGTCGATTTTTTGATGTAAACCTCTTTCAATATAGTTTCGGAAGGGAATTGCGTCTTTCCCATGTTGTCTTTGAAAAGCCTCTATATAGGGTTTATACTCTCCCTTTTTGTCTTTTTCAAAAAAAAGCTTGCAAATGTTTTGGGCAGCTTCGTTATACCTTGTAGTCGGATCTGCCGTTGCATTGATAGTAAGCAAAATGTCTATCATGGATCTCGAAACATGATTTCCATCTAATATTTTCCGATAGCCAAGGACTACTTCAAATA
The DNA here is from genome assembly GCF_034931425.1 of Crocosphaera sp. XPORK-15E. Lineage (NCBI taxonomy): Bacteria > Bacillati > Cyanobacteriota > Cyanophyceae > Chroococcales > Aphanothecaceae > Crocosphaera > Crocosphaera sp. XPORK-15E. The sequence goes on from NZ_JAYGHQ010000041.1 coordinate 9,386, forward strand.
ATCTTTTAAAATCTTGATCAAGTTTATTGTTCGGATTATCTTTTCTGGACCCTGCTTCAAATTCTTGATAAGTCTTTCGTAGTAAACGTTGAGTTGTATTAATTTCTTTGTTAACATCACGCACAGCTGCCGTCAGTTCATGAGGGTTGCCACTGGATATGAGTATTCCCCACATCGCCATATTGACTCCCTCAAGGCGCAAGTCTAGCATAGTAATAATTCGTTTTAATTCTTCCCTCTGTTCCTCAGAGCCATAGAGGACAATTACATTGTTGTTTTGCGGTTCGATGACAGTATCTTGAAGACAAGGATTAGCCTTGGCAATTGAAGCGATTATCTTTACCATGTTCGATGCTCGGCGAAGATGATAGAGTTTAACGCTTTCAGTGGCTTGTTTGTTATCGAGAACTTGTTTAGGCTCCCCAGTTTTGAGGTCAAATACAGGAATCCCCTCGTCATCAACTTCTTCTATAAAATACTTAGAATCTTTACATTGAGGGGGATCACCAGACGCAGGTTCGGTAATATTGATGTTACCCTCTGCACTCTTTTGAGCAGACACTTCTCCCCCAAAACCTACCGTCATACTCAGACTTAAACCCAGAGCAACTGGAGAGTATAACTTTTTCATGAATTTCCTTAATCGGTTTGACTTTTGGTCTTTTGTCCCCTTTAAATCGATAATTGTTCCTAAATCTTTTAATTTCACAATAAACACTCCTCGACAAAATATAGGATTGAATAAACTTGGGTAATTTTGTCCACCCTTGAATATTGGACACACCATTTAACAGATAAGTAATCAATCCTAATTGACTAATTAACTAAAGCAAAATCATCTTTGCATCAACCATCATGCTGGTAAATACTGAAATCGACAATGGGAAAAAGTCAGGTATTCTTGAGTTAAAAAATCAGGTTTAAGCTTCAGGGAATCAAAAAAAGTCAGGTTTTATCAGGTAGGAATCAAAAAAAAGTCAGAAAAAATCGGATCTTTCCAGAATTTGCACTTAGGGGGTCATTACTTCAGTAGAATTAGGTAAGCGTGGGAACGCTTCTCTAGTTTTGAACAATAATGACCATGTTAAATAATCAACGGTTACTCAATCTAATGACCGTAGGGTTGTTACTTCTAGGCACTGTACCCACCATTGCCCAACCCACAAGCAACCCTTCTACCAGACAGAATAGGAGACTTACCAGAGTCTTATTCAAACCGCCACCGGATGACCCGAAACCAGAGCAAACAAGGGGCGCAGGATCTCGTCATGATGGGCAATGTGCAGGGGATGCAACCCCAACAAACCTGGCAAAAATTTCATCAGAGGGGTCATCTATGGTTCCTCTCGTTCCTACCACTAACACTGGATTAACCATAGCAGAACGCCCAACCTTTTTTGTTTATATACCAGAAACCTCCGCTAAACAAGTTGTGTTAAGTATTAGAGAAAACGGCACAAAACATCATTCTCAAACCTTTGTCCCCATAACTGGTGAATCTGGTATTATCAGTCTTCGGCCTTCTCCCGACTCCTCTCCCCTAGAAGTAGGGAAAGCCTATCAGTGGGCAGTGGTGTTAGTTTGTGGGCAAAGACCAAACCCTAATGATCCTGCGATTGCCTCTTGGGTGCGTCGTGTTCCCTTATCTGCAACCATAAAACAGGGGTCAGCTTTAGAGCAAGCTGCTTGGTATGGGGAGCAAGGTATTTGGTATGATGCGTTGACTTCTCTGGTTCAAGCAAAGCGATCTCGAAGATATCCCCTTCGCGGTGAGCAACCTAATAATCAAGACTTGACGGATATCTGGATACAGTTTTTGGAGTCAGGGGGACTGAATGCGATCGCAACGAAGCCACTTCAATTGTAAAGGAACATAATTCTTTAGTCTTACCTTAAAAATACCGCCAAATGTGAGCTTAAATTTGAAAGTTTATTCTGCTAATTCCTGCTCAATAAAAGCTTGATTTTCTCGACTTTCTGACTGTTTGAGGTATTCAATAGCAATACGTCCAGTGGTTGGATCTTTTTGATAAGTTTCTAACAGCAAGGCTAAAGTAAGTCTAAAATGAAGTCTATCTCTTTGCTTATTAGTAATAACAAATAAGACAACTGTCGCCCCCGAAAGTGCCAAAAATGACGGAACAAAAGGTAGCCACCAACCCAAGACAAAGGCGAAATAACATCCTGCCAAAAGTCCGCTACTGGCGATCAACCAACTAAACGAGATCGCCCTAATAAATTTAAACTGCCAGCTTATTGCTGTCCCGACAAAAGCGATCGCGCTTATCCACAGCCATTCGAGAGGATCAGACCAAACACGAAGTAGAGGCCGTCCATCAATAGCAGAACTAATTATTTGACTGGCAATATTAGCATGGAGAACTATCCCAGGCATCATCTCAGGAGAACGGAATAGTCGGCTACTGTAAGGGGTGTAAAATAAATCATTAATACTTTCGGCTGTCGTGCCAATGAACACCAGGCGATCGCGTAAACTATCGGGAGGTATTTTGTTTTCTAACACTTCCCTCAGCGAAAAAGTCGAAAAATTCTCCTGATTACCCCGAAAATTGAGCAAAATCTGATAGCCTCCCGATTGGGTGCGGACATAGCCCCCGTCATTGCCTGTAAACCGCTCAAAGACAGCTTTTCCCAAGCGCACTCGCTGGACTGGCTGCCCCTCACTGTCAAGGGGTTCTAGGGTGATTCCCTTAGCTTCAAGATAGTGCAGTGCCATTTTTACCGCTAAACTGTAGCGCACCTTATCATCAGAAAGAGTAACAGATAACAGGGCGCGACGTACCTTTCCATCCGCATCCACCACTAGATCAGCAAACCCTACTTGTCCCAGTTTACTCAACACAGGAGAAGCGGCAACTTGGTTCTCTATTACTTTCTCAATGCCAAATAAGTTGGGAGTCGATTGAAACAATTTTATCAAGTCGGTATGCCCAGGGTTTTGGGGTAAATCTCCCTCGATATCTAATTCAATG
>NZ_JAYGHQ010000042.1:0-11822 GCF_034931425.1 Crocosphaera sp. XPORK-15E
ATAGATCGCCCTTGGTTGACGGAGTTGGAGGAACGGTTGTTAAGGGTTCTTGAAGGGAGTTAAATTTAAACTGGCTGACAGCTTTTTGACAGTTGCTAGTATAATTAAAAGAAATTAGAGGTTTAACGTGATGCGTAAGCCACAAATTGCCGTTAGAGTTCCTCCTTCTCTTTTTGATGAACTCAATGACTATGTTAACAAAACTGGCACGTCTAAAACTGATGTGGTTGTGAGTGCGATCGCTGAATATCTTGGCTGTACTGATAATGTGCCATTAAGTCAGAGGATGACAGAATTAGAACAAAGAATGGCCGCATTAGAAACAAAGGAAAAGGGAGAAGCTAAGTAAAATTAAAATGGTTTACTTCCCTAAAAGATTACAAGTTTTCGTATCTTCTACCTATCTTGATTTAATTGAAGAAAGACAAGCCGCAGTACAAGCTATCCTAGAAGCTAAACATATTCCCGCAGGGATGGAATTATTCACCGCAGGAGATCAATCTCAATGGGAAGTTATTAAACATTGGATAGATCAATCTGATGTTTATCTCCTTATTTTAGGGGGAAGATATGGTAGTATCGACCCCAACAACAAAGAAGGAAAAAGTTACACTCATCTTGAATATGAATATGCTTTAGAAAAGAATATCCCTATCTTTTCTTGTGTTCTTAGAGATCCTGATAAAAGAGCCATGGAAAAGGGAGATCTTCAGAAGCATTTAGAACGAGATAACCCTAGTAAATATCATGAGTTTAAAAAGTCAGTAACTTCTAAAATGGTTAAGTTTTGGGAAAATTCTAATGATATAGAAAAATCGATTATTTTAACGTTAAAAGATTTTGAACGGCGAGATAATATCATTGGTTGGATTAAAGGAAATCAACAGACACCAAATAGTTTGCAACTTGATGAAATAGAAAAGTTAAACAAAGAACTTAACTCTAAAATTAATCAATTAAATCAGCAATTAGAAACAGAGCGATCGCAAGCTTCAAACTTGTCTGATAAACTGAAAATAGCACAATCAGAATTATCAGAAAAAAGCTTAATAATTACTCAACTACAAGAACAAATAAAACAGCTTCAATTTCCTGTAAAAATAATAACCGCAGAAATAGAACTCAAAAGCGCAAAAGGCGTTGACTATACTAAACTCCGTGACCTCCTAGCAGCAGGTAAATGGAAAGAAGCTGACCAGGAAACCGCTAACGTAATGCTTCAAGCTGCTAACCGAGTCTCGGAAAGATACTTAAGGGTTGAAGATATTGATAACTTCCCCTGTGAGGACTTACGCACCATCGATCAACTTTGGGTTAAATACAGTAACGGTAAATTTGGCTTCAGTGTTCAAAAGAAAATCTACATTGATGACCTAAAAGGGACAAGAGAGTATAATGTTGAAATCTGGAAAGAATTTGGCGATCGCGTCGGTTGGCGTAAAGGAGGCAACTGGTTGAACTACTCAGACCTTACTTTTGAATTACTTGATACTACACCTGTAGCACACCTTCCGCACCTTCCGCATTACCTTTTGGCGGGCGAGGGAGGAGCCGGAGGGAGGGAGTGCCATTCTCTTTTCTCGCGCACTCTTTTCTGGCACCGCGCACCGCGCACTCTTTTCTCGCGCACAGACTTGTAACCTGTAGTGTATCGCCATCACAAGCCATTGTCAAGAGTTAAATTTGGTTTCTTTTTTTACGAAGTCATGGGCTTTTTCCAAATTCGATACCTGGCACCAAGGGAAGTCAGAAGTTTGAAGTCAGCAGAGAAGTTTGAAGTAAGTTATCAGTTAAGTACAGGAGAATTGTTAAAAGATTAAAAGAATCAATCTACAATTTCTGTAACTTGGCCAGGTCAACTGATAACCCGTTAAAAGGTCAAGCATCATTAAAAAACTGCATAGCAACTTGAGGGTTATAAGCATTAGCAACTTCAAACTTTTCCGCACTTCGACTCCGCTCAGCACATCGCTACTTCTCTTATCTCATCTTTATTGGTTTCTTCAACTGCCCAAGGTAGTTTAGTTTGCCCTGGAGTATGTTTCTTTTTATCCTTAACTTTCAACACTTTTGGTAACAATTTCTTGCCCCAATGATAACGCCTTTCTGACTTAGGTTTTGGCTTATATTTATGACAGAAACTCTTATACTTTTTAGCGCACTCATCAAGAGATTCACCCAAACTCAAAAACGCTGGATGCCATTCTGTAAGTCCATCATCACTTAATCGTTCATGTATTCCATAGTTAGAGAAATCATAGAAAAACCCCTGCTGCATTCCTGCACTTTTAGGGTTAGCATGAATATATCTCATAGTATTTAAAGCCCGTTGATAATCATTTTTCGGAAAGCCACCACTAAAATATCTTTGTTCCCAAAAATGACCCGTTCTATTCAACATTCGATTAAAACACATGGCAGTATACCAGTTGATATACTGCATAATTTTAGGTAAATCTTCCGGTTGCTTTGGTTCTATGAGATAATGGACATGGTTACTCATAATACAGATAGCATAAAGTTTAAACTTAAACTTATTAATAGCCTTATTCAAAACATAAATAAAAACCTCTCTACACTCATGACGTAATATTTAAACTCACGATTATTACAGCGCGTCGTCACATGGTAACAATAATTAGGTTGTAAATCACGGGGTTGTCTTGGCATAATATTCAATCATTAATTTTCCGTGATGATTGATGGCTTTTAACTATTAACTGTTCCTGTTTAAAATAACTAATTAAGATAACCAATTTATAATAATTAAGCTGTTGAAATTGTTTTAAAAATGTTGTAAGATAAGAGATAATTTAATTGTTTTTGTTCTATGAAAAATAAAGATAGATATCCTGATAACTGGGATGAAATAGCTTTAAGAGTTAAGATAAAAGCTAACTGGACTTGTTCTAAATGCGGGCTTAAATGCTTATCTACTGATGATAAGCGAACCGATAAAAGCCAAAGAACAAAGCTCACATTAACCGTCCATCATTCTGATTATGACCCATCAAATAATCATCAATCTAACCTAATACCTTTGTGCAGTGCTTGTCACCTTTATATGCACAGAGGCAGAAGGCAAAATATTAGCCCAGGTCAGTTAAAATTAGATTTAGGAGTGTAAATTTAAGTGATTCACGGATACCCTGATCACACTCTAGTTTATTGGAAAAATGAACAGAGTGGACAATTAGCGATCGCTGTTCTTCAATACTTAAATAATAGTCGCAATTTTAGGGACATTCACGCTGATTTACTAAGAGACTATTTAAAACATTGGACAAGTTTTAGAGGACATTATTTTTCTAAAGAAGAAGATAGACAAAACTTGTTAAAGCAATTAGATAAAGCTCAATCAATTAAAGACTTTAATCAAATTATTGAGCAATTATTAAAGGTTGGAATTGACCCATTTTAAAGGAGAACAATGACTAACTCTGACATCCGCATCAAACGCGATACTTACGACGAACTAATCAAACATCTTGAAGTACACGCCCCCACTGATGAATGGGCAAGAACCTTACTTGAACGACTACAAACCGAAGCAAAACCGTCTTATATACTTGATAGCGGGGCTTATTTATTAGATAGTAAAAATGGGGCTGAATATCGGGTTAATTGAAAAAAAGTACATTCATTCAATGTATAGTATTATTGTCTGACATTTTATAAATCTGTTCCTATGGCTAGTGTAAGAATTTCAGCGAGATTGCCTGTTGACCTTTATCAACGGTTAGAAGACTACATGACAACCAACAAGCTCTCTCAGACGGAGGCTATTATCGCCGCGATCGCTACTTATTTTGGGGAAGGCGATAATGTTCCTTTGGCTGAGAGGGTCAGTAAGTTGGAGAAGCGGTTAGAGGTTTTGGAACGGTAAAGACACGCACTCGCTACCCGTGTCCCTTCAGGAGTGCCAGATTAAAAAAATCATTGGTCTTGATAATATGATATTAGATAACGAAAATTGCAATTTAAAAGTCCATGAATGGATTAATAAATATACAGAAGAAGGCACTATTGATATCGTTACAGGCTATTTCACTGTTGGGGCTTTAGCTCATCTTTCGCAGCAGGTTAATCAGAAAATTACGAAATTTCGGCTAGTGTTGGGAGATATTGTTAATTTAGATCAAGTCAATGATCATCCCTTAGATTTACTGAATGAAAACATTACAATTGAAGCGGCTCTAAATCTTAGCCGTTTAGCAAAAGAAGCAGTTGATTTTTTAAAACAGGATAAAGTTAAAGCAAAAACTTTAGAGCCAAATTTTTGCCATGCTAAATGCTACCTTTTTGATCCATTGGACAAAGATGATCGCAAAAAATATTTCATTTCGGGTAGCTCAAATCTGACAGAAGCAGGAATTGGTTTAAAGTACGCTAATAATCTAGAGTTGAATATTGCTGAAACGGGAAAAAATAATCAGTATAAAGAATTAATTGAATGGTTTGAGTCACTTTGGCATAAACCGCAAGCTCATCATGAAAAAACGATTTTTTCTAAGGATGGTACAAGCAAAAAAGTAGATTTTAAGCAGTATTTGATTGAATCAATTACTAAGATATTTATTGAATACTCACCGAGAGAAATTTATTATAAAGTTCTATTTGAGTTATTTGGTAATCAAATTTTAGAAATTGAAAACGACCCAGAATTTAATCGCCAAGTAGGGAGGCTAGAAAATACGGTTATTTTTAACGCTCTCTACGATTTTCAAAAGAAGGGCGTTCTAAGTTTAATTCGGATGTTACAAAAGTATGATGGGGCAATTTTAGCCGATGCAGTGGGGTTGGGTAAAACATGGAGTGCATTAGCAGTAATGAAGTTTTTCCAGATGCAGGGGCGTGAGGTAATATTACTTTGCCCTAAAAAACTGGAAAATAACTGGAGACGCTACAAGGAAGACCAGGCATCCAAGTTTGAAAGTGACAAGCTCAAATTTTTTATGCGCTTTCACACGGATATGAATAGCTCTCGCTTAGAATCTTACAATGACCGTGCTGATAAGTTCTTTTGTGACGATAAACCTAAGCTGATTGTGATTGATGAAAGCCATAATTTGCGGAATGATAAAGCCAATCGTTATAAGTTTTTGGTTGAGCAGATTTTGAAAAATAATCAAGATGTCAAAGTTTTATTAATATCAGCAACACCGATTAATAACTCTCTCAATGATGCCAGAAATCAGTTTAAGTTGATGGTGCAGGGGGATGTAAATGGTTATGAAACAAAGCTAGGTGTCAAAAACATTGACTATTCCTTTAAACAAGCACAAACCATATTTAATGAATGGCGCAAAGATCAACATCCAAAAATCGGAGATTTTATCAAAAAACTCTCAGGTAATGATTTCTTTAGGTTGACTGACTCTTTGCTAGTTGCCCGAACTCGCAAGATGGTTGAGAGTCAGGAGACTTATTTAATATTTCCTGTCAAAAATAAGCCTGTAAATTTATTTGTAACACCACATCAGCTTGGTAATTTTGAAACCTTTGAGGAGTTGTTTGAGCATTTCCCACCGATGCTGTCAGGCTATCAACCAGCATTTTATTTAGATGATAATTCGGGCGTAAAAAAAGATGTATTGAAGGATGAAAAACTACGCGATCGCTTTCTGGTCAAAATGATTTATATCCTGATGGTGAAGCGGTTAGAGTCTTCTTGGTTCTCCTTTTACTCAACAGTTGAGAAAATCAAAGATCATCATCAAAATGCTTTAGATAAGATTAAGGCATATCAAGCAAGCAAGGCAGCCCCCGTAATCTTGCCCGTAATCCTAGAAAATGATGCTGATAACTTGGATGATGATCAAAATGACGATGAGTTTACAGAAGCAGTTGAGCAGTACACGCTAGGCAAAAAACGCCCGATTAGTATCGCGGAAATTGATCGTGTGGGTAATTTGGATAAGTTTAAGGAGGATTTGAAACAAGATTTAGATGCTTTAGATAAGCTTTCGGTCAACTTACAAAAGTTTGCTGTAAAACTTGACAAAGAAATTGCTCCAACTTCCAAGAAGTCGGATCGGCTGAAATCCTGTGATGATAAGTTGAAGGCTTTGATTGCAGAGATTGTCAAAAAACGTAAGTCGGGCGCAAATAACCATAATCCCAAGGTAGTAATTTTTACGGTCTATCGAGATACGGCGGTATATCTGTTTGAGCAGCTACAGGCTAGAGGTTTTGACAAGATTGCGATCGCCTCTGGTAGTGGCTCATACTCAGAAGATAGCGATCGCAAACAGTCTATGGAAGCCGTTCTCGAAAGGTTTGCACCCTATACCAAGCTGTTTTGTGAAAAGGAATGGTCTTTTAGCTCTGAGAAAAGTATAGAGAAACAAGGGTTAGAAGCTTTTGCAGAATGGCAAGATTGGATTAGAGAAAACCATCCAAATACTCACCAAAAGTTAACCAAGCCCATTGATATTTTGATTGCTACGGATGCTCTTAGTGAGGGGCAGAATTTGCAGGATGCAGATATGGTGATTAATTACGATATTCACTGGAATCCTGTGCGGATTATTCAGCGTATGGGAAGGATTGATCGCCTGGGTAGTCCGAATGAGCAAATTTTTGGGATTAACTTCTGGCCGTCAGATAATATTAATTCTTACCTCAATCTTCAAGGACGGATTGAGAAACGTATGGTAGCAATGAAGTTGGCTGGCTCAGAGGTCGATCATCAGTTTTCTGACAGCTTTGCAAAAATGGCTCATGACGAAGACTTTGACCGCAAGATGAACGATCGCATGATGGAACAAATGCTAATCACTTGGGATGATATCGAGGTAAGCGATCAAGGTCTAGGTTTTGATAGTTTGTCTTTGGAGCGTTATCGACAGGATTTACTCGCTGAGTTTAATCGTGATAGGGATAAATACCGCCAAATGCCCAAGGGTGTCTATTCAGGCTTTGTGGGAGATGCAGAGACGGGTGATCAGGGTGGGATTGTCGCTTTGCTTGGTTATCCGGCAAAACCATCAAAGAAGCTCGATCATCAATATCAAGTTTTGGATTTGATTTATATCGACAAGTCGGGTAAGTTAGTTTTAAACAATCAAAAGGAAGTGTTAGATTTTTTGACCTTAAACAAAGACCGAGAGCGATTTGTACCTGATGCGGTGGATCGAGGAGAACCAGTGGCGATCTCTGAGTTAGTAAATACTCTCAAGTCTTGGTTAACCAGTCAGGCGGTGCAAACTGAGGTGATGGATGATGGCACTGTCAAGGAAACGATGGGTAATGAAACGCTAAGAGTTTTGCAAGGCTTAAAGAAAGGTAATAAGGTTGCTATAGAAAGGATCAAGCAAAATGTTACAGTTGATGGCAAATATCAGCTTAATAATTTCGATTTAATCACTTGGGTTTTAGTAACGGTATAAAATTATGCAACTAACAATATTTAATGAAATAGATTTTTTACCTGCTCTAAAAGCTTTTTTTCGTGAGCTAAATGTACCGATTAATTATTTAGATGATAAGCCAATTTCGGCAAAAAATATATTACAGAATACTTATAAAGATAATGAGTCTTTTAAGTTGGTTAATGATGTTTACTTTGTTGGAGTAGTCGATGATGCAGCATTTCGAGGAAATCAAAGTTTAGAAATCGCCCAAATCAAATCCGATTATGATGGGATATTGATTTTTGGGATAACCTTGAAAGATCGCTCAAATAATTTACTGCCAAAGCGATCGCAGTTAGCGGAAATAGCACGCGCTTTTAATCGGGAGTTTTGCTATACGCCTGTGGTGGTGGTGTTTAAGTATGTCGATGCTGATAGGGAATATCTGGCGTTTGCGAATACGGAGAGGTTGAAATATAAGGATAATCGTGAGGGTGAAAAAGCGGGTAAGGTGACACTGCTAAGGGATATTGATATCAGGCAGCCACATTCGGGACATGAGAGGATTTTGGCGAATTTAGCGATATCGACTACGGGCAAAAATAAGGTTGATTCGTTTGCCAGTCTTTATAAATATTGGCAAGAAGTCCTTAGCGTCAGTTTGCTGAATAAGGATTTTTACAAAGATCTCTCTAACTGGTATTTTTGGGCAGTTGGGCGCGTAACTTTTCCCTCAGAGCCTAATTTACTTGAAGCTCAAGCTAAGAAAGTTAGTCTTGAGGATTTAAAGCAAGAACACAAGTCTAAAAATGTGATCCGCTTACTAACGCGATTACTTTTTGTTTGGTTTATTAAAGAAAAGGGGTTAATTCCTAAAGAGCTTTTTGAACTTGATGATTTACAAAAGGATATTCTTAAAAATATCTCTCCCTATACAGACTTAGGACTCTTTAAGCAGATAAATCAAGAAAGTAGCTATTACAAAGCCATTCTACAAAATCTCTTTTTTGCAACGCTAAACTGTCCAATTAAACCAATGGAAAGTCATGACAATCGTGAGAGAGGCTTTCGGAAGATGGATAACTATGGACAGCACCGAGATGCTAATTTCTTGATGCGCTATGAAAAACATTTTCAAAATCCAGATCGATTTGTGGAGATGGTGAATGGTGTTGTTCCTTTTCTAAATGGCGGACTTTTTGAATGCTTAGATGACAAGTTAAATAAGGTTTATATTGACGGATTTTCGGATAATCTGGCTAAGGGTGAGCAGTTAATTGTTCCAGATTATTTGTTTTTTGGAGTAGAGGAAAAGGTTGATTTAAGTGCCGAATATGGCGTAACTAATAAGGCAACCAAAGAGGCGGCGGTAAAGGGTTTAATCAATATGCTCAAGGCTTACAAATTTACAATTACAGAAAATACACCAATTGAAGAAGATGTCGCACTTGATCCTGAGTTGTTAGGTAAGGTATTTGAGAATCTTTTGGCTAGTTATAATCCTGAAACAAAGACGACAGCCAGAAAGCAAACAGGCTCTTTTTATACGCCCCGTGAGATTGTTAATTATATGGTGGATGAGAGTCTCATTGCCTATTTAAAAAATGAGTTACTTAATCAAGAGTTGGGATATAAAGAGGAAGATTTAGATCGGCGATTGCGTCAACTGGTTTCTTTTGATGCTGTTAATCCATTTGAAGGAAATACTGAGGTTCAAAGACGGATTATTGAAGATTTAGATGAATGTACTATTCTTGATCCTGCTTGTGGTTCGGGTGCTTTCCCGATGGGAATTTTGCAAAAAATGGTGCATATTTTACAAAAGTTAGACTCAGAAAATAAGGCTTGGAAAGAAGTACAAAATGAAAAAGCAAGACAAGAAAGTTCAGATGTTTTTGAAATGAAAGATAAGGAAGCCCGTAAAGAACGTCTATTAGAAATCAACGAAGCTTTTGATGAAAGTCTTAACTATCCAGATTATGCTCGCAAATTATTTCTAATAGAAAACTGCATCTATGGGGTTGATATACAGTCTATTGCTATCCAAATTTCTAAGCTACGTTTCTTTATTTCGTTGGTAGTCGATCAAAAGGTTGATCCGAGTAAGGATAATTTTGGGATTCGTCCTTTGCCGAACCTTGAAACTAAATTTGTGGCGGCTAATACCTTGATTGGAATCGAGAAGCCAAAGGGACAGTTAAATTTATTTGATGATAGTAATCCAGAAATCGAGAAGTTAGAAGCGGAGTTAAAGAAGGTAAGGCATCGTTTATTTAGTTCTAAGTCTCCTAGTCATAAAAAAAAGCTGAGAGAGCAAGATAAGGCTTTGCGGGAACAAATTGCTGTGGTTTTACAGAAGAATGGTTGGAATATTGATACTGCCAGTAAATTAGCAAATTGGGACCCATACAATTTGAATGATTCGGTTGGTTTCTTTGATCCAGAATGGATGTTTGATATTTCAGATGGTTTTGATATTATTACAGGTAATCCCCCGTGGGGCGCTTATCTTTCAAATGAAGACAAACAATATTTTAAAACCTATTATCCAAATATTGATTCATCAACTCCAAATTCTTTTGCCTATTTTCTCGGTGAAGCAGTCAATCATAGTGATGGAATTATAAGTTTTGTTCTCCCCGATAGTATTTTGATAAAGGATTTTGCAAAAACAAGAAAATTGCTTCGAGACTATGTTTATGAAATATCATGGTATCTAAACACTGGAATACCCGAAGATAATAGACCTTTTGTTTATGTTGAACATGATGTTTGTGTTTTATTAATAAATAAAAATATTAATTCTGAAAACTGTAGAATTAATAAATTTCAATATAATTTTATTGAAAAGAAGCCTGTCTTGGAAACTTATTTAATAAATAAAAGCGACTTCATAAAGAAAGAGCATGATTATTCATTTAATCTTAAAATTAGAACTGTTGAAAGCAATTTATATGCCCAATTAGTCTCATTTAAGAAACTTTCTGACATTCTTCAATGTCACGAAGGAATTCATACAGGAAATTCTAGAGAATTATTATTTCATAATTCAAAGATACACTCACATTGCAAACCACTTTATTATGGTGGTAGGGCTGGTGATACAATTAAAAACTATGTATCAAAAACATCGGGTTGGTATGTTGATTATAGAAGTGAAATAATTGATAAAAATAAAGGATTTTATGCTTCACTAAGAGATGAAAGGATATTCAAGTTTCCCAAAATCTACATTACTAGAACTGGAAATCCAATGAAAGCCTTTTATGATCAGAATAATTATGCGTCCAATAACTTCTTTTCGTTACAATTTAAAAATTACACAGAAAACAATGAAACCTCACTAAAAACAATATTACCTCTTATACTCTCAAAGTTCTCCAATTACTACATTAGAACTTTTGCTGCACCACGATTGGGTGATACTTTTATTGAGACTAAAATTTTTCATATACTAAAAATTCCTTATCCGCAAAAGATTATACAAAATCAAACAGTCAAGTTAATTTGCGATTCAATTATTCACCTGATTGATAATGAAAAGGATTCGAGTATAATTCAGAGTGTAATAGATGGAATCCTTTTTAATTTTTACTTCCCCGATCACATGAAAGAGCGTGGTATAGATGTGTTGGGGTTTGTGGAGCGAGATATTGCAGAAGTTATGCAAGGCAGGGAGTTTGAAAAACTTTCGGATACAGAAAAGGAAAAAGTCATTGAGCAGTTGCATACCAAATGGACAGATCCCGACAATGAAGTGCGCGATCGCATCAAACTATTTGCTGTCAGAAGTCCCGATATTTTAAAACCTATCTTGGAAAGCAAATAATGAAACGAATTAAAGAAATCAAAATCAAAAACTTTAAAGCCTTTAAAGAGCAATCTTTTCTTTTAAATGGCAAGCATCTTTTAGTTTATGGTAATGGGGTTTGAGTAGCAACTGCGAAAAAAGTGACGCTAAGAACTTATGGCAACTGTACCAATTCAACCATCTGAGAATTAGACCCCTCAAACCCTTGAAATCTCGTTCTCTTTCTCTGTACCAAATAAACCTTAGTTTAACTGGTACACCATGTTTAGAGACAAAGTGCTAAGGAAAGATGAAATTTTGAAAGCCTTATTTTACAAGACTTTCAGTCTTAACGGCACTTTGTTAAACTAAGCCGGAGAGTCGCCCCTCCGACTCGTCTTCAGAACCGTGCATGAAACAGAGGAAGAACGGGAAAGCAACCCCTTAGAGTTCGTTCAAGCGCAAGACATTCAGCTAGTTTGTTATCAATGGTTTAAACCAGAGTAAGTGATGTTATGATTATCCCTTAATACTCTAAACCTCTAATACCTTTATAGGTTAATTAGTTTATAGGTTTAACAGTTCCCGTAACTCATTCTCATTCTTAACTTGACTCCAATCAATATCACTGGACTGTAATAAAGAAATAGCCACCCCAATCAAATGCTGAGGATAAA
>NZ_JAYGHQ010000043.1:0-10706 GCF_034931425.1 Crocosphaera sp. XPORK-15E
AGTTATGTCCCCCGATGAACTGGTTAAACGACACAAACAATCAGCCTTAGCATTAGTGTCTCGTTATGACTGCGGAAAAGAAAATACAACTTAACAAAACTTAACTGTCTGTAAAAGCTTACTATATAAAGGTTTGACTTGGTTTGGTTAAAATTTTTTAAATATTGTGATACGTCTTGTGAGTAATTGGGAACTCTTGATACAGTAGACACATAAACCAATCAAAGGAACGGGCAACAGGTGAGTCATCCATACTGGCAAGCGAAAATTTGGGGATTACTTCATGATCCGGCCTTGAAAGCGTTACATGATAATTCAGGGAGAGGGGGAAACAGTTTTTGGCGGGAGTTACCTATTATGCAAGAATGGGTAGCCAATGATTTAAACCCAGAAAAATCCGGTAAAAAGATTTTTAAGCAGATCAAACTAGCTGATTATATCACTTCAGCTAGTGATCGCGGTGCCATTGGAAGTCTTACCAATAGTGTTAACTATAGTGATAATGGCTTAGAAATTTCTCATTTGTTATCAGGAGAAAAATTAAATTTTAAAATCAAGCAACATGACACAATGTTGTCTAAGGGTCAACGTCTCCAGTTTCTAGAAGGTAAAGAACAAGAACTATTAAAGTTAATTCCTAGTAATCTTATAGAATTAATTCCTAGTGATCCTGAAAAAGACAAACAAGACTATGAAAAAGCGTTATTTTGGTGGTTATGGCGATGTCTTCCTGAAGCGACTTGCCAACTCTTTGATAATGATGCTTCTCTGCTATTAATGCCAGCAGAAACCCGTTTACCCGATAGTTCAATTTGGAGTCATGCTAGTCTGACAGCAGCGATGGCGGGTGCTTTAGCTGGATATGATTTAACCACAGAAGATATCACGAAAAATTGGAAAGCTAATAAACCTTTATCCCATCCTTACTTAGCTAGTTTTACGTTTTCGCCTATTCAAGAATTAATCAAAGCTAGTCGAAAAATGCGAGATTTCTGGGCAGGTTCTTGGATTTTGCATTATCTTTCAGCAAAAGTTTCTTGGACATTAGCCAATATTTATGGACCTGACTGTTTAATTTATCCTAATCTATATCAACAACCTTTAATTGATCATTGGTTATTACAAAAATACTCAAGATTTGGATTTAATCAATGGATTAAGCAACCAAGTGATCGCAGTTTATTGACTGCCGGATTTCCCAATGTAATCGTCTTAGTCTTGCCTAAAGATAAAGTACAAGCTGCCATGCAAACAGCTAAAAGTACCCTGATTAATGAATGGTTGAATATTAGTCAATTAGTGTTTACTGAATTAGAAGATAGACATTGGATGAAAGGGTTATCCTTTGACCATAAAAACTGGAAAGGATGGTTAAAATCTCAATGGCAAACTTATTGGACAGCCGTTCCCATTGGCGTTGATAAAGAACAAGAAAACAAACAAGGAAAACTAGAAAAAATTGAGTTAACCAGTAGTGAAATTTATCGAGACAACGATAGTAATCAACGGGAAAATAAGGAGACGGAAGCTACTGACATCAAGGAAAAAGATCAGCATTGGGTTGAGACTCAGAATCAAGGCTATGGCTTAAATGAAAAAAATGCCCTCTTCTTAAAACAGGAGTTAAACTTTTTACAAAAAGCAGGAAATATACGTCGAGAAAAGCAAAATAGACATCCTTTTAATGCTAATGTGGGTTCTTGGTGGGCTGCTATATTTGACCAAACTCGTTTAGCTTTAACGGCAGTTAAAAATGGAAGAGATTGGCAAATTCCAACCGCATTTAGTACCCGTTCTACTATTTCTGGATTAGGGGCAGTTGTACATCCCATTAACGATTGGATTGAAGAAGGAAAAACTAAAGCTTTATGGAAACGTCAAGCAGGGTTATTTGATGGAATAGAACAACTCAATGCCACAGAAACCGTTAAAAGAGGATTACATTTAGTTTTACCTAAATTATTAAATTTAGAAGAGGAAAAAATCACCATTACTTATCCTGATTTGACCTGCGGAGTGGCTGGATATTTGAAAACAGGAAACCCTGAAGACTTAGAACATTTTGAAGCTACTTCTCAAGCCGTTATTAAAGAATATTTAGAAGAACATAATAAAATTCCTGATGAAATAACAGATAAATGGGGCATACCTTGGTCTGATGACAATCAGAATATAAAATATCATCCTCGTTTACTTAATTCTGGTTGGTTAGTAGAAGATTTAGAGAAAGAATCTACTCCTGAGAATAGAGCTAAATTACAACAATTAATTAGACATTATTATCCTAATAATAATCCTACTAATTGGTATGTTATTGCTGCGGGTGACGGAGATGGAATGAGTGAATGGTTAAAAGGAACTAAACTTAAATCCTATGGAGAATATACCTCTAAAAATTTAGAAGTTACAGGAGACATTAAAGAAGATTTCAATGAGTTTTTAAAGTCACCTAAACGAATGGGTCCCTCAACTCATAATGCTTTAAGTCGTGCGTTACTTGACTTTTCTAATCAATTAGTTCCTTATTTAACGGAAGAAAGATATGCAGGACGATTAATTTATAGTGGTGGAGATGACGTTTTAGCTTACACTAATTTATGGGAATGGGATAATTGGTTATGGGATATTCGTCAATGTTTTCGAGGTGATAAAGATCCCATCGGATTTGATAATGATGGCAATTTTACTGTAGAAAAAAGTGAATTTAAAAATGAAGGAGATTATTGGCAATGGAATCAAGAAAATAGACCGAAAAATTTAGCAGAGCGTCCCTTATTTACTATGGGAAGAAATGCTACAATTAGTTTTGGAATGGTTATGGCTCATCATTCAGTTCCTTTAGCGATCAGCTTAGAAAATCTCTGGGAAGCAGAAGAAGAAGCGAAAGAACACTACATCAATAAAAATAACCATCAAACTTACAAAAATGCTGTTCAAGTTAGAGTCATTTATGGTAACGGAAATATTTTGAAAGCTACCACTAAATTTGAAGTATTTGAACAATGGAAAAACCTAATTGAATTAGATAACATAGAATCCAGTTTATTTGAACAAGCTGCAAACCTTTGGACTCAACATCCTAGTCCTATGAAAGAGGCAATTCATCCTTGGATAATTGCATTTTGTCACCGTCGAGAAAAACTCAATGATGACATCAGCAAAAGCTTTGAGACAGCTTTATCAAAATTCCTCTATTATCTCTGGGAAAATACCCCAGAAGAACAATTAAATCAAGAAGTTCAAAGTTGGTTAAGATTAGCAGCTTTTGTGAAACGGAACCGTCAAATTCAATTAGGAGGAAAGGCTTAATGTATTGGTACACCTTAACACCGAACGATGTCTTAATGTTACGAGATGCAAAACCTTTTACCCCTGGTGAAAGAGCATGGGCGGGGAGTGTATTTCCTCCTAATGGACATACCATTGCTGGAGCTTTAAGGGGACTTTTGGGCAAAAAAGATACTGTTGAGATTAAAGGAGTCTTCTTTGCCAAGGAAACGGCTATGGAAGGGACAAATAACCTTGAGATGCTTCTCTATTTGCCTACTCCTTTAGGATTTGTGGGAAATAAGCCTTTGATTCCTCTTGACTGGAATAAAAACGTACCCTTAAATCATATTTTTTGGGATCAAACGAAACCTTGTCCTTTAACCACCGAAAAACAACCATCAAATAACGATAAAGATGATAAAAAGTATCGTCACTATATCCCTTCTGATGCTGTTTTAAAATATCTTAAAAATGGGAATTTTGAAGAAGAAGATTTACTTCGTCCTAAGGTAGAAAAACATCATCCCAGTTATGAACATGAAAAACCTTGGACAATAGAAACTCGTTCTCATAATTCTATTCAACCAGACACAAAACAAGTCAAAGAAGCTGATGGTTATTTTGTAGAAAATACCATAAGAATGTTACCCGGATGGCGTTTAGCGATCGCTGTTGATCAATCTACTCATCAACAGATAGAAAAACTATCCTTAAATTCACAAAAATTGCTTACATTAAGATTAGGAGGGGAAGGACATCGAGTCGTTATCGAAAGATGTGAAGTCTTAGATTCTCAATGGAATAAATTACAAAATCAATCGGCTCAAAACTTTAATGTCGAAGGAAAAAAAGTAGCTTATTTAATTACTCCAGGAGTCTTTGAAAGAAATAAAAATGGGACAGCAATGTGTAAACCTTATCCTTGGGAATGGAAACTGGCTCATACTGTTAATGATAATCAACAATCAGGTAATTTAGTGAGTGTTGCTACGGCAACAGCTTTACCTATTAGTTGTAGAATTAGAGATAAAAATGGAACTAATAAAAGTATTCCTGCACCACAAGTATTTGCTGCCCCCCCTGGCAGTCAGTATTACTTAAATCAACCTCAAATGTTGTTTCAAGATCAAGAAAATGCTTCAAGACAAGCTAAATGTTGGCGGCAATTAGGTTATTCTGAAATGCTTTGGATATCCGTCAATTATTAAACTTTAGTGATATAAAAAAGTGGTTTTATGGCAAGTATTATTCTTTCGTTTGTTGGTAGTCAAGATCCCTATTCGGAGAAAAACCATGAGGAAGGTTCTCTAGTTACTTTAGTTCGTCATTTAATAGCACAATCACAAGAAATCCGAAAAATTTGTTTATTGTATACAGCAGATACTCAACCTCAAGCCGAATTAACACAAGATTGGTTAACCTCAGAACTTAAAATTTCGGGTGAATCAATCAATATTTATCAAGTTTCTCAAGGACTTTCTCACGATCCCATAGATGTTGAATTATCATTAAAAGAAGCTCATAGTTTTTGTTCACAAATTATTGAAATTAAAGCAGAAAATGATATAATAGAATTCAATTCATCTTCAGGAACACCAGCTATGAAAACAGCTTGGGGAATTTTACAAGCTTCTGGAAAGTGGGGAAAGAGTAATCTTTGGCAAGTGCGAAACCCTTTTCAAATGAAACCTCATCAATCTAGGGTTTTTGTTAATAATGTTAATGTTGTCAAGAATGAATCCGATCTCAAGGTTATCAAAAAACAATTACAAAACTATAACTATTATGGAACCTTAGAAACTTTAGAAAATAGCGGTTTTGAGCAAGAGCAGCTTCAAGAATTAATTGGAGCAGGTGCATTTCGTTTAGCCTTTAACTTTGATAAAGCTTTTTCTTCTTTGCAAAAAGTTGGTAATTTGGCTCCCGATAGTTGGAAAAAAGAAATTGCTCAATTAAGACAAAAAAACTCGACTGCTCTCTTAAAAGAAGTTTACTACAAGGCTAAAATTAATCTTGATAATCAAAAATATGCTGATTTTTTAATCTTAGTTTTTTGCTTCCAAGAAAATTTGCTTAGATATTTGGTTAAAAAGATGATTCTTCCTGCTCATCAAGTTGATAAAAATTGGAATCAATTAGAAAAGGAGAAAACAATTACTACAAGCATTCAAAAGTTTGATAACGGAAAGCTCAAAACCCATCTTGAAAATTATCGTTTAGCTAATGGAGAAAAGATAAGAATTGACTTTGAACGTTTTTTAAATCGAATAATTCTAAAAGCAATCCTTGATTATCAACCAGAGAAAAATAGTTTATTACTTTCTTTAATTGAGTCTTTAGAAACTTACTGTCAAACCCGTAATGATTACATTCATAACTTAGAAGGAGTCCCAGAAATTACTAAAGAAGAATCTGACCGAATTATGAACGACATGAAGACAATTTTGACCGAAATTACCAATTTTTTATCAGTCAACCCTTTTGATACTCTCAATGTTCAAATTCTAAACAATCTAAAAACAATTACACAAGGTAAAAATCATGATTAACACTGTTTATTTATATCTCTTATCTCCCTTACATACTGGAGGAACCACCCAAGAAGGTAACTTATTAGGAATTGCCCGTGAATCTCATACCAATTTGCCTTATATTCCTTCCTCTACCATTAGAGGTAAATTAAGAGCGAGTGTCCAAGATAAAACCGAACGTTTTAAACTGTTTGGAAATGAACTTAATGATGACACTACTACTCAATTAGAGCAAGGAAATATTTGGATTGGAGACGGCTCGATTTTATGGCTTCCTGTTCCTTCTTTGAGTCATGGAGTCATTTGGATTAGTTCCCCCATGTTGTTAAGACGTTGGGCTAAATTCAATAACACTCAACTTAATATTCCCTCTGAATATAGCTGTAACTTTAAAAAAAGTGCTTCAGCGATTTACCTTAAAGATGCAATGTTCAAAGCTGAAGATTTGCTAGATTGGGAAAACTGGAAACAGTTCCTTCCTCAAAATACTGAAACTACTTCTATTCAACAATTAATGGTATTACCAGATCGCCATTGTTCTACTATGATTCAAATGGGATTATGGCGACAAGTAAAAATAAAATTAGATCAACATAAAACTGTTGATAGTGGGTTTCGTTATGAAGAGGCAATTCCTCCTGATACTTTAATGTATTTTCCTTGGGGCATTACTTCACAAGCTAATGGTTCAGGAGAACAAGCTTTTCTAGACTTTCAATCATTATTGCAACAATCTTCTATTATTCAAATTGGAGGACAAGAAAGTTTGGGACGAGGCTTTGTTCAACAATGGATTTAATTAACATTAATTAGTAGGAAAAATCATCATGTTTGACCCACGCACAATTAGTAAACCCGTATATGAAGGCTTATCCAATTTACGAGAAAGACCAAATCAAGATAACAGTAAACTTAAGGAGCAAAAAAGTCAAGCTGTTGAACTATATACTTATTTAGCTACTTGGGGGATGATGCGTCTTAAGGCTGAAGAAACTGCCTTAAGTCAAGAGGGTAAAAAACAGGTAGTTAAGCTTTATTTTGGCTGCCTAGAAACTTTAACAGGAATTACTAATTTATCTAGTTCAACTGGTCTAAATGTTCTAAAAAATCTCACGGCTGATGAATATTTAGGTTTAACTGGATTAGGGTTAGAATTAGCTCAAGAATTCGCATTTTGGGCTAATGCTGTTTATCATGATATTAATGGGGACAGCTAAATATTAAAACTCATGAAATACAGATTAGGGGAATAAATGATGAAAAAATAGAAATAGTGAGAACAGGATGGATTGTCAAATAATGACACTTGTCAATCATCTTTCTGAATCTCGTCAGCAAGAAATTTTAGATTTTGCTCGATTTCATTATAAAAGACAACAAATTACTTCTAAAATAAATTAAGGCAATCCCCATGACTACTAATCCTTTACAAAGACCATTACCGCCTCGTAAGCCCCAAAATCAAGCGCTTCGACGGCCTACCCCAAGACCAGCCAATTCTAGTAATTCATCGGGAGGAGGAAGCAGAAATAATGGCAATAGAGGTAATAATAATGGTGGTAATGGGGGAAATAGTGCTTCACCTCCTTCACCTTGGCTAAATGAAAATAATGAACCCTCACCTCATTCAACTGCAAGTTTTGTTGAATATTTACGTTGGATGCGTGAATCTGATCATCAATACAAAGATGGGACGAAAGTTCAAATTCTTCAACTAGCTACAGAAAAAGCTAATTATAGCGATCGCCTCAAAATCCTTACCCAACGTCTTGAATTAATGGCAGGAAAAGCAAACACTTTTACCGTTAAATGTGCTTGGCGTATCAGAGTGGGAGGACATCGAGGACCAGAAAATATTTTATTACCTGCTTTTGATGCCTTGGGAATGCCTTATATTCCTTCTTCTACTTTGCGAGGTGTTGCGCGGACTCAAGCCATTCGAGAAGTCATGAAAGATAAAGGAATTACTGACTGGAAATCCGCAGAAAAAGAGCCAGAAATTGTTAAATATTTTGGTTCTTTGGATGCAGATAAACAGGATAAAGCGGGAAAAATTGTTTTTTTTGATGCCTATCCTTTACCTGACAAACATGGTTTGGCCATGGATATGGCTAATAATATCTGGAAATGGGAAGGAAATGAGTTACAATATAGTCCTAATCCCAATCCTTTTTTATCACTTGAAGAACCTACTTTTAAAATTGCTTTAAAGTTAGTGAACGGAATTAAAGATCCTACTATTTTAGAAAGGGTAAAAGGTTGGTTAATTAAAGGATTACAAACAGGAGTTGGTTCTCAGGTTAATACTGGCTACGGAGAATTTCTCATAGCAGGAAAAGGACAACCCACTAATGAATTTTTACGAGTTGAATTTGCTTTAGAAGGTCAGCTAATTCATGGACATCAAAAATTTACTCAATGGCAATGGAATGACAAAAGAAATGAATGGCAAATGCGAGGACAAGCTTTAGCTGAACCCCGTCCTACAGCCTTTAAATCCATGTTACGTTATTGGTTTCGTGTGTTTGCATTAGGAGTCTTACCACCCAATTCAGTATCAGAATGGGAGAACAAATTATTTGGCGGTATTAATCCTCATAAAGAATATGGATATTTAAAGGTCAGTCTACAACAGGGAAAAGTCACTCAAAAAGAACCTCATGCAAATCATCAAGGTAAAAATGATCCAGTTGGTGAACAAGAAGGGATTCTAATCTTGTCTTTTTCTGATGCCGTATCTAAGCAGCATGAAGTGGCCTTAAAACAGCTTTATCAAAACTTAACTTGGTTAATGTTTAATCTAGGGGGTATTGGACAGGGAGCCAGACGACCTTGTTATTCTCGTCAAAATCGAGAACGTGCGCCTTGGTATCGTGGTTCAACTTTTTACTTAGATAGTGATGAAGCTTTTTGGTCAACTCCGAATAAAATTCAAGGATTAAAACAACAATTTCAAGTTAGACTTAAAGATTTCTATACCGCTTTAAATCAAGTATCAGAGCTTAATTTCAATTATGGTAATCGTCGTAATGGTTTTCAAGTTACTCAGAGCAAATGGCTTGAAGCAGCAGATGCTAACTGTGAAATTATTATCTGTTCGGGAGAAGAACAATATGGTAAACCTTATGCTTTAAGTGTTTTACACAGTTCTTCTTTTAAAGTTAGTAACGACTATGATGGAAATTTATGCGGACAAGTTAGAGGAGGAGTAAAACCTTCCCCTGTTTGGATTGCTGATTTAGGAGATTTTCAAGTCGTTACTATCTTTGGGGCGACCGAAAATCCTCGCCAGCGTTTTTTTCAAAAAATACGTTCTGATGCTAAAGAAATTGCTCTAATTTTACCCTTATAAATTATTACTATGTCTCGCAAAAAATCAATTCTTATTGCTACCATTGGCACTCGTGATTCTCAGTAAGTTTGGAGAAGGCACTTATTTCTATGATTTTATCCAAGATGCTGACAAAAACTTTCTAGGTTTTCCTTCTCAATAGACTAAACCCTTTCAAGGTCGAAATTATCTCTGGGAACTCAAACAAACAGAAGCTTTATCATTATTGCATCGACGGGATTATCCCGCAGTTCAAAGGGTTTTACGTCCTTATAAAAATAATGCTGATGATAATGATCAATCCATTAAAAGTATTTGGAATAAACTAGATCTGGCTATTGCTTGGAATATGGCTGATTTTGATGGTGTTGCTCAGTTAATTGATGAAACAAATCAACAAAGAACAAAAACATGGTGGTGGACTGCTTATGAAGCTGCTTATTTAGCAGTTATTCGCTTTCAACAAGGTCACACCACAGAAGCCTTTTTTCACAGTTTTCGTGCAGTGGAAGGGTTAATGATTGAATGGGCAATTCAATACTACAACCCCCATGTTAATAAAGATAAGACTCCTATTCTACAGAAATCTATCTGTAAAGATTCTAATTTTCCTGAATCGAAATATTGGAACAGTTATTTTGATAACCAAGGTGTTTTCAAGCTCTTTGGAGAAAAACTGGAAAAGTTATTAATGTCATCACGGACTCAACTTAATCGTGAACATTATTGGAAAAATTTTGCTCAAACTCGTGAACAACGAAATCAACTATTTCACAGACTTTACAAGTTGGATAAGAAAGATTTATTTCAAGCTTGGAATGCTAACAATCAAAAAGAATGGGAAGACCTAATTTTAAGCTGTCTTAATTCGTTATCTTCACAAACATTTTTAGAAATTAAGTCGTCTAGCCTACTGTTTGATATACACAATTCGCTAAAGCAAGAAATTCAAGAATATGGGAAGCAATTAACAAATTAAAACCACCTAAGATGTTTTTATAAGACAAATCTCAATTTTTTCACATTATTATCAATTACTACTCCGCTAATTTATAAATTAGCGGAGTTTTTCAGTTTTCATTCAACTGATTTCTCCTGGTTAGGGAGAGAATTAATCCACAACCACCTCGGAAACCACCTTCCACGTTTCCATTCAACTGATTTCTCCTGGTTAGGGAGAGCTTTTCCTGCCACAAAGGTGGGGATTCAGGATGCTTTGAGGTTTCCATTCAACTGATTTCTCCTGGTTAGGGAGAGTGATGCAGAGCGTTGTGTTTCGGAGACATCCGTTTTAGAAGGGTTTCCATTCAACTGATTTCTCCTGGTTAGGGAGAGCCCTTTACGCTGACCCAAACAAAGGGGTTTACTTAAGTTTCCATTCAACTGATTTCTCCTGGTTAGGGAGAGTTTTAAACCAGATGGTCTTGACCGTTATTGGTTTTCTCAAGAGTTTCCATTCAACTGATTTCTCCTGGTTAGGGAGAGACTCCAGAAACGCCGCATTCTGAAAATCATCACAAGTTTCCATTCAACTGATTTCTCCTGGTTAGGGAGAGAGTTCGTCTGACGATCCA
>NZ_JAYGHQ010000044.1:0-9860 GCF_034931425.1 Crocosphaera sp. XPORK-15E
CCGTACTTGGGGCAAGCTGTGGCGTAGGTTTCCCGTTCGCAAGTTTCATGGCAATGAGAACATAAGAACTTAAAGGTTCGGGTGTGGATCTCTCGTTCATGCGCTCGGACGGTGTACTCGTTTACGTGGACTTTCTTGCTGGCCATTACATTGGTTGGGATGACAACAACAGTATTTCTTAGTTTATAGTTTTCCCACTATCTACGTTAGAATCAAAGAAAATAACGGTGAAAACTGTTTAAATAAAATGAAGATTTAGTTTTTGAGTCATTAATCTGTTATAAGTACCTAGGCAAAATTAATTACACATAGCGATCCTTGCGTAGCAAGGCTTTCAGCCCTCTGTGATAGGTAATTAATTTTGTGTGACTACTTATCATTGTTTTAACTCAAAACCCAAGGAATTCTGAACCAGGAAAACTCAATAAGATAAATATGTTTCCTCTCGATCCACGCAATCGAGGAAATCGTCGAAACCATGATTCTTTCGTCGGATTGCGTGGATCGCTGATGGGGTAAGGATTTGAAGGTGATAACTTGAAAGATTTTTCCGTTTGTATTATGGTGATTACAGGGGTTGCGTGGATTTGTCCTCTGAAACCAGCATCCTGTCTGGATCGTCAGACGAACTCTCTCCCTAACCAGGAGAAATCAGTTGAATGGAAACTAGACAGAATAGTGAGGCATCGCAGCGTAATCCTCCATGAACTCTCCCTAACCAGGAGAAATCAGTTGAATGGAAACGGTTGTACCTGAAGAGTTGGACAGTTGCCATTTTGAAGGCATTACTCTCCCTAACCAGGAGAAATCAGTTGAATGGAAACTTTTTTATCTGAGCGGTACCACTCAAGGAAATAACTCTCCCTAACCAGGAGAAATCAGTTGAATGGAAACATTACAACCCCTCCAAAATTGATTCCTTCAGTTAGAAGCTCTCCCTAACCAGGAGAAATCAGTTGAATGGAAACGACATTTCCATTCCATTTTTGAACGGTTTGGAGGAAATACCTCCTCTCCCTAACCAGGAGAAATCAGTTGAATGGAAACTGAAAAACTCCGCTAATTTATAAATTAGACGGAGTTTTATATAAACTCAAAAAAGACTGATTAAAGTTAATTTATTGGTGAGTATCCAAATAAGAGACTCGCCCCTGAGCGTTGCGATAAATCTTTTAAAAATTGAGAACGTAAGTGATTAGGGTTAGATGATTTTCCCCCCATAAATAAACAGACTATTTCTTGACAATTTGTATTTTCTGTTTTGTGTGGAACTTTGACTCGTCTAATACTCACCCAAGAACAATGGGCATTCCCCTGACCAGCATTGCCACCAACATCTGTTTTTCGCTTATACTTATCCTGATAAATAAGATTCATTCCCTCTCCACGAGTCTCTGAATTAGACCGAATGAAATCCCAAGTTTGTTCAGATTCATCTATGGGATTATCAACTGGGCCAGCAACGGCAAAAATAGCACAAGTTGTTGGAGAAAAGACTTCAGCTTGTAAATCAGGATTAGCTCCAATTGTAATTCTATTAGGCCAATGGTCTTGAAAAGTGTCGAGCAATTTTTGATAAGTATTACTCCAATTTTCTGGTTTATTAGGAGATAAAATATAAGAAATTAATCTGGGTTCTTCAATAGGTTTAGGTCTAGCCTTATGAAGCAGTTTTAGGTCACAGCCTCTCGCGGCATTATGTCTATTATTTATCTGAAAAATATGTAAAGGTCTACGCCATCCTCGACCTACTCCACCCACACTAACAGCAAACTTAATAATCGGCAAAATAAGATTATTTAAAATATCTTTTGGAGCAATAATTTTCAGCTTTCCTTTCCAAGTATAAAATCTCGGTTGATGATTGGAACTTTTTCCCCAAGTTGTGCTTTTAATGACTTCTAAACGGACACAGCCCTTATTACTTGTTCCATTTTCATCATCAATGTTTCCCAGTAATTCTCCTAACGTCTTTTTTGCATTATTTTCTGACATAACGCCTAAAAGAAATCGCCATACCCAAGAACGTAACCAACCTCGCCAATGAGAAGGACGTAATTCTACGTCATCTCTATCCCTTTGATTAGCACCATAGCAACCTTGACTATATAACGTAAAGTCGAATATTTTGACAGATTCATCAGAAGGCCAAATCAATTTAGGTTTACTAAGAGATTTAATAGCCCCATATCCAGAAGCAGTGCGACTTCCTACACCATAAAAACACAGTGATTGTTCTACCCATTCCCAAACTTCTTGTACTTCTGTAGGGGTGGTTTTATTAACAATTCCTCGAATCGCAATAGTTACAGAAATTTTTTGTTTACCATCTCCTAATGTATAAAAAGATAAAGGTTTACTTTGTCCTTTATGTAAGACTTGAAAATCTTGTTGAGGATTAACAATATCTAAGGTTAAAGGAGTAGGTTCTTGAGGATAAGCATCTAAAAATTCAATTTTACCAGGAACAATTTTTTCATCATCTTGATATCCTAATAATTCATTCATTCGTTGATGTATTTCAGGATATTTTTTAGCCCAAGCTCTGACTAAACCTCGAATAGAAGACCCAGGAATATAACCATTAAGAGGTAATTCAGGAAACCTCTGACAATTATCCCCAACATTAAGTTTTTTAGTATTATCATGTTGCCAGTTACCACAAGGTTCACCAGCAGAAATCATCGTTTCCCCATCTGGATGAGGGTAAGAACCCACCTTAGCTCGCCATTGAATGACAAAAGTTCCTTTTTTGAATAAATCAGATTGACCTCTTGTTTGCTGTTGTTTTTCAAGAAGTTCTATTAATTTAGTTCCTGTATACATAATGTTCTAAAGACTGCTTACTGCTCAATAAATGGGTTAAATTTTAATCTTGAGAATAGGCTCTTGCCCAAAAATTCCATTGCGATGTTAACAATAGAGATTTGCGCCACAAAGCCATATATTCTGTTGGTTTATTTCTAGTTAAGTCAACAATTCTTTCCATGAGTTGCCGTTTACTTAAGTCTTCTGTAGGAGCAATTAATTTTCCTAATAAACAATGCCAAATAGGGACGGTTCTTTGGCGAACTTTTCCTTCTTGATCGTTCGATTGATTAATATATCCTACTGCTGAAAGTAATCCAAAAAGTCTTAAGTGTTGAGACAGACGTAATACTGCATTCAAGTCCTCTTGAGAGAGATGGGTTTTCTTTTCTTTTTCAAGATAATATTGAATATTCTCATGAGCAGATAAACTCATTTTTTCTGGTTGGACTCTCTGAAAATTTGTCATAGTAGAAGGGGTAGAAGAAACCGTATTTTCTGGAGCAAATATAAGATTTTGCTCAGCTTGAGGATGAGTAGTTTTCATCGTAGGAGATGAAGATTTATTGTGAGATGGAAATTGAGAAGATTTGCGTTTTTTACTAGACATAATTTAGGCTTAGACTAGAACTGATTTTTCTGAATTTTGACCAAGAGGAGAAGTGTTGTTATTAACCCAACTTTGTACCCATCCTCGACCAACATTGGCCTGTCCACCAACTTGAATTAATCCCTGAAGAACTTGTATTAAAAGTTCATGTTCAGCAGAACTGATAGGATTTTCTTTTGATAAATTATAACCCCAAGGACTATAGAAGATAGTATCACGAGGAATACAAATATCTGTCCAAAAAACTTCTGCTGAACCTGCTTGATTTGCTCCGTTTGTTTCTTCTTGGATTTTATTTCTTACCTGTGTCCAAAGAGAATGTTCCATTAAGACTTGAAAATCAGAATCAGGAAGAATGATATGATTGGTTTCCCAAGTTGGTTTAACAGAATCGTTGAGAGAATCAGGAAACTTTCCTAAAAAGGTGATCGCTTCTTTTTGTTTGGGATTAAGTGCAGATACATTTATTTCCGCATCAGCAACAAGATAATTTCCAGGACGACTCCCCACAGGATGATCGGGAAAAGTAGTAAAGGATAATTTAGCAATAATGGCATGATCTCGAATTAAAGAATGACAACTAACCCAAGTAAAGATATCTGTGCCACCATTAAGGGGCATAGTTCTCATGGGAACCCATAATAACCGTGCATCCCCAAACCAGACTTGATGAACTCCCATTTGTCCTTCCTTATCAAGTTCTTTGCCAAATAAATTATTAGCAGCATTAGTATCTAATGATTGAACTTCATCTCTGATACTTCCCCGTAAAGATGACCCAGGAATATAGGGAAAATTGGTATGAACTTCACGGGAAATTTCTAGAATGTTTCCGATATCTCCTTCCCCACCGCAATGAATAGGAGATAAGCTGTATAAGTAACCTAAGCGAAAATCTTTCATGGATTTAACCTCTTACGATTGGTGTTAATTGATCGAGAATTTGTTCATTGAGTGAATTGAAGGGGTTCGTTGTTTCAAAATCTGGTTTTACAAATTCCATAATTTGACGCATGGTTTTGATAATTTCTTTTTCATTTTCAAGTTCTGAGATTCCTTTAAGATTATGAACTAAGTCATTTCTATCTTGACAAGAGTTCTCTAATTCTTTTAATAGTAAGATTACAGAACTTAGATCAGAAAAATGTTCTAAAATAGCCAGCATAACAATTCGATTAATTTTTTCGTCTAATTTTAATGATTGTCCATTATATCGATAAGCTTTAAGGTATTTATTTAATTCTCTTTGTTCAATCTTAGAACGAATTTGGTTTTCTGTACGTTGCCAATCTAGCGTTTTAAAGTTGGCTTGTAAAAGTTGTTGCTTAACTAAAAATTTAAGGACATTTTCCTGAAAAGAAAACAACAAGATTAGGAAATCAGCATATTGTTTGGTTTTAAGTTTAATAATGCTTTTGTAATAGGCTTCTTGTAATAGTTCTAATATATGCTCATTATACAACTCGTTGATATTTTGTAACAGTTCTGGTTTAACTTGTTGTTGATAGGGTTGAATCACAGTTCTAGCTAATTTAAAATCAAAAGCTAAACGATAATAACCATATTCTAGTAAAGCTTGAGCGACGTGACTATCAAAATCGCTATTTTTTAATGTTTGTAATGCACCTCCATAATTATAGTTTTGCAGTTGTTTCTTGATGACACTAAAATCTGATTCATTTTTAAAGACATTAACATTGTTTTCAAAAACAAGTAATTGAGACTCTTTCATGGTTTTAGGATTTCTAACTTGCCAAAGTCGAGTATTTTTTCCGTAACCAGAAGCTTGTAAAATTCCCCAAGCGGTTTTCATTGATGGTGTACCAGAGGATGAATTAAACTCAAAGATATCATTATTCTCTTTCAAACCCCAAACTTGTTTTAACCCTTTATTGGCTTCTTGAGTTGCCAACCTAACGTCAACAGGATCTTCTGATAAAGAAGGAGAAACAGCCATTAATTCCACTTGATCAATCGTTAGCTGAAAATCCTCTTGTTGTAACCATTCTTGAGTTAAAAGAGCATTTCCTTTAGTATCTTCACTATAAAGTAATAATACTTTTTTGATAGAACAGTCACTTTTAAGTAAATGACGAATTAAAGTGACAATTGATCCCTCTTCGTTTGTACTTTCAGATGCTGGATCTTGCTTTCCGACAAAAGATAAAATAATACTAGCCATAATTAATTCTCCTTCCATTTAATCCATAATAATTCGGAGTAACCTAAATCTAGTAACCCTTTTGCTCGATGATAAGCTTTAGCTTCTTTATTTCCTTTGAATGACTGAGTTTCAGGATTATCAGGATTAGCATATAAATAGCAAGGTTTATTAAGATAATATTGTGTTCCCATGGGTGCAGCAAAAACTTGCGGTGCAGGAATACTTTTGCTATTATCATTTTTATCCCGTATTCGACAACTAATCGGAACAGCTTTTGCAGTAGCAACACTAACTAAAACTCGACTGGGATCATCTTTATTTTGGTTATTATTAATAGTATGAGCGAGTTTCCATTCCCAAGGATAGGGTTTACACATCGCTTGACCATTATGTTTTCTTTCAAAGACTCCTGGTGTTACTAAATAAGCAATACTTTTTCCTTCTTTTTTAAAGTTTTCATTTGATTGATTATGCAGTGATTTCCATTGATTGCCTAATTCATCACAAGCTTGAATTAAGACTCGATGACCTTCTCCTCCTAAGCGAATCGTAGCAGGGGTATCTAGTTGATAATTGAGTCCAATTGCTAAGTGCCATCCTGATGCCATTCTAACTGCTTTTTCGACAAAATAACCATCAGCATTTTTAACTTGTTTGCTATTATCTTCGATAGAATTATGGGAACGAGTTTCAATTTTCCAGGGTTGTTCTGGTTCATATTCGGGATTGTGTTTATCATCTGTTGGTAGAAGTAAATGTTCCTTTTCAAAGTACCCATTTTTAAGATAAAATAAAACAGCATCAGAAGGCAAATATTGACGATAATTTTTATCATCTTTTTCGGAATCTTTAGACAAGGTTACAAGGGGACAAGGTTGAGATTGATCCCACATTGCATGATGAAAGGGTGAGTTAGTATTCCATTCTTGATGAAGGGGAATCAATGGTTTTAATCCCACCCATCCAAGGGGGCGGGGAAAATATAAAGTCTTTTTTTTATCCTTGTCTTCTCGACATAAGAATACCCCTTTAATTTCAAAATCTTTTTTATCAATAAGACTACGCAATGCACCCGCAACTGTGTGACCATTGGGAGGAAAGATACTGCCGGCCCACGCCCTTTCGCCAGGGGTAAAGGGTTTGGCATCTCGCAGGAGAATCACATCTAATGGGGTGAGAGTATACCAATACATTACTGATGTCCTCCGATTTTGATTTGACGATTACGAAGCACAAAAGCCGCTAACTTCAGCCAATTTTTGACTTCTGTTTCTAATTTTTTTTCTTCTGTTTCTAACTCTTTTTCAGGAGTTGTCAACCATAAGTTTTGAAACAAGGTAACTAAAGCTTTTTGAAATTCCCCTGAAGTATCTGTTTTCAGTTGTTCTCTACGACTACAGAAGGCTTTTGTCCAAGGTTCGATAGCTTTATAATCAGGAATGGGATGTTGTTCAAAAAGAGTAGCCGCTTGTTCAAATAAACTGGGTTCTATCTCCTGATTTAGATGAATTAAACGTTGCCATTGATAAAAAATATCAAATTTTGCTGTAGATTTGAGGATGTTTCCATTGCCATATAATACTCTTACTTGTACAGCATCTTTGACTTTTCCATCGGGAGATTTATGTTTTTTCGCTCCTTCTTCTTTACCTTCTGCTTTCCATAAATTTTCTAAAGCAATAGCTAAAGGCACAGAATGATGAGCAATCACAATTCCAAAACTAATTGTTGCTTCACCTCCCATTGTAAATAAAGGACGACTGGTTAAATTTTGGGGTTTAGTTTTCTGATTCCATTGCCAATAATCGCCATCGTTTTTGAATTCACAGTTCCCTAAATTAAAATTACCATCATCATCAAATCCTAAAGGATCTTTATCCCCTCGAAAACATTGACGAATATCCCATAACCAGTTATCCCATTCCCAAAGATTAGTACAGGCTAAAACGTCATCACCACCGCTATAAATTAAGCGTCCTGCATATCTTTCTTCGGTTAAATAAGGGACTAATTGATTAGAAAAATCAAGTAATGCACGACTTAAAGAACTATGGGTAGCCGGTCCCATTCTTTTTTTAACCTGTATAAAATTTTCTATGGGAATTTGATAATATTCTGGCATACTAGGAATTTTATCAAGTAATTGTTGAGGCATATAATCTTTATATGGTTGTAATTTACTTCCGGTTAACCAGTCTCCCATACCGTCACCATCACCGGCGGCTAAAACATACCAATCTGTCGGATTTTTACCTGTAGAAAAATAGTGAGAAATCGTCTCACGAAGTCTTTTTAACTCTTTATCTTTCTTATCTTTATCTTGAGATGTATAATCTTCAATTAGCCATCCTGCATTTAACAAGCGAGGATTAGGTAACTGAGTATATTGTGTATTATTATCAATTAAGGGAATTCCCCAAGGAGTATGTTTTGCTTTTGCTACCCAATTAAAGTTATCTGAAATATCTTTACAAATTGCTTTATAGTATTTGATCATGTCTGATCTTTGGGATTCATCGAAAGATCGTAACCATCCTGCTACTCCTGAACTTAAATCAGGGTAGTATTGTTCAACTTTTGAACTAATCTCATCATCATCTGGATATAAAATTTTACCTAAAATCTGATGTAATCCACGCTTAACGACTTCACTTGCATTTAATTGTTCAATTCCATCAAATAGGTTATAGTTTTGTTGCCAAAAAGATTTAGTTTCCCCTTCTTTTATCCAATCATGAGATTCTATTTTTGAATTTGGACATACCACTGAACCTAAACCTGAAATGGTAGAACGAGGAGTAAATACGGTCGGAAGTTCCCAATTTCTAGCGTTTTTAACTGCCTTTAAACTATTCCCCATTTGTTTAAAGAGATACCCCCACCATGAACCCACATTCATATTCGGTTGTTTAGAACAGTTTTGATCAGTATTTTCAGTTAAGTTAAATATTTCTCTGATAAATTGTTCTTCATTGGGTTCAAATAAAATCTCTTTTTCTTTAGTAAGATTAGTAAATAGATTTTGTTGCTTTACCCATGTTTCAAAGTTATCCTCTTTACGAGGGGACTGGCTTAAATCTGCGTTAGAATATCCAACAGGGTAGGATACCCAATAATATTGCCATTGTGTATCTAACCATCCTTGCCATGTTTTCGGGTTAATGTGTTTCCATTGTTCATAACCTTTGCGTTCTTCATTTCCTTCCTGTAAGCATTTTAAAACTTCATCTCCTAACTCTTTCCATGTTTTTAAAAGAACTTGTTTAGCATATTGCGTCGCCGCATAAATGGGGTTATCTTTTTGATCATCAATAGTTTTTCCATTATCAGGTAGTACCATGACAATAACATTCGGAAAACCTGCAGTTAGTAATTTTTCAGTTTTAGGTGATTTAATATCAAAGTTAGGATAAGTTTGGAATAACCAATGATCAATTAAGGGTTGATCATACAAACAAGGATAGAGTATGGTGTCCGGCCCATATTTATTAGCAAGTTCCCAACAAACTTTTGCAGATAAATAGTGTAAAATCCAAGATCCTGCCCAAAAATCTCGCATTTTACGACTTGCTTTGATTAATTCTTGAACAGGGGTAAAAGTAATGGTAACGAGATGAGGACGGGAATAATTAGAGAATGTTTTATTTTTTTGAGGATAATCTTCATTATTCTTATAATATCCTGCTAATGCACCTGCTAAAGCTGATGTCATACTGACATGACTCCATAATGACCCATCGGGAAGACGAGTTTCTGCCGGAAGTAGGGCAATATTAGGATCAATTTGTGCTAATTTTTCAGGATAACATCGCCATAACCACCAAAATACTGTCTTCGGATCCTTTATCTCTTTGATTGCGTTTAAAATCTCTCTTTCTGTTACTTCTAAAAACTCTTTGCGCTTTCCTTGTTGTAAACGTTGATGTAATTGTTCTGTTACTTTGAGAGTTTGGGGTTTTCCTGACAGCAGAT
Source organism: Crocosphaera sp. XPORK-15E (assembly GCF_034931425.1). Taxonomy (NCBI): domain Bacteria; kingdom Bacillati; phylum Cyanobacteriota; class Cyanophyceae; order Chroococcales; family Aphanothecaceae; genus Crocosphaera; species Crocosphaera sp. XPORK-15E. Next base: position 9,555 of record NZ_JAYGHQ010000044.1, read on the forward strand.
GATGAATATCTAAGCCGTTTTCTGTATATTGAATTGCGCTATATTTAGGGTCTAGTCTGCCGATGGTACTGCGATCGCTTGCTGATGAGATTAAATCACATAGTCCGACGTATTTTAACCAATTAACTTGTAAAGGACAATCTCCAAATTGTTTTCCCTTGGGTTTGGGAGATGTCCATCCCTCCATACAAGCTAAAATATCCCATTGTCCTTCTGTATTCATCTGAATAGACGGATATAACGCTTTGAGTGCCGGATCATGAAGTAATCCCCAAATTTTCGCTTGCCAGTATGGATGACTCACCT
>NZ_JAYGHQ010000045.1:0-9689 GCF_034931425.1 Crocosphaera sp. XPORK-15E
GTTATCGAGCGGAGTCGAGACTTGTACTGAGCTTGGTCGAAGTATGCACCAACCAGAGCAAAGAGCTAAGAAGACCTGGGAAGACCGCAGACAACACGCAAACCGCCGCTGCTGTGACGCGCGCTGCTGCCGCCGCGGTTAGCCGAACGGCAGTTGCGCGGACCATAGTCGTACGAACCACCGCGGGCTACATGATTTCGCTCATCTGTAAATAGTTGTTTAATATTCTTTACAATATCTTGATAGTAATCTTCTTGTTGATTTTTTTCATCCCAAACGCTTCCGTCTGTTGGTGCGCGATTACCATGATAGTTACTATGCCAAGGATCTAAGCACCATTCCCAGACATTGCCGTGCATCTCACTCAGTCCAAATAAATTAGCCACGTCAAAGAAATCAACCTCTGTTGTTTCTTTTCGATACTCTCCTTTTTCCCCTCTCCCATAAGCCCCATATTGCTCAGATGAGCCATTATAGTTGGCTAACTTGGTAGAAATCGTTTCCCCAAAATGAAAGGGTGTGGTGGTTCCTGCACGACAAGCATATTCCCATTCTGCTTCGGAGGGTAAGCGATAATTACGTTTTGTATGAAACGATAGACGAGCGCAGAATTCTATTGCATCATACCAACTAACTTGTTCAACGGGTCGCTTATCTCCTTTAAAATAAGATGGGTCAGATTCAAGCTTTTTCTCTATTTGTGGCATAGCAGCAACGGCTTTCCATTGCGCTTGAGTGATGGGGTAGCGTCCCATAAAAAACATCGGCACTGTAACCTGATGCTGTGGTCTTTCTGAGTCTCTACTATCTTCCTCAGTTTCAGGGGAACCCATCATAAAACTTCCAGAGGGTATTAAAATCATGTCTAAGGAGACACCATTTAAGTCTTCTACATACCCTTGAACTTGCTTTGATTCTCGCTTAATCTTGAGTTGTGCCATTTTTCGGCAAAAATATTGTAAATTGGGAAAATGTTTTGCTTTGATTCTACTCAGAAATTTTTAGATAATTCCTGGACTTTTATAATCTTAATATTCCTGATTTGATTAAACCTACCAAACAATTAAGCGTCTAACTTGTCATCTGAATTGACACGAAATTCTGCCAGGTAGAAATCTTCATCTGTAGATTGATTGCCCCCGGTGAACATCCCAAAATACATCAATTGAGGTGCTATTTTGACAGAATGATCTCCTAAAAATGTGATTATTACCGGACTTTCTTCTAGGTTACTTGGAGTTTCTAAAAGTTCAATCTTCCCTTTTCTATAAATTCCTTCGACTGATTGTAACATTGAATTAACTTTCCTAATTATTAATAAAAATTTGGAGTTATTTCTATCAATATTATAACAGAAAGAAAATCTTTTATCAAAAATATTGTAAATTGGAAAACGTTTCGGTTTGACCCTACTAAGCTCTCCAATCTGATTTATTTTTGGGCTTTTAACCACCGGAACAGGTCTGGACTCTTTAGGACACTCCCAATTAATTCCCATTAACTGGCTCTCGAATAAAAGAGTGCTGGGGAGACCGCACACAACTCGCAAACCATTGTTGTTGTTACGCGCGTTGTTGTTGTTGCGGTTAGCCGAACGGCAGTTGCGCGGATTATTGTTGTACGAACCGCCGCGTTTTCTCATGCCTGTCCCATCTTTTATTATCGGATATTTAGGCACATTTGCGCTCAATTTTTAGATTTTCTTTGGAAAAGGCCAATCTTGTCGCTGAAACGTCCAATGCTCAAAAATATCTTGTCTCAGTCGATAAGTGTCACCATGTTTTAGATGTGCTTCCCAACTTTGTAACCGTTGTACCAATTTTTCTAAAGATATTTGGCCATAACGATAATCATATTGTAAATCTATTAATCTTTGACGCGATCGCCTTAAGTTATCATTCCTAACTCTAACTTGATTAGGCAACACCCTAAAACCCAAAAAATTGGCTCCATGTTTTGTCTCAAACAACTGACTTTTTATTGGATGCACTGTTAATCTTAACGTGGTCAAGTATGCCTCAATTTCTTGTCTCGCTGCTGCTAAATAATCCCAATCATCTGAAAACAAAGCAAAATCATCTACATATCTTAAATACTTCTTACATTTTAAATCTTCTTTAACAAAATGGTCGAATTTATTCAAAAAAACGTTACAGAGAATCTGACTACTTAAGTTTCCTATGGGTAGTCCTTTTTTTCGTTCTAATAGGGTTAATAATGTATCTCCTGGATAAATTTCATGAACGGGTTCTTGTTCATTGCTATTGTCAATGATAGTATCAATTAGCCATAGAGTTTCTGGGCATTTTAAATAATGACGAATTTGTTCTTTAAGAATTTGATGATCAATACTGGGAAAATACTTCTTAATATCACATTGTAAAACATAACGACTGGAACGGGCAAACCCAATAAATCGCGTTAAGGCTCGATGGGTTCCATAACCTTTTCTGTTAGCATAAGAATCAGGAATGAAACTTTTTTCTATCAATGGCACAATCACATTACAAAGAGCATGATGAACCACTCTATCACGATAAGGAGCAGCAGAAATTAAACGGGGTTTAGGGTCATAAATTCTAAATGTATGATAATCCCCTGGTTTGTAGGTTTGCGTTTTCAGTTTGTTTTGTAGTTTGAGTAAATTGCCTTCTAAGTTCTCATTAAATTCTAAAACACTATCTCGAAAACGCTTGCCTTTTTGCGCTTTCTTTGAGGCTTCTAAAAGATTCTCAAACTCAATTATTTTCGGGAAAATATTACCAAATCGTTTCATGATTTTTGTTTAAGTATTATTTGTCCATTAAGCTAAGACGCATTTAAACTGTATATTAGCAAAGCGCGGAAACAAACCCTCACCCCATCATACCAAATCCGTTTTAGAAAGTATATTAACGTAGAGACGTTGTATACAACGTCTCTACAGGGTTTGATGGGTTTTTGGTAACTAGCCTTTGAAATGCGGATTTGGTATCAGTCATTTCAGTTAACAGTTATCAGTCACAATGACTAATTTAGATGCGTGACAGCTAATTCATTATTCATTGCTCATTGTCCATTAATTTCAGGACTTACGCAAAAACCCATTTTTACCAACGAAATTAGGTCATTTTAGCTTCTGAGAAAGAAGAACAAAACGTTTTTTTTCGGTGATAGTGCGTAAGTCCATTAATTTAAAATTTCACTGTTTTGATAATAAGTCTCATTATTATTTCTTGGTTTATAACTTGACTGTTTTTGCTGTTTAATCCATCCACCTAATTCTATTCCAATTTCCTGTAATTGCTGACTAATATATTGATAACGTTCAACTGAAATTAACTCAAAATCAGACAGCAACCGAGTCTGATATCTTAAGATGTCTAATTTGGTATTTAAGTCTGATAACTGGGTTAACTTATCTTTAGCATATCTCGCTTTAACTAATCCTTCTAATAACTCATAAAGTTCAGTTATCATTCTATCGCCTAACATAAATTTATGGTCACGCGGCAACTTATTTAAAATCGGCACAAACCATTTAACAAAATCGTAAGTTTTCTGAATAACTGGCAATTCACCCATGAATCATTTAACCCTCAATTTCCTTGGCACAGATTTATGATTATGACAGAAAAATAGGCTTAATAATTTCAATAAATCTAACTGTTTATTGCTTTTTGTTACCAATATATTAAGTTTTGTAAAGAAGGGCAAAAAAAACGCGGAGGGCAAAGGGCAAAAGAGCAATAGAACAAAGGGGAACTAAGTCCTGGGGAGACCGCACACAACTCGCAAACCATAGTCGTAGCCACGCGCGCTGAAGTAGTTGCGGAAAGCCGAACGGCAGTAGCGCGGAGAATTGACGTACGAACCGCCGCGTATTACACGATTTCGTTCATCTGTCAATAGTTGTTTAATATTCTTTACAATATCTTGATAGTAATCTTCTTGTTGATTTTCTTCATCCCAAACCCTTCCATCCGATGGTGCGCCATTATAGTCACTATGCCAAGGATCTAAGCACCATTCGTAGACATTGCCGTGCATATCGTATAAACCAAAGGCATTGGGTTTAAAAGTCCTTACAGGAGTTGTTTTGCTTCGGTCTTCCCCTTTAGGTTCATCCGCATAAGTCACGGACGCATCATAATTCGCTAACTTATCTGTAATGGTATCGCCAAAGTGAAAGGGGGGATATACCTTTGTATTGATGGTATTTTGTCCTTCTATGTCCTCACCATCGGAAATTATTACTGGGGGAGTCTCAAACCCTCTACAAGCGTATTCCCATTCTGCTTCTGACGGCAAACGGTACTCCCTTCCCGTATAAATGGATAAACGAGCGCACCATTCTATGGCATCACCCCAGTCAATATTTTCCACAGGGTTCTCATCTCCTTCATATTGTGAAGGGTTGGGGTTGAGTTCTCGTTCTACTTGAGGTAAGGAAGCGATCGCCCGCCATTGAGCTTGAGTAATGGGGGTTTGACTCATGTAGAAGGGAGCAATTTTTACCCGATGTTGTGGAGTTTCATCGTCATATCTATCTTTTTCATCAGAGTGTGACCCCATAATTAATTCCCCTTCAGGGATATAGATCATGGTTAAGGGTTCAACGGTTTGGGTGGGTTCACTTTCTCTGTCATTATTGTCTACTTCTGACTTTAAATCATCATTCCCCACGAATGACTTTATATCATCATTCCCCACAAATGACTTCAAACCGTCTTCATTACGGTTTTTTATGTCTAAAGATTCCTTGTAATAGTAAGCGGAACATGGCAGTGTTTGAATAATTTCACCACGATTATTGACAAATACGGTTTCAAATTCTAAATTTAGTAGTTCTTCTTCTCGTTCAAAGATAATCGTAGCGACTTCTACCGGAAATAACTGTAAATTAAAGGACTGAAGAACTTCCAATGGAACAGTTTCTACCGCCTCAACTGTTGTCTGGGTTCGCAGAACGCTAGTGACTTCTTCTGCATAAGCCAGTAGTTCTGGATGACTCTGTATTTGAGGTTCTAATTCTTGAACAATCCTTGCTAATCGCTTTTGTTGAGCAGAACTGACACATTTAGAGAATTCTTGGGCAATTTCTTTAACGGCATTTTCCCGTTCATCCTCTAAATATACCATTGCTGCCCATTGTTGTGCCTGTAATTCTTGTTTACCGATGAAGGGATTGTTTTTAGCTAAATAACGAACATAATTGATAAGACGACGGGCTACCGCTTGCATACGAGAAGCACCAAATTCTTGCCTTAATTGCTTCAGCGCATAGGCACGAATATCCGTCTTCATCACATAAAGTTCATAGCCTACAGGCTGACATAAATCAGATAGTAAAAAATCCACTTCAGCTACCCAAACCGTTTCGCCAGCCAGGAATTGTATTCGTAGATAATTGAGTAATTCAGGGGTTAGAACAAAGGGCAAAGCGGCATGATAAACTAAAGCACGATAAGAGGAGTCAAATCGCTCGACAAAACTTTCAATTTGTTGTTTAGCTAAGCTCTCTTGAGTTATTTTGCTCATATTAATGATTGATAGCTGATTTGTCCCCGTACTACGTCGATAGCCTGGCTTAATCCTTCATCATCTAAGGGAAACATAGGAATCAGATACTGCAATACTTGGGCAGAACTACCTTCCCATCTCTCAGGAGGCATAGGGTTTAACCAAGCAACCTCATTAGTGTAACGCTTGAGTTGACGCAGAACCCTAGTGGTTTCCCGAATTCGTGGTAAACGTCTATAACCTCTAGCTGCTCCTGCATCGCTGATAATTATAATACTAGTATTGCTATCACATTTTTCCATCACCTCAACCAAGGGCATCGGTTGGGTTAGATAAACATCTTGATAGACATATTCAGCCGGAATATTGTGGAAATAAGCGACATCTACTCGTTCTGGACTCAGGGTACTTTCATATTTAGCTGTTTCTACTAAGTCACGAGTAAAATGGTGAAAGGGAGTCATTGAACCATTTTGATCAATAAGTAGTAATAGATGGGCATTATTGCGCTTTTCTCTGATGAAAACTGGTTTGAGAAAAAAACCTTGATCAGCCGTTAGTTTAATCGTTGCGTCCACATCAAAAACAGCTTCAGGGCCATCAGGAATGAGACGACGAAGATACCGCCAATTGTAAGCCATTGTCCGGCGTGTCACAGGATAATAGGTGTGAAAAGGCGTTGCGGATTGGTCTTGGACGGGTTTGAAGGGGGGAGACTGTACAGGAATACCCGCTAGATGTTTTATCGGTTGAGGGGTATATATTTTAGGCAGAACTTGAGATAAAGGAGCAGAAATATCTGGCTTTTTATTGGTCGTTGTCGGGGAGAAATTATCGGATTCGATTATGGGAGGGTTTATTGATGCTTCTTTAATCACCACTATCTCTTTCCATTCTAGTTGAAATTGTGCTTGTTCTTCAACAGAATGACACCAAAGTAATTGTAAAACTTCCTGTAAATCTGATTCATTTTGTGTTCCATATCCTCCCTTGATTGCTTCTAAAGCAGCCAAATATTCTCCCATACCTAAATTTAATTCCTGTCTGACTTGACGGAAGATTTGGCGGGTGATTTCATCAGGGTTAAAGGAGGACATTTTAGATGTTAGATTTTAGAGACTTCGGTTGGCTTCAGCACAGGTTTTTTATTTTCGATTGAGGGTTAATTCCGTTAACTCCTACTGACTTTTATTATGTTCCCTCTGGTTCAAATTTATCCCAATCTGCGCGGATTTTCAAAAGAAGTTCTTTATATGGTAAATTCTGCAAAGATAGATTTTTTACAGGATAAGGAATTTTTTGCCCTGTTTCTTGAAAATTGGTTAAGGCTTCAATCCAATCGAGAAATTCACTGGTGCCAGGATTTTTAAATAATCCATCTTCCCGAATTTCTCTAAATAAGTCAATCACTTTTTTTAATGAAGTATCATCTAGACGCTTTCGAGATTCGGTCTGTTCACCATATTGATCGTGAATCTTGACAATTCTCTCTAGCTGTATTTCGTCAGGAAATTTAACATAGTGATAAAGACAACGACGTAAAAAAGGTGCAGGAAGATTCCCTTTTTCTTTATTGCTCGTAATGATAACAATAGGTTGATGGTTAGCAGGAATAACGTCTCCAGTTTCGGGGATTTCAAATTCCCAAGGCTTATCTAACACGGTCAATAAATCATTAGGAAAATCTAGTTCTGCTTTGTCAATTTCATCAATTAAAACAACGGCTGGACATTCTTTTACTTTAAAGGCTTTACCGATTTCTCCAAATTCTATATAATCTCCTGGATTTTGAGGATTTCTTTTTTTGATTTTTTTTACGTTATCTGACCCTAGATTTTCCGAAGATTTCTGTTGCATTTCTTTTGAAATATTACCCAGCCTTTCTAAAATTTGAACATCATGTAATCGACCAATAGCATCATATTTATATAATCCATCCTGTGCTTTAGTGGTTGAGCGAATATTCCAACGATAATAAGGTAAGCCTAATTGATAGGCGACGGCACGGGCAAGTTGGGTTTTTCCGCAACCTGCTTCCCCTTCTAATAGCAAAGGCCGCCGTAAATAAATAGCTAAGTTTACTGCCTTTTTTAGTTCTGGGGTGATGATGTAGGGTTCAGGGTTTTTTGGGGCAGCCTCGTGAGGATTTTCTGGTTGAAGATTAGGGTCGTCTTTAAATTCGTATTTCATAGGATTTATCCTGCTTCATTGAATAGATTTATGGGGCAATTTTTAAACCATATTTTCTTTAACGCTTCGGAGGTTTTTTGAGGATCACCTCTGTTATTTCTTCGATAAATTAGTCTAGCTTCTTTTGCAATCTTTTCATTATCTTCAATTGTGGTATGCAAAGCTAACCAATCATCAATTTCCTCTAGCTTCCAGTTTCTTAACGGAATTTCAATCACATTTTTTTCCGTAATCTCTTGTATTTTAAACGGATCAAATCTACGGATAAAAGGCAGTTCTAAACAATCTTCTTCTAAAATTCCTGGTGAATCTATCACGGTAATTATCTTAACTTGACGATACTTTTTCGTGCTACATACCGAGGCAATCTTCAGTAACAAAGGTTGCCAAAAATCCTGAATAAACCAGATTAGTGTTTTCGATGGACTTGCCAATTCATCCCATTGACTTAAATGAAAAAATAGAATTGTTCCATGCCGAATAGAATCCCCAATTGTCGTGATAATTTCCTCAATTTTTTGGTCTTGATTATCTCTTTCACTGATGCCAAAGAAACTAGCTATTTTATTGAGTAAGCCTTCCTCATCAAGTAAGCTGTCCGAGGACAGTCCAATCGAATAAGGTTTAAAGTCGGTCTTAAGTTTTTTCAGGCTATCTTTAATCTCCTCTAGATAAATATCCCCTCGCTTTGATTCGCTTTCGTGCATTAATAATAAAACGGCACCCTGCCTTCTTTGAAAATTTTTCAAAATATCATCAAAAAGATTCTTGGCTTCATCAAAATCAATTTCACGAATCCAGTCATCAAATCCTAGAGAACGGCGATTTGGGTCGGGAGATTGCCTTTCTATTTTCTTCAAATTTTCATTTATTTCTTCTGTTTGTTGCTGAATTTTATCTTGTTCTTTGATTTGTTTTTTCTCCTCTGAGGCTAACTCTTTCACAACAAGCTTTGCTATCATCTGAGCTTGTTCTTTTGATAATTGCTGATGCTGATTAATTGTTATATCGCCTACATAGGCAGTCCCTTTATTATCAGTTTGATAGCCTCTACTACTATCTTTATTGCTTTGATTCATGCCCGATAAATGAAAACTTCTTGTTACAGGAGAATAAGGTAAATAGAAAACAAGCAGCAAAAAACAGAGGAATTAAAGCAACACGAGATTTGGGAGAACCCAATTAACTAGATTTTTCATTAATGTGAATTTCGCCAATATAAGCTTTTCCCCCCTCTACCTTGGTTTGAAATCCTCTAGCATTATCTTTATTAATTTGAGTCATCGTACTGTTATCTTGAAGCTTTCCTGCACTAATTTCTTGCGCTACAACTTCTAGTTGTTTAGCAAATTCCGGTTCTTCCTTCATAATAATCTTGAGATAGTCGCCTACAGTTTCTACATCTTCCTCAGAACCTTTCGCTGCTCCTTCAAGTGCTTTATCAGCTTGAAATCGAGATTTAACCTTATCCCACACCATTTTTCTCAAGTCATCAATCTTATTCCAAGCAGATTCGGTAAACTTTTCGATAGTTTTTTCAAAGGCTTTGCTGAAGGCTAAGGCAGCGATCGCACTAGCTGTTAATGTCACAGGTTCCATTGCTATTTCCTCTTTGAAATAAGGGGTTAATTAACCAACGTTACCCCTTTAAATTACCATGATTTTAAGTTTTTTTGAATTTTTCCGACTCTTAGTAGATGACAAAGCGTCTTTTTATCTAGACAATGCCCTCTGCCCAGGCGGTTTTACCCAAACAACACAAAACCCATTAATTCGTTCTTGTGTTCCATAACTTAATTTTACCCCTAATTTCTGCACATCTTGTTCACAATTCGCAAAATACCCTTTATTCCACTCCATAATCTGACGGGCATATTTCCCCTCACCACTCATAGCCCAGTTTAGGGACTCAGCTTGAGTTTGGGTTAACTTTTTGTTGCTGTAACCCCCTTCTAACCAAGGGGGTACAGTAATACCCATAAACGCCCCGAAACAGA
>NZ_JAYGHQ010000046.1:0-9310 GCF_034931425.1 Crocosphaera sp. XPORK-15E
AAGTTTCATGGCAATAAGAACATAAGAACTTAAAGGTTCGGGTGTGGATCTCTCGCTCATGCGCTCTGACAGTGTACTCGTTTACGTGGACTTTCTTGCTTGGCATGGTCAATATGTTAGGGATGACAATAGTATTTCTTAGTTTATAGTTTTCCCACTACCAAGGTTAAAATCAAAGAAAATAACGGGGAAAATTACTGAGATGAAATTCAATCGAAGATTAGCCCAAAATAGAAGACAAACCATTGTTGCTATTTGGAAACAATCTTTAACGAAACTGTTAGATTATTATGAAGCAACGAGAGGCGAATTTAAGCAATTCTTCCCTAAGCTCTTTATTTTTTTTGTTTCTCTCAATATTAGTTGCTATTGGTTGGCTCTGTTAACAGCTTATCCCAAGAATCTCCTTTGAGATGAAAAATTACACTATTTTTTGATTCAATTTTAAGTCGGCTTCCTCTGAGCTTTATTTGACAGCCTTTCTTTTTTTGTCACGGTTTTTATCGTCAAACGAGCTTTGAAGACTACATCGACGACCAGTTACTTAGCTTATTTAAGTGTTGATATTATTATTGCGATTTTAGCGACTTGGTGGGTGTTATTTTTTTTCTTTCTCAGGTTGGTTTGTGCTATCTTTGACTTTTAGCTAAGACCCTGCGAAAATGATGGCTTACATGGTTGATTTTGTCTCCATAAGTACCATCATAAGCTTTTTTGAAGTATGGTTATAATAACTTTGTAATGAACTAAAATATAGATAACTGCTTTGAAACTAGGTTAAAAGTTCACTAAGCTAATGCCTTAAGAATATAAGCTGAATCTATCACATAACCCATCAAAGAAACTTGGGTATTCGCAATAGCATAATAAGAAATATTTGATTGATTTCTAAATTCATTAATAGCACTATACTGTTTATTACAATAAATAACAAGTGCTGATTGAGTAGGTAACTTTTGAACAATTTTATCCAGATTCAATTTTACAATATCCTCAGAACAATTGGGTAAATTAGTAAAATCTAAAATAACGATAGATTGAGACAAATTTTGAGAGTCAATTTTTGTTTCAAAACTAATTCTAAACTTCAGGTTCTTATAAATTTCATAAGCATCGGGAGGATTGCTAGAGCTATTATTACTAGGAAGTAAATAAACTAACTTAGCTTGGTCAAGAATTGCCTCTTTATTCAAGACTCTCTCAACTAAATCGAGTCGATTTTCAACAGTATCAGCTAACCTAACATCGATTTCTTTATCAACAATTTTTTCTAATCTTCTCTTGAGATTTTTCGTGATTTCATCAGTTGCCTCTTTTAAGTTATTTTTATAGATAGACCTAGCGGAGAAAACTAAAATCCCCAATAAACTACCAACAATGGTAATTGTCCATTTTATTGTATCAACAAAAGATTGAAAAGATTTAGCGAGTTGTTGATTAGCCTCTTGTAAAAAATCAATCTGTTTCAGGAGTAAATCTAGCTCAGGAGCGGATGGCACAGAAGAGTTAGGAACAGGAACATTAGGAGAAGGCAAGTTAGGAGGAGAAACTTGGGCAAGAATAGAACTCATTTTTTCTCCTAAGTCATAAAAATTAAAATAATCCATTGTAAAATTGTAAACCTTATAAAACTAAAAGATATTAAGAAAAAAATCAAGAAAACTTTTTCCCCCAAGTCCACTTCAGTCCTTTATTTTCAAGTGCCTTGATAAAAGGAATTAACTGAGATGTCTCTTTTCCTTCTTTAGACATTCTAACCCAAGGATCATTTTTTGGAGAATCGTCACCAATAAAAATTGTCATGATTTCTAAATATTGAGTGCCATTAATGGGTAGCATTCGATGCCAAACATAACTAACAGAAGTAGGAGATTTATCTCCCTCTTTTCTTCCTCCAATAGCAGGGGTTGTTTTAAAATTTTCGTCATGAAATAAATCAATCGCTTGTGAAGTAGAAACGATTTGACTATAGACAGACAATCTTTTAGGATTCCATGCTTCTTTATCGGGTTTATCAGGAGAACTTTTAGAGTTATCAGGTTTTAAATATTGCTGACAAAATTGATGTAAATCTAGCAAAAAAGTCTTTAATTCTTCTACTGATTTAGGGATAATTAATTCAGGTTCACTATCAAGACATTTCCAATGACAGCCAATAGCTCGTTCCTTATAGTTTGATTTAAAAAGAGGATGGTAAACCCTACGCCATGATTTTCCAAATCCTCCCATAATATAAGCAAATTTAACCACCCATTCTAATAACTTTTGCTCTTGAGGAGGTGCATCTAAATAAAGAATCCCTTTTGTTTGGTAAATTTGGGTTTTTTCTTTCCCATGATTTTGTTGGTCATCTAAGGATTTACTCTCCCAATAAATTTGAAAATTCCCTGAACCTTTAGAAGATCCAAATAGAGAATTAATATTATCCTTAATAGTCTTCTCTTTTTGACAAACACCAGATAAGAGTCGTCTCGTATGTCCTCGTAACGTAGCTTTAAATAAATTAGGGCGAAATTCTGGGACTCCATTTCGGAGTTGAGAACTCACGCCATTGCCCTCCAATAAAAGCCACAAACTAGATTGATTTTGAGGATTACCAGATAATCCATATCCGGTACTGGTTTTCCCTCCTAACCCTTGACGTAATGCTCTTTTTAGTAATCCCTCAATATTTTTCCATTCATCTAAACCAAGAGGGTAAATACTACTTAATTCAAAAATTAAAGTTGGCTGATATAGACTAATTGAAGCAATAGCAGTTGTCTTAAATTTACCATTAACCTGCTTTTCCTGTTGAGGATGAACAACATCAGTAATTCGATAACAAGGGGATTGATTCTGGGTTAAAGAATTAGAGTTTTTAAGGAAAGTTCCCGCCCAATCTCCAATAGGATATGCCCCATGAAAACGGAGACTTCCTTGAGTATCAGGACTCCCACAATACTCTTTAACTTTAGCCACTAATTCCTGACTAATCTGCTGCGAACGGGTTAATCGTTCAAATAATCCTTTAATACTACTCCCAGGAATAAAAGGAATCCCTTTGTTATTAATAAGAGGACGAATAATACTATCTTGTCCACAATCACTAATGACTCGAAAAAAAAAAGGATAACTTTGAAATCGATAAATATGTCCGTCTAACCCTAGTGGGGGAAGTTCTATTTGATGACTGGGTTGATGGGTATTCGGATTAGGATTAATCCACTCTTTTAACCATCGCTCTAAGTGAGTATTATCTCTTGCGTATTGTAAACTACAGCGTCCACCTATTTGGGCGCGGTACATCATAGGAATCCTTTCTGGATCTGTCTCTGGAAACTCATCTATTGTAGGAACTTCAATGTCTTCCCCTTTCTCCTGATAAGCTTTTTGAAGTGCTTTCGCCATAATCATAATTTAGTCCCCCTTATTGGTTAATTTAGGAATCTTATAACGTTGTGTCCACCAGACTAACGCCTCACATAATTGTGTTAAAACCATTAAAGCTACTCGACGATCTTCAATAGTCATCTTCCAGATTTTCTTGGACATTTCTTTAATTTTTTCCGTTGCTTTTTTGTCATCGTTTAATGGAATTGGATCATGCGGAAGAATAATATTTCCCGATTCTAAAATCTTTTGAAGTGTCTGCCAAACATCTTGCCAATAATCCCCCTTTTCGTGATTCTTTGTGTCTCGTTTTAACCGTAGATGTTCTCCCCAAAATCTTTCTAAACCATAAGCCACTGCCATTCTCATTTTATGGGATTCATTGAGAACGTTCTCTGAATTTCGATATTTTAAGACTAATTCTTGGGCATAATGATCTAGATGGTAAGGTTGCCAGCTATCAATTTTTGAAGAAGGATTATTACTCATAAGTTATGACTGTTAATTTGAGTTTTGATTGTTGATTGTAGCAGTTTATGATTCGTAGGATGGGTTAGACGCTGCAACGATTTTGAGGGAAAACTAATAAGTTGTAGGGCGCATCATAACTCACCATGTTAAAGATTGTAGCTCCGACATACATTTTCTACTAAGATGTCGGGAGAGCCTTAAAGTGTTAGTTTTACACGACAGGTTTAGTAGAACCAGAAAGACAAGATTTAAGATGAACTTCTGTTCGTCCAAATCCAATGGATTCTAAGCCTCCAAAATATAATTCTTTCCCTGATTTTATTTCATGAGCCTTAATAAAATTCTCCCATTGTATCGGTTTTTGTTCAAAGGTTTTTCGTAAAGCCAGAGGAAAGATTAGAACTGTTCCCTCTGGTAAGGCTTCTACATCAAAAAATGCGCCTTTCTTGGCTTTTTTCTGATTCGGTTCTAAGGAAACCCTACTTTGGCGATAAAGTGCCATATCATGAATCATTGAAATTTCATTATCGTCAACAACTAACAATAAATACGACTCAGATTCTCTAACTTCTGAGGGGATAAAATTCTTGAGTTTTTCCTCTTCTTTTTTCAAAGGTAAAAACCCTAAATTAAAAAAGAGAATATCACTAGATTTCTTCCCACAATAACTATAAGGTTCAATGTATTCGACTTGTCTTGTTTGAGGTTGAGTCAGTTTTTGATATCGCTTCAATAAGGAAGGACTCGATACCCGAACAATAGGTTGATTAGGACAAAAAACAGGAATCCACACAATAGACGCATATTCAAATTTAACCAGTCCTTCACTGGTACTATCGGGTTCTCCTGGGATAGCTTCTTGACCATACCAATGACCATGATCTTTACTTTCTCCTCGTAAATCAGCGCGGAATCGTCCTCTTAGAGAACTCCCTGGAATAATCCCCGTTTGGGTAAATTGATCTCGAAAAATTAAGTTGAGATTTCCGTTTTCTTCATTGGCACTTGCCCCCACATGAAGAGGGGCTAATGTTTCAATAATTCCGTAAGCTTTTTGATACATTTTCGTGATAAATTAGTTAAGGTTTTCGTGATACATTTAGTTAAAGTTTACGTCAAAAGTGGCAGAGCTAATCCACATCCCCATCGTTTTAATGAAGGGCCTTCCTTGGGAAACCAAGATTCTGGCCATTCTTGCCAGGATTGGTTTAAGGATTGATTCAAGACATATACTGTCCCTGCTGGAACCGCATAACGTCCTCTTGAAAGCCTTTTGATGTTGGTTTGTTCAGGATCATTGCTATTTCCTAAACGATAACGAAATGGTTGGGGTCGCTTGGTGTAAATACTTTTGATTTCCCATACTTTTTTTGAGTTGTTTTCTGAGTCTAATTGTTGAGCTTGTTGAGCATCTTTTTGATTTAATTCTATGGGTTCTCGATAGGATAAACGGTTTGACCCCCAAACCCCAGGGGTGATTAAAGCAAATTGATTTTGGATCTTCTCTTGTAATAAGGTTTGACGGTCTTCATTAAGAGGAATACAGCTAACATCTACTATGTGTCCTTCTCCTCCAAATCTATACCATTTTGAGGCTTGGTTTTCTGCCATATTAGATTCTAATTCCAGATTAGATAAATAGACTAAACAAGTATCTGGTTCCATCTGAACGGCATTTTCTAGAAATAAAGAACCTGGATCATTTTCTTGATTATTTATTCTTTTTACTCTCCGTTCATTAGGTTCTAATTTTGGATGGAGATGAGGGCAAAATTCCCAAGGAGACTTTTCTACTTTGATGGGAGTTTTCCAATTAGCGATCGCTATCCATGTTTTTTCTTCATTCTTTTTTAATTGTCTATCTTGCTTGGTTTTCATCCAACTGTTGTTGGCATCATTATAAACCAATTTATCATCAACTGTATCCTCATCTAAGACGTAAGTAAATGGGGTAGGAACATAAAAGTTTTGGTGTAACTTGGGGTCGTCTACTTGACTAAAAACTTGGTCTATTTTCCCCCAAAATGGGCCGGCTAAACGGAGTTTTTGAATAGCTTCATTTCCTAAACTGGCAGCAAATAATCCAGAGACTGTAGCAGCACTGGGAGGAAATTTTTCTCTTGAAAGACCGACTAAGTTTTCGGGAGAGAGAAATCCCCCCGCACTGCCATAAAGAAGTCCCAAGGGTTCGATAATAATTAAATAGTTAAAAGCGGGATTCATTGCTACTGTTTTGCTCATGATTTACGATTTAAGTAAAATCCTATTTTGGCGAGATTGATGACCCATTGAGTGAACACTTGCTCGAACTTTTGTTGATTAAATGTTTGGTTATTTTCTAAGAACTTTTCTTGTTCTCCGAAAATCCCGCTAAAAGGTAAAATATCATCTTGATGCTGATAATTCCACCATTTATTCCTATTTTCTAATAATTCTTGTATTGGAGTCCCAAAATAAATATTAATTAGAGCGAGAGCTAATTTCATGGGTTGTTTGGTGAAAGCATGACGACTTTCTAGGGTGATGACATCCCGATAAAAGTGGTTCCAATTTTGACCTTGATCTCTGTCTCGATACTTTTGAAAAAGTTGTTCTTCAAGTAACCACCAAGGGCAAATCCATTGGAGAGTATTTCCATTATTAAAAAGTAAACGAATGGCTAAACGATCCTTACCATTTTTTTTAGCAGATTGTTCTGTTTCTCGACAATGTTGTAGAATATCCCGTTGGGGAACTTGGGAACTGGCCCAAACAAATCCGACACTGGGGGTTATTGGTTTATATTGGTTTTGATTCCAAACTCTTGTTTTGAAATGAGAGAAAAACTCCAGGTATTCTTGTCCACTGATTTGACGAGGTTCACGATGTTCTTGTTTACTATTGGCATCGTAAATAATTCCGAGAAAATCATCTCCACCTGCATAAATAATTCGACCACTGGGTAAGTATTTCTGAGGATTTCTTTGTAAGTTTAAACCCCATTCTCTCATTAATTTACTAAATTCTGTTTTTTCTTGTTCTTCTTTATTTTTCAAGTAGTTACTTACGTTGTCTCCATCCCCTAGAAACCACCCCGTTTTGAAGATTTCTTGATGACGATTTAATTCACTAAAAGAATGAGGATCTAAATCTTCTGCTATTTGCAGCAAATCTTCTTTACTCGAATTTTCTAATTGTTCAGGTAAATTTTCAATTAAGTCTTTGACAATGACTTTATGGGTAATCAGACGTTTAATTAATTCGGGAATGCTTAATTGTTCTCTTGGGTCGATAAATGAGGCTCCATATTCTTTGATTTTAGCCTGTTTATCTTCTTCACCTAATTGAGCTAATTTTTGGCTTAATGAAGGAATTGCTTCGACAAAAGATTCTCCCAACTTCTGGCTTAATTGTTCATAGAATTGGCGAATGGTTTCCTTTTCAATTTCATAACTGTAGTTACGAGTATCTCCCATTTTACCTAAATTGGGGTAGGCAATTGAATCACTACCGGAAAGGGTGGAACTTTCTCCTTGCCAGTTTATTGCTGTCCACTGGCGATTCGGTTTTCTTTTAAAGAGTGTATCAAGGGCTTCATCTAAGCATTGTTTAGGGTCTAATTCTTCTGTTTTTGTTTCATTTTGCGCCCAAAAAAATTCCCAAGCATAATGAGTCCATAATTTCCAATCTCTTTGCCAATATTGATATTCCCATCCTTCTACATTATTAATTATCCATTGATAACAACTCTTGACTATCAATTCCCATCCTTGGCTAAAGGCTGCTTTTGCTTTTTCTTGTGAAAAATTTCCACTAATGATAATGAGATTGGGTAAACCTTGAGTTACATTAATTCGGGCAGGTGAGATTACTGAACAATTTTCTTCTGTGTTGGCTGCTTGACAAATTCCCCAAGATAAAAAAGAAAGAATATAAGAACTTCCGTATAAATCTCTTAATTTTCTTGATTTTTCAATAAAGTCTTGAATTGGTGCAAAGGTAACAACTGTGTAGCAAGGATTAGTCATTGAGATCTGAAAAATCTCCGTGAAACAGCAAGTTTCACATAATTATATCCCAGATTAGGTTTTAAAAACGAGCTTTTAATTCTTTTTTTATGATTTAGCAGGTTTTTCCTAAAATATTTATGTTTCTTTCACATTTTCACTCTAATTTAACATGAAAGCTCTCCTTACTAGAAGTAGGGAAAGCGTTCATGTTTCCAACTATTCCTATTTAACCCAATAGGTAGGGAAGGTTTATTTATGAATAAGACCCTAGCAAAAACAGTATTAATGGTTTCCAACTATTCCTATTCAACCCAATAGGTAGGGATAAGACTAGCTTCAGGTTGGTTGTCCCGATAGGAAACACTTCTATGTTTCCAACTATTCCTATTCAACCCAATAGGTAGGGTAAACAAAGCTGTAGACCAGGATAGCAACATTCAGTTAACCCTGTTTCCAACTATTCCTATTCAACCCAATAGATAGGGGAATCTGTAAAGAACTTTATCCCTTCTTTACAAAATTACAAATTGTTTCCAACTATTCCTATTCAACCCAATAGGTAGGGTAGGGCGTTACAAAATACGATGCTCCAGGAGTTCAGCAAGGTGAATGGGTTTCCAACTATTCCTATTCAACCCAATAGGTAGGGAATACGGTTCGGCTTGGTTGAAACGGGAAATTTCCGAAGATGTGTTTCCAACTATTCCTATTCAACCCAATAGGTAGGGTTCTCGATACAAGCAATTGAGTATAACGGAGCAAGTTCTCTTGTTTCCAACTATTCCTATTTAACCCAATAGGTAGGGAATTTTCAAACAGTTGTTTTTGAAATTCTCCCTGAATTGTTTCCAACTATTCCTATTTAACCCAATAGGTAGGGACCAAATTCTTGTCAGGTACAAAAACCTGACAACCACGTTTCCAACTATTCCTATTTAACCCAATAGGTAGGGTTTTAAAAATTTTCAAAGCCGCTTGCACCACTTCGCGTTTCCAACTATTCCTATTTAACCCAATAGGTAGGGCCCTTGCCTTAGTCTCCATGGGCATTGGGATGGTTGTTTCCAACTATTCCTATTTAACCCAATAGGTAGGGTCAAAGTGACAACTCAATAACTCAAGTAAAGCTTAATGTTTCCAACTATTCCTATTTAACCCAATAGGTAGGGAGACCTTACTTTTTGCAAAAAAACCATGATTAACGTTTCCAACTATTCCTATTTAACCCAATAGGTAGGGCCCAGAACCCGATTCCAACACTGCTCTTTTTTTGTTGTTTCCAACTATTCCTATTTAACCCAATAGGTAGGGTCCTTTGGGTAGCTTTATTAGTTACCCAATTTTTTAATCATGAGTTTCCAACTATTCCTATTTAACCCAATAGGTAGGGTGAAAAATCCTCTACCCGCCCCCGTGATTTAGGGTTTCCAACTATTCCTATTTAACCCAATAGGTAGGGAGTTCGTCTGACGAGCCAG
>NZ_JAYGHQ010000047.1:0-7081 GCF_034931425.1 Crocosphaera sp. XPORK-15E
GTTGGTTTCTCAATCGGATGAGGAAAAGAAGACATTTTAATCTCAATAATTTCGGACTTGAGATTGATTAAGTCTTCTTGAACTTCAGTGAGTTTAGATAACATAAGAGTTATCTTTTCAAAAATGTCATTGTTCATTAGTAGTGAAGGTCGATATCTGAATAAGTAAGATGTTGATTTTCCCAACGTTCAAACCAAGCTTGTTCACTTGGTGTAAGTTCCTCGCTTTCCTCTACGTCGCTGAATGTGGGCATAGAGGTTAAGTAGGGCTTGTTCAAGGTCGTTGCTTGGGTTGTTTTTTGGGGAAGATGTGTGCTATAATTCATGACAAGTTTTGAATTAATTAATGTCACTTAATCCGCGCAAAAGCGCGGTTTTTTATTGCTTGTTACCTGTCTTAATCGATTGACAGCTTTGGTAGCATTGATAACTTTCCAACCATGAGATTTGGCTTTTTTAATGGCTTCATCAAGTTCTTGTTGAGTTGAGAAAACCTTGTAACGAATTGAGTCAAGATTGGCAGTGAATAGGTAGGTTTGATAACCTGTGGGAAGTTTGACGTAACTAACTTGTTTAATGACATTCATGACTATTTTAGAGATGAGATTTTATCGAGATATTCAAACAAAGGCAATGGTTTGATAAACTTTCCATGAGTGTTTTCCAACTTGGATTTAGCTGACCCTAAATAGTATTTAATCTGTATCCAAGCATTGGTTAGTTCCAAGGTTTGCAATTGCTCCTGTTCCTCGCATAATTGGTCAAATAACTTGATACTTTCTTCAAGATGGTCAAAGATCATTTTTGCCAATTTTTCTAGGGTTCTTGTCATACGAAGCCTCGTTTTTTTTGAGGCTTTATTCCAAAAAATACTATGCCATATCTTATTAAATGCTTCAGCTAAATAGGTAGCTGTTTCTAATTCTAATAAGAGAGAATTGGCTGTTTCATTGTCTGTTTTAAGCTTCCTAAGTTGATTGGCTGCTACTGATAAATTAGCCCAAGTTTGAGACAGTGTAACACAGGAATATTTGGCCATAGTTAGGAGGAAAGAATAAACTTCTTTCCTCCGCGCAAAGCGCAACTTTGAAAAGATAAATTAAAGAAAAAGGTGGACATTGCCCACCTTTAAAAACTCGAAATTAAATTAGTTCAATGAATGATAATTATCAACTAATTCTTATATGTTTCCCTCTCGGCATAACTTTAGCAATTAAAGTTCCTTTGTTATCATGAACTTCTCCGTAGTCGATAGCATCCTCAGTTAATTTATGACGATTGAGATGCCAACGGTATTCGACATATTCTTCAGGGAAATCTTGTTCTGTTAAAGCAGGGTTCAACCAAATGGGAGGGTTCCCTCCGTTGCCGCATAAACTTACTTTTGATAGTTTACCTTCTAGTTTCTTGCCTTTTGTGCCTAATTGTTCTACTCTGTTTTCCATGAAGGTTTGAAGTTTTTCTTTCAACCAAGTAACTGTTTGCTTATTGGTGTAGGCTAACGCTTCACATCGTTTTGCTTCATTTTGTTGGTATTCTATTAAGGCTTCTCTCCATTTAATGACCTTAATATAGCTATCAATCTTATTTTCAAGACGGGGGAGAAAATCTTTAAATATTTCTTCAGCTACTTCCCTTTCTTCAGGATTATCTGAGTCAAGATGAGCCAGAATTAACTCTAGTTCTTCTTCGAGTTGAGGGAGACTTTCCGTTATTTTTGTTTCCATGATTTAATTGATGTTGATGAGGTTGCTATCATGAGCGCAACGCGCTAAATTAGAATTTAATCTAGTCAGAAAAGAGTAAAAATAATTTGATTGTTATTTCTTTTTCTCAGTATGATATAATTAGATAATAGTCAAAGAGCCTATTAAATTAAGTAGAGAAAATGACAGTTCAACCAACAAAAACACAATGGCAGTATTTAGAGCCGCGTCCCCACCCTTGGCGGAAGCAGCTTTATCTTAAGGGAAAGCGAATTAAAGCCTCTGTTATCTATTCAGACATGATTGTTAACGAAATGACTGAAGCTGATGCCGTGTATAATTGGGATTTACCTTTAGAGGCAATTCAAGAAATCATAGAATACTGTCAAACACATCAAGATCTTCTTCAATCTGAAGCACAAGAAGAACGTCGTCGTTTAGAAGCCAAAGGAGTTGTTCTTGTGCCTAAGATTATTGCTAGATGAAGACTGTCAATCGAAAGTTTTAGTTAAGCTGTTACAGGATATGAGTCATGATGTTTTGACAGTGAATGAGGTCGGGTTAACCAGCATGGCTGATAATTTGGTGTTTGATTATGCTAGGGAAAATAACCGTTTTATTGGGAAGAAGATCTGGAATATTTGTCAACCAATGACAAAATAATGGCTGCTTTAATTGCTTTTTATCCTAATGAAGCAATGGTTAATTATCATAATCCGTTCTATACAGAAGTGTTGAATGTTAGAAACAAACTTCAAAAAAAGCTGTCAAAGATGATAAAATGAAATAAAATGTAGAAACTAAAATTATAAATTGTGATTCTAAGAAATTTTCCCAAGGTAGTCAAGGATATATTGAAGCCACTCCCCAAAAAAGATTATCCAGTTCTCAATACATTTTTATTTGTCTCCTGTTGGTTGGAGTATGTAATGGATAAAAGTGTAGTCAGTATGCAAGATTTATTTAAAAGATTAAATATTCAAGGAATAGACCTAAAAATATCCAACTTCTCTAAAGCCAGTAAAAAGAGAGATCCTCAAGTTTTTCTAGACATAATTAATCAATTAAAAAAAGAATTAACCCAGAAAAAGGGGGAAATCAAAACTCGCTCTTTATTTCCCATAGATTCAACCATTATTAGTCTAACAAGTAAACTGTTATGGAGTCAAGGATATCACCAAGTTAAATTGTTTTGTGGGTTAGATAGTTGGACATCAGAAGTTGGAGGAATCGTTATTCATTTTGGGCAAGGACATGATCATAAATATGGACAAGAAACAGTAGAAGAAATTCCCGAAAAAGCTGTGGGTATAATGGATAGAGGTTTTGCTTCTAGTGAAAGAATTAGAGAATTAAAAGAGCAGAAAAATAAGGCATTTGTCTTGAGAATCAAAAATAATCTAACTTGAAAAATGTTGGAGAATGGAAATTGTAAAGTAGGCAAAGATGAAAGAGAAGTAGAAATCAGAGTAGTCGCATTTTGTGATTTAGAAGAAAAAACAGAATTCAGGTTGGCAACTAATTTGCCAGAGTCAGGAGATGATGGAGTAAAAAATGAAGAAATAGCTGATATATATGTACAAAGATGGCAGATAGAGTTGCTATGGAAATTCTTGAAAATGCACCGTTCGGCTGAGCTCACGGCCGAAGCCTAAAATTAGATAGATTAATGACCAAGAATGAGAATGGGATTCGGATTCAAATCTATAGCTGCTTAATCGCTTATTTAATCTTACAACTAATAGATATACCTCAAGAATTTGGCAAAACTATATTAGATAAACTTCGTTATCTTCAAGCCTATATGTGTCAAGAAATCAGCTATGTACATTGGTTCAGGAAACTGATTTTGTTGAGGTGAAAAATAGCCATTATAGGGTTAGTATGATTCAATATGTAAAGTTGTGTTGCGACATTCAACATTCAACATTTCTGGTATGATACATGGTACGCTCAATAATTTGTTTGTAGGGTCAGCACATTAAGCTTGTCTACCAGAATTTAGAAGTAAGTAGTTTCAAGTCTATATGTGGGGAATTCTTTAATGTGACCTGTAAAATAGGTAAATTATTTTCATGTCAAAATATCTTTAAAGGTGATTAAAATGGCTGAAAACAATAGCAATCAAGTAGTAATAACTGTGGCACTTGCTGAGTTTAATGCTTTACGAAATGAAATCATAGGTCGATCCTCATCTGCCTATACCTTACTGAATATAAACATCACGGCAACCGCTACTGTAGCTGGCTTTGTCCTGTCAAATAAAGCAGACTCAAGACTACTGCTAATTTTGCCTCTCCTATCACCTGCACTAGGACTATTGTTTCTTGATCATTCTTACAACATCAAAAATCTCGGAGGCTATATCAACACTCAAATACGTCCAATTATTCTAGAGTATGCTGACCATAGTGAATCTCGTTTACTGAACTATGAAAATTTTGTGGATCGATACGAACGAAATATACTTCTACGTTTCTTGCCGATGGGTATCCCTCTCATACTATTGTTTATAGGTTTTCCATTCGCTGCTTGGATATTTTTAATCAGTATAGTGCGACAACCTTGGGAACAATTTCTTCTAGGAATCGGATTGATTACCATGGTATCTTATCTAGTTCTGTGGGTAAGATTTATGATTCAGCCACTTGGGCAGTCTCTTAGAAGATGATCGTAAAATCCTAAATCTTTAAAGACTCTTAACCCATTTAGTGGGTTTGTCTTGGCTAGTCATAACCTCTAAAAAACTTATGAGAGTATAATTTGTTATCCTAACAATTATGGAATTCGGGCTTTAGCAATTTTTTAAAAACAGTATTTCAAGGAAAATCAAAATAATGACAGAAAATGCGCTATATAGAAAACAATCATTAAATATTGGGCTGCTTCATTGGACTATGCCCCCGACGACTGGTGGTGTCGAGTCACACATCGCTGACTTAGCCTTGGCGTTAACAGAGGCAGGATGTGGGGTAACAGTAATGACGGGAGAGCCAATACCAACACCATTAACTGGTGTTGAGATTATTTATATCCCCAGTTTCAACCTCAACAGTCTCCAAACAGGAGACTCGGATTCAGACAATCTGGAGGCGATCCTTGAGACGGAATTTGGTGACTGCATCATAAAACGACAACTAAAAGTCGTTCATGGACATAATCTTCATCACTTTTTCCCAGAACCAGCCTTAGCATTAGACCGTTTACGCAAAAAGCTAGATTTTTTGTTACATCACACCTTTCACGAGACATGGCCTGACGTTCTGCACAAATCCCCGATTTATCGACAATGGGATGCCAACTACGCTGTGTCTCGCTTTGTTCAATCTGAGTGTGCTTGCCGCATCGGTTTCGAACCAGACCTTTTGCCACTAGGGATAGATACTAAACGCTTCAGGGCGCAGAAACCACCCCTGACAAAATGTGATAAATTCGTCATTCTGCATCCAGCACGAATATTGCCGTGGAAGGGAGTTCATATTTCGGTAGAGATGCTCGCCCATCTCAGGGATCGAGGGATTGAAGCTCGGCTGATAATTACAGACACTCAACGAATTATTGACTGGAATCATAGTTTGGTTTCATATCATCAAAAAATTCTTGAGCAGATTAAAAATTTGCACCTCACGAATTTAGTTGAATTTCGTTCTGTTCCTTATCAGGATATTCATTACTTGTACGAGGAAGCTGATGTTGTTGTTTATCCCACAGTTGGTGAAGAACCCTATGGATTAGTTCCGCTTGAGGCAATGAGTATGGCTCGACCAATTGTTGCTTCACGCTCAGGAGGCATGACGGAAACCATTGTGGATGGTGAAACTGGCTTTTTAGTTGATCGTGGAAATTCTATTGTATTAGCGGATCGTGTTGAAAAATTGTTAAAAAATCCTCAACTTTCCCAAAATATGGGGCAAGCCGGTCGTCAGCGTGTTTTGGATAATTTCGACGGAGGCAAGTATTCGAGAGAATTAATAGAACGCTATCTTTCAGATCATCAAAGAGATAGCTCCTTTCGTAAAAGCACAGAGAATTTAGATCACTTCAAAAAATAGATTGGGGCAAAAAACTAATGTGTGAAATCCTTGAAGTCTCGTTCTTAATTCACAATAGTGAGAGACTATTTTCAATAATTTTGAATTAATCGAGAATCCCTTTACCCAAGAGAGAAAAGGTAGTGTCAAATGAGTTTTGAGCAGCGGTTTCGAAAATGGATATGGCCTATCTTGGCATCCAATAGTGATGCTCATCTTCTTTGTGTTGCTCGTAATTTAGTGCATTGGTTGACCGAGTTACTTCATGCCGAAAATCACGATTTTCGTACCAACGGTGAGGTTCATCTTCTCAAATGTTTAGGCTCAACTGCAACGGTGATACTAGATGTCGGAGCTAACTGCGGAAACTGGGCCTTTGAGGCATATCAATATTGTACTAATGCAAATATTTATTGCTTTGAAATTTCCACTAAGACAAGAGCCAAACTATCTTCCAATGTGGCACCTTATGAACGAATCAAAGTAATTGATTTTGGCTTGTTGGATCATATGGGTCAAGAAAAAATTAAATACTATCCTGAACGAGATACAGTAACATCCATTTGTGACTTTCCTCACCCTGAACACGCTGTTTGGACTCAAGAATCAGTTAAAACGGGAGACAGCTTTATTGAAGATCATAGACTGGAGCATATTGATTTTCTGAAAATTGATGCTGAAGGATCGGACTTTAAAGTCTTACAAGGATTTGAAAAGATCCTGACAAGAGGAAAAATTTCTGTGATTCAGTTTGAGTATGGCTATGCCTGTATTCTTTCACGGAAGCTTCTAATTGACTTCTACGAGTATCTTGAGCCTAAGGGCTATATCCTTGGTAAATTACATTCAAACCATGTTGACTTTCGTTCATATCAACTAGTTGATGAAAATTTTTTTGGACCGAATTTTGTTGCAGTACACCGTAGTCATCAGTTCCTCATATCGCAATTAGTGGGACTTTAGCTTAAATGGCAGCAATTCTCATTTTGAAAATAAAATATTCTAAAGTTCTCTATTGAAACAAGAGAACTTTAGGTCAATTATCATTTTTTTCCAGATAATCATCATAATTCGCGCTTATAAGCGAGAGTTGTAAAAATCTAGACCGCAAAAACTGATTTCAACTGATGAATCTAGCTTAAATTCTGACTAAATTTTGTTTTTTTATTCAATAATTTGTCCACACCCCCTTAAGAAATTACCCGATTTAACTAGAATTCTTTTTTTGACTGGGAGGTTTTTTTTGGTAAGTTGAGCTGATCAATGATAAAAAGAAATTATATTTAAAAAATGTTGCTATCTATAAAACTTATGACTATACTAGGGTTATCGAAGTTAATTGAGA
>NZ_JAYGHQ010000048.1:0-6839 GCF_034931425.1 Crocosphaera sp. XPORK-15E
AACTGTGGCAACAGATGCGGTTGAATTAACAACAATTCTTGATTTTGAAGATAGTACCGAACACATCAATAACAATCTTGAAAATTATCTTGAAAAAGCCTGGATTCTCACCCAGAAAAATGCACCCAATTCTGGTTTTATTGAATGGAGTAAACCTACTCGTTCTACGGATGTTTGTGACCTCATTCAATTAGAAGACCATCGACTTTTTCTGATTGATAACTTTGGGTTTAAAGAACTAAAACAGTCACCCATTATTCATATTTCTCAAACCGTTGACCCTCCTTATGGTGATAGCAGAGACGAGTTTTCTACCCTTCATGATACTTGGGTTAAAGACTCGGTTCTTGACAGAGTTACTATGGGTTGGTATTACTGGGAATTCTGCCAAGTTTTTGCATCTCCAGAACGGACTTATCAACGGTTAAGAAGCTTTAAATAAGTTCAACTCAACTTAAAGGTTTTGAAGCCAATTAACCAAGTTTTCTTGACTTTCAAAGTCTAACAAAGCTTCTCCTAAGTTCTCTAATTGCTCGATGGATAATCCCCGAATTTGCTCAATGGTAGATGAGGGGATTTCCCCCAGACGGCGGTTGAGTTGACGTAACACTAAGCTAGTTCCTTCCTGCTGCCTTCCTTGCAAAATGCCTCTTTGTTCCCCTAAATCTTCTCCTTCAGCTAATGCTTCTTGATAAACCTTAGTTTGTTTTAAATCACTTAAATTAAACATTGCTTCAATTTCCTCTCTATTTTTTTGTGGGAATTTGTAAACGATAATTCGTTCGATGAGATCGATTAATTGTTGTTGAATTTTGGCATCTGTTAATTGATTTTGTGCTTTTTCAATTAACCCCTTGGCTTGAGGCACGGCTTGTTCTTCTGATTCGACAACCAAGTTAATCAAACCAATGCCCAAAGAGTTCTTAGCCGATTCTCCTAATTATTAAAGTCAGCAAAGGAGTTACCTCCTCTGCTGCTCTACAAAACGGAACGTGAAACTTTCGTTTCATTCCGCTCCTCAATCTAACGACTTGTTATCATTAGTACACCAAGATCAGGATGTCATTAATCCACTCGTAATTTTCAGGGAACCTTTTTATTATTGGTTTTGATTTGTTATTACTAAGTGAGCCATCATTTCTGGTCTTTTTATCGTGACAATGCCTATGAAGTAATTGTTGGTTGTTTATACTTTTACTTCCACCAAGTGAAAGAGGTTCAATGTGGTCGTGTTCCAACAAATCTCCATATTTGAAGTTTAATTCGCAGTGAGTGCATTTTCCTTTTTGCCTTTTTAGCAGCGTAGCTGTTTTATGGGGCATTTCGGGATTTCTTCCCAGTCTTGTACTCCAATAAATTAGGTCGCCATTGTATGGACTGGCATTGCCTTTAACCTTGATGTGCTTTACTATTGGTGTGTAGGCATGAGATAATAGTTCAAAGAACTTTCCATCTTTCATCTTGGAGGCGAAGACCCAATTTCTATCCCCAATTTTATGAAAATATTTTTTTAGCTACAAATTTTCCAGTTTTATTTGGGTGTCGTCTTTTCCCCCATTTTGTTAATTTCCAGTAAAGAAGGTGATCTAGTTTTTTAAAGACTTCTTTTGATATTGATGTGGAGTAATAATTGCACCATCCCTTAATGATGGGATTAAGGTTTTTAATCAGAATTACCTGTTTTTTACCTCTATGTCTATCTATTACTTCACATAGCCTCTTGTAGTGTCTTTTGATTGCTTCTTTACTGGGTTTGATGAGAGTTTTGAATCCTAATAATTTTCCGTTATTTTTCCCTGATTGGTATTTTCCTACAGGGTATTGTCTAACGTTAAATCCTAAAAAGTTAAAGCCTTGATTTATTTCTTCCCAATCTAGTTTTTGGTTTATTGTCCGTTCTAGATGGGTTTCTATAAGTGTGTGACTTATTCTAGTTTTAGAAGGATGTAATCCTAATCCCATGTCGTATAACCATTCCATCAGAATGTATTGACATTCTTTAATTACGTTAACGTCCTTGTGGATGACTACAAAGTCGTCGGCGTATCTAACAAAGGATAGATTTTTCTGGTTTTCTGCTTTCCTACCTTTCTGGTTTTTGGCGTAATCCATTAATCTATTTTCCATTCCGTGAAGAGCGATATTTGCCAATAACGGGCTTATTACGCCTCCTTGGGGAGTTCCTTCATTAGAGGGGAAAAGCTCTTTTCCGTCCATGTACCCAGCTTTTAACCAAGCTCGTATTTGTCTGCGGAGGGTAGGGAAGGTATTTAATTTTTCTAATAGCTTTTCATGGTTAATATTATCGAAGCATTTGGCAATATCGGCATCAAGCACATATTTGGCTTTTTTATTTATTGCGTTATATATTGCCTCTCTGGCATCTTGACATGAGCGTCCTGGTCTGAACCCGTATGAGTTAGGTTCAAATTTTGCCTCCCATTCAGGCTCCATAGCCATTTTCACGAGAGCTTGCAAGGCGCGGTCGTACATTGTCGGTATACCAAGAGGTCTTTTTTCATCCTTCCCAGGTTTGGGAATCCATACTCGCCTGGTTGGTTTGACCTTGGTTCCCATTGTTAATTTATTTACCAAAATGAGACGCTGAATGGGGTTGAGGGATTTAATTCCGTCGATTCCTGCGGTCTTCTTACCTTGATTATCCTGGGTTACTCGACGTACCGCTAATGCTCTTGCTGACCAAGATTTAATTAGAAGTTTTTGGAGTCTGCGAACTGTTTTAACATCATCACGACTAGATGCTTGAAAAATGCGCTTTTGAAGTTTATAGACCCGTTTTTCAATAACTTTCCAGTCAATTTCTGACCAGTTTGTTATGTCTTTGGTATCCAATCCCACAGTCATCATATTTGATTCTGTTTTGGGCATTTTGCTCCTACTTGTACCTTTTTCATTCGTTAGACCGTGAGTCCGTCTGCATATCCTTACCATTACAGCAAGGCGTTGGCTTCTGACTCTATCTTTCCCCTAACTTTCCTACCTTTTGGTAGATATTTCGTCTTGAATGACTACCAGTAAATTTCGACCTTATTCCTGGAAAAAGAGAGGGGTTACTTCGTTCCTAATATCCATTGGTTTGTTCTTTTAGGATGGTTCTATTTGCCGAGCTTCAGGGAGATATTAATTAGTCATAGACGGTAGCTAATTTCCCTAGCTAATGCCCTTTTGGGACTCCCAGTGTATCAGCCTTATTTCACTGGTTTTTATTAACGACATTTCACGTGAACCTTTGCTTTCGCTATCCATGAGAACTTGCTAACGGGAAACGATATTTAGGCTTATTGTTTCTTTCCGCTTTTACCCCCGCTTTACGGATTGACGTTCAGCCTCTACCGTAGGGGATATGCTTTAACAGGAATATCCCCTGAATTGGACTTGCCGTTTCTAGGTTACTAAGGCTCACCAATATGGATATTAAGTTATCATCTGATAAGGATTTAAGTGCTTTACTCAACCATTTTTGGTTACTTATCAGGTGTCTCTCATCCCTTAGTATTCTGTGCTAATTTCGAGAGAACGAATCGCACCATCTAAATAAATACGAGTCACTTCTGGTAAGTTTAGCATATTCCGAAAATGAATAAGCTGCTGGAGTTCTATCTTTCGACTAGGATAAATAACAACAACCTTCCAAGGATGCGGGGGAATATAATCTTTAAGAAACAGAAAGAATTCACCAAATAAACGATAATAGAAAGTCGGATCTGGTTGAAATTGTACCTCCACTAAATAAAGAGGTAAGTCGTTTTCTTCTTTTTTAGGTAGAAATAAACCATCTAATCGAAAGGATAGTTGTTTGACTTCACGGGAACTAAATTGATAGTTTTCCCACTGGGTTGAGTCTTCTCCGATTAATTCAAAGAAACTTCTCGGAAACTTCAAAAATATTTGATAAAAAATACTATCTGTTTTCACAATAATCCTCAGTTACTCCTTTTTATATTCAAGACTTTTCTGCTTTGTGTTCTTTTTCTATTATAACTAATTAAAGTCATCAATTCAAGCTAACACACTTGATTTTAGAGACAATATTATTCTATAAGAAAGACTTTAGTAAAACATTATTGTTGCGAGGGAAGCCACGCTTTGCGTGGAAGTTGGGAAACAATGATACCAATTACAAACTAGATGTCAAATATTACATTGCCCGACGAAATTCTCTCCGAGTTTACCGTTAATCCTGATGGCAGTACAACTACATCCATTCGGGGCGCAGCAAGGTTAGCTGGTGTGACTCCATCTTCCCTCTCAGAAGGTGTTCGGAAAATCGATTCAAAACTGACTCAAAGCCTCATCAATAATGGCATTGACCCTGTTCGGTTTTCGACCCAGGGCATTAATGAAATCGCTTTAGCTAGTATTTTAGAATATTACGCATGGGAAGCAGGGGCGCGATGCACTGAACAAGCTCGATTAATTTACCGCGCCTTTGCCAGTGTCGGAATTCGGGCATGGTTACAAAAGCAACTTAATTACCAGCCTTATGTCACTGAACCGTATCAAACAGATTCTAACACACCGACTATCGATGAAATCAATGCAGTTTTCGCTGGTCTTTATAAACTCAACATACAACCAGAGTTAATCGAATCAGCGAAATTAACCGCAATCGCTAAAATCATACCTAGCTTATCAAGCGCGGCGGAAGTTGGCAAACAACTGCTCTCATCAAACATGGCTGTTCCTGAATGCCCTTTATCGCCCAATACTGCTCGGTTAAGGGAGGAATGGTCTAGTGTTCGCGTTAATTAGACGCGAACACTAGACCAAGGGATTTATTGTTGTTGATGTGTGTTTGTTAAATTTTCTAGGCTAGTAGATAAAAATGAATGAAATAGTTTTTCAGACTACTGCTCTTACTGTTTTAAAAGTTAAAGGAAGATAATTACTGCCATTTCCTCTATGAATTGGTTGAGTTTTTGGAAATTTACAACGGGTTTTCTTTACGACTCTGGGATTACTTCTATTTTGTCTTGGTGGAATAATTTCGGAAATCATTTCAGCTATTAACCAACTGAAAAATAAATGACTTTCGTTGTCTTTTATTGTCTGAAATTGTGGAATCGCTCTCTGTATAACCCTTAAACAACCAGTAAAACTCAACCGTAAAGGAGCTAAATTTGCCTCAGTTGCCGCCGTAAACATTAAGGAACGAATACTATAATGAGCCAATAACCAACCATAAATTTCTTGAATGACTTCACGGGGTTTTTTAGAACGAATTAAAGTTCTTCTCCCATTAAGATAAATTTTCAATTCTGAGAGAGTGTTCTCCACTTCCCAACGGCTATGATATTCTTTGGCTAACAGTAAAGCAGGAAATTTATTAATATTCATTAAATCGGTTATTAAACGATAAACCACATCTTTTTCCTTCTCTTCAACTACATATTCAATGACGCGAACAGGAATTCTTTTGGCTCCTTTTTTCTGAGATTTTCTGTCAGGTGCTATCCAACTTATATAAGAGCCATCTGACAAGGTTTTTACCCCTTCAAACTTGACATTTTGGGGAACACGACCTAGAAAATGACTTTTTTTGTCTAAAACCGCTCTGACCATTTTAAACGAATGTAGTCCTCTGTCCCACATTAACAGCATTCCTTGATTTACAGACCGTAAAAGTTTTTGAACTCTGACTCTTTCTCCCATTTTATACGGACTAATTAAAGCATCACAAATTAAGTGCGTTCCTGCTTCTATTAATAAGACCAATCTCACTTTAGGAAAGCCGGCTTTTGTCCCTGGTCTTGTCCCTGGATATCCAAAAACTTTGGCATTTAATTCAGTATCAGGCACATCAAATACGCTTCCATCTACTGCCATTAACCTTAATCCATTTAAAAATGCTCCTTGTGTAAATGGTGTTGCTAATGGTCTGACTATTAACTCAAATAAACGAGTCATCACCCTAGGACCAACTCGTTGTCTCGCTTCACTAATTGATGAACTTGTTGGTGCTTTTAAACGAATTTGGAGACGGATATATTTCTCAGTTAGTCCCCCTATTAAATTCTTAAAAACAGCCACAATTCCTTGATTTGACCAAAAACTCATAGCAATTACTAAGACGACAATTACATGAGTGGGAAGATTTCGGTTTCTTCTTTCTAGACTTTTGCTATTAGCAATCGCTTCGCTAACTTTTTCAGGAGAAATTACGCTTTCAATGGCTTTAAATAACTGGTTTGGATTAATCCTTGGACTGATGATTGAAAAATTAATAAGAGACATTAAATTTAGGGCATCCTCAAAATCTCTCTTATCATATATACTTTTGGTGTTCGCGTGTTCATTATCATAACTTTTTTTCCGAGAGATACCATGACCCAAAAAGCTAACCAAGATTTAGAATGTCGAGCCGAACGCTTAGCTGATTCCCTTAAAACTTTACAACTGAAAATGGAACTTATCAAGCAAGAAGGGAAAATTGCTCCTCCCTGTTGTTGTATTTTACGATATCAGGCACGAGGGAAATCTCAAACCTATTGGTACTATAAATTACAGGCTACTGAAAAGATTTTCCCCACTAAGACTGGTGGATTAAGCAAGTATAAACATTTGGGAGTTTCTGGTAGTCCCGCTCATGTTGAAGCCGTGATGCAGATGAGTCGTCGAACCCAACTTGAAGCCTTGGGTAGAAGCTTTGATGCTCTTATGGATAGTTGGTCTGATGTCTATGGCTCAAACAACAAAGAATCCAATGTATAGCTAGACTCACTCATGCGAACATCCGTTCTTTTTCCTTAACCGAGCAGTATTGCTTTATCGCCAACAAAACTAGGCAAAATCATCGCACAACAATTAGGTTGGGAAAA
>NZ_JAYGHQ010000049.1:0-6460 GCF_034931425.1 Crocosphaera sp. XPORK-15E
TCTATTCTTCAAAATGAGAATTGCTGGGTGTACCATCAATCCATTGAGTATGATCTAAGGCATGGCCCTCAAGCCCTAAATATTCCTCTCTCACCACCCGACGGGCTAACATAGGGTTTCCCCCCGTCCTCTGCTGTAAGTCTGCCATTTGTCCTGGTTTAAGCTCAATGCCCAAGTTCATAGCCTCATCTTCCATAATCTCCCTAATAGCGTGATTAGGCAAGGGTTCAAGTTCAATCCGGGGAAGTTTGATAAAAATATCTCTTGCAGGGGGATAAGTGGCCAGTAATAACATCGGTTGCTCTCTTTCATGCAGCTTCTCTAACCAACATCTAATGGACACAGGAAAACGATGAGCATCATCAAGAATCAAGAAGGCTGTATTATTGACAAGGAAATCAGCAATCGCCTCCTGTAATTGTTGGGTAGTCATGGCCTTACCCTCCAAGGTTTCGGTATCAATGTTTAAATCTTCTGCGATCGCAATAAAAGTTTGTTTCGCTGTGCCACTGCCAGGGGCTGATACTAAAAATCCCTGCTCTCTTATTTCTTGGGTGATCAGTTGCGCGAGAAAACTTTTACCGCTTCCAGGTTCCCCAATGACGAGTAATGATGAGTTGGCCAGTAAGGCTGCTGCAATTCTTTTTTTTTCTTTGCTTCTATAGCAGATAATTGAATCAGAACCGGAACTGTTTCTGATAGAGAGAGATCGCCTTGTCCCATCAGGGTTTACTTGATAGGTGTAGATGCGTTCTTCCCCGTTGTTTAAGCGGCGGTGGTGGCGTTCTATGGTCATTTTAATGGTTCCGATTCTAGATAAGGACGATGAATATTAGGGCCGCAGCGACACCTAAGAAGGTAAAAGTGGCTTGCTTACATAGTCCAAACATGGGTAATTCTCCGCGTGCCTTTGTCTTAGTATTCCCAATCTTCTCGGTTTAGACGATAAACAAAGCAGTCATCGTCACCGAACCGTCGGGATTCGCTCAATTTGAAGCCAAGAGGTCTATATATTACTCAAAAAAAACGTCTTGGTGGCGAATAATGTAGAAGAAACTCTTGAGCATTCGGCTATTGCCCTTTAAACTGTTGAAAACCCTAGGAGACAAAAATAATGGGAGAAGCCAAGCGTCGCCAACAATTCGATAAAACCTTTGGCCAAGTTCGTCGTCACCCCAAAAAGCCAGATTTTGATATACACGAACTAGAACAATTTCAAAGGTTTATGGATTTACCTCGAACAGAATTTAATAATTCTGAGAATGCCGAGTTAATTGAAAATGGCTTTGAACTTTTATACAGGATGTCAAAGGGTGCTGGTGTTGAACTCCCACCACTCCCTGAAGATGAAGATGAAAGAAAGCGTATCTTTCAGAATTTAAAAGAGGATATGGCTAAATTAGGAGGTAATTTCCCATAAATAGCTAAAACAACGACAATTGACCAGGACTTACATTACCCCGTTTCCCCTGATGATAACTAAGATGACAGGGGGAACAGAGGGGAAGCGCGGTTATTAGGGTCTGAATTAGCAGTATTATAGTCAGAATGATGCACTTGTAATAGTCTTGCTCTCCTTTCTTTGACCTTAAGCTTTGAGATATCTTCTCCTGGTTTAATACACTGCATCCCACATTTGGCACAACGCCACCGAGCAGCTTCTTTAATTGAATTAGCGATCGCTTTCCAGTCTTTTGGATATCGATTCATTTTTGATGTCATAGTGATTTTAAATGATTATCATTCTGATATGATATTTATGTCAATTTTATTTAGATGTGATATCACATTGATACTCAAATGATATTAGTTTGTGGGGGCATTAAAGGAGGTGTGGGCAAGAGTACGGTAGCGACTACTCTCACTGTAATTAGAGCGAATCAAGGTTATGATGTGTTGCTGGTTGATGCTGATGATCAACAAACGGCCACGGATTTTACATTGATGCGGAATGAGACGTTATCAGAGTCGGGGGGTGCTGGTTATACTTCGGTACAGTTGAAAGGGGCGGCGGTGAGAACCGATACTCTGAGATTAGCCGATAAGTACCAGGATGTGATCATTGATGTTGGGGGAAGGGACACGGCGGGTCAACGGGCTGCTTTATCCATCGCCTCTATTTATTTAGTGCCATTTTTACCCGCTAGTTTTGATGTTTGGACTCTCGAAAAAGTAGGGGAACTCATAGAAGAGTCCCTAGCGTTTAACCCTGAACTCAAAGCATATTGTTTTTTGAACCGTGCTGATCCAAGGGGCAATGATAATGATGAAGCTGCTGCGATCGCATCAGAAATTAAGCAACTGACTGATCTTGATGTGACTTGGGGCAACCGTAAAGCGTTTCGTAATGCTGCGGCACAAGGGTTGGCTGTTACAGAAGTTAAACCCAAAGATGGTAAGGCGATCGCCGAAGCCCTGAGATTATATCAATATCTTTTTGGTAGTTAATATGATATCTTAGTGATATCATATTAATATGTTAGAGAAGTCATTAAGAGATTAAAGAGAGATACAACTGATGCCAATTAGTCGCAAACCCAAGGAAAGGGATTTAGAGACATTTATTGCCAAGGGAGGATCTGAACCCATTGAACAGAAGAAGGATCAAGGGGTAGAAAAAACGGTACAATCCCTAAAGTTGAGAATACCGACAGAGTTATTAGAGGAGATTGATCAGTTGGTGGCCAGTAGACGGCCATCACCGTCACGACATCAATGGATATTGGAAGCGTTGTATGAGAAGGTGGAAAGAGAAGAGTTATCAAAATAGGGATAACAAGTTAACAATGGAAGCATTATCAAAGCAAATCTGCGTTCCTTGTAGTGGGAGGTCGCTCAAGGCCACAGAAGAAGAAATAACTAAGTTTTTCAAGGAAATTTCTCAATGGCAGCTTAAAAAGGTCTCTGAAGAACTCCGTTTAGAACGAGTGTATAAATTCCCTGATTTCCAAACAGCCTTAACATTTACGCAACAAGTGGGAGAATGTGCAGATCAAATGGGACATCACCCGGCCTTACTGACGGAATGGGGACAAGTTACTGTGACTTGGTGGACTCACGCTATTGGGGGACTACATCAAAATGATTTTATCATGGCCGCCAAAACTGATGAGATCGCTGCTAAGTTTACCAAAAATTAACCCCCAAATATATCAGCATGGGGGGAATTTATGAGAATTTATGAGAATTTGTTATAAACCAACCTTTATCTATGGGGTGGCCGGTGGTATTTATCTTAATGAGTTTATCGTAAAGTTTTGTGTACTCCATTCAGGTATTCTTAAGGTTTTCTTTAGAATCTGCTGTGGACTAACAAGGCTCTAATCGAGATTTCACGGGAAAGGTGAGGGTTTCCCCCCTTGCCATTTCTTTGTAAAGTTTCTTATACTTAAGTTGACAAAACTTTACACTTCATTACTCAAGCGAGGTAAAAAGATGGATAACCAAGAAACAAAAATGGGTTTTACAAGCTTCGCCGAAAACTGGAACGGTCGTTTAGCGATGTTAGGGTTTGTCATTGGAATTGCCACTGAATACCTAACGGGTCAAGGAATTTTGTCTCAAATTGGTCTGATGTAATCAGAAAGACCTTTCAGTATATAAATTTACCCATTAACTGAACGAGGGAGCTATTTACTCCCTCTTCATCATTTTATTAATCTACATTTTCCCTTTGCAGAGCGAAAAAACATCTATGTTTCCCAACCTTTTTGAAGCGACGACTGAATATTGGCAGCAACTTGACAAGATTGAATCTCGTTATAAGCAAGGAGAATTATCCCCTGAAGAAGTTGATCGAGAAGTAGAAATGTTAATGAAGCAACTAGGAGAGAAAAGAAGAGAAAGTTTACGTTTCTTCAGAGATAGTTTATCTCGTTGGATATCAACTCATACTGAATTATTGATAGGTTTCGTTTTCGTTCTTATGGTTGCTTATAGTTGGATGTTGACCATGAATAATTAAAAAAATTCTGCTTGACGTGACAAAAAAGAGTTTCATCGTTTCGTTCTTATAAGCAAAAAACCCCAGTAATACTGAGGTTTTTTGGGATAATATTGATGTGTCAAACAAAGAATTAAATTATTAACTAATGACAGCAGAAACGATAACTAAGCTGGTGATAAATAATGCAGCGGTCTCGCTCCGCGAGTGCGAAAGCAACGCCCCTTGAATTAAGTAGCGACGTTGTTGATAGGGGGCAGGATACTGAGCGTAGTAAGGCTTGGGTTCAACTGCGTAGTTGTTGAGTAGTCCGTTATCAAGTTGAGTGGTGGTGTACATCTTGATTAATCCTTTTTTCTTACCTGTATATTATTTAACTTAACAAATTACTTATGGGTTGTAAATATAACTTGACTTTAAAAACCTAATAGTATCTATATGATGAGCTTATCTTTAGTTCTCAGGGAACACTTATGAATGATTCAGGGGAAGTCTCAGGGTAGAGGAATATATTGTAATCGCCTCGATACCTATGGTGATTCTTCTAAAAAAGTACAGGAGAAAAAAACTAATTAACCCGATATTCAGCCCCATTCTTACTATCTAATAAATAAGCACCGCTATCAAGTATATAGGCTGGCTTTGCTTCGGTTTGCAGTTGTTCAAATATTATGCCCCGTCAACCCCGTGATTTACAACCGAATTATTGTTACCATGTTACAACTCGCTGTAATAACCGTGAGTTTAAATTATTACGTCATGAGTGTAAGTAGTCGGACATAAGTTTTCGGTACTGTGTAAAGTTTTGTAAACACCATGAGAACCTTTGAGAGAGGGATAACCGACTGTTTTACATTTTTTAACACAGCGTTGTTTATTTATGTCCGACCACTTAGAGAGGTTTTTATTTATGTTTTGAATAAGGCGATCGCTCTTATCCAATTTAAACTTTATGCCCTCTATAAATTAATCATAAAAAAAATAATTTGATCCGCCTGACGGCGGAAAAAAAGGGAAAAGAAGAAAAAAGGGTAAAGGGTAATAGGGAAAAAGTGTAAAGGGTCAAAGATTTCTCCCGAATACGCATACTACCCGAAAACCGTAATTGTAGTAGCGGATGTCGCGGCGGTAGTTGTAGTTGCGAATCGCGGAACGGCAGTTATTAGGATCGTCGTACCACGAACCGCCCCGCAGCACGGAATTTCGCTTATTTTCGTCATTTTTGCTAGATTCTAAGTCATTTTCAACATTAAGATTTTCATCTTCATTATTATCGATCCAAGGACTGCCATCGGTTGGCGCACGATCATAATTACTATGCCAATCATCAGCGCACCATTCCCAGACATTCCCGTGCATATCACTGAGTCCAAAGGCGTTGACGACTTTAAAATAACCTACAGGGGTTGTTTGCTCTCGATATTCTCCTTTTGGCCCCTTACCATAAGAACCTGAACGCTCTCCGTCATCAGTTCCTCGATAATTAGCTAAGTCTGTTGTAATGGTTTCCCCGAAGTGGAACGGTGGATAAAATTCCCCTTTTTTTAGATTCAGGGGTTCTGTGACACCGCGACAAGCATATTCCCATTGCGCTTCTGATGGTAGCTGATAAGATCTTCCCGTTAGCTTAGACAGTCGCTGGCAAAACTCTACAGCTTCATACCAGTTTACTTGTTCAACAGGTCTAAGCCATCTATCTATATCTTGATATGGATCTTTAAAATGAGAGGGATCTTCGTCTAAGTCTATCTCTACCTTTAAATCTTTTCTGGTGGCGATCGCTTTCCATTGTGCTTGAGTAATGGGGTAACGTCCCATCAAAAACGAAGATAGGGTTACATTATGTTGGGGTTTTTCATCAGCATAACTCCCTTCTTCTGTCTCTGGTGAACCCATTGTGAAGGTTCCATCGGGGATTAAAACCATTTCTAAGGGGATACCATCAATATATTCCCTATAGCCTCGAAACTTTTGGCTTTGGCGTTTGATTGCGAGTTTTTCTACCATACCCAGTTCCAAAAATATTAGACAAGCGTGAATAGTGAATAGTTAGGGAAAAATCATTAACTATCAACTATTAACTATCAACTATCAACTATTTAGTGGAGGGTTGGAAAACTGTTCGGTTTGACCCTACCAAGCTCCCCAACCCAGTTTGATTTTTGGATACCGTTACCAGCATCTCAGGAGGCGGCTGAACTCTTTGGCGCACTCTTGACAGATTCCCACCTGCCAACTCTGACTGTAAAGAGTTATCCCGAATACGCATACTACCCGAAAACCGTTATTGTTGTTGTGGTTGTCGCGGCGGTTGTTGTTGTTGCGGATAGCGGAACGGCAGTTATTAGGATTGTTGTTCCATGAACCGCCCCGCTTTTTGGGAAGGCAAAAGGTAAAAAGCAAAAGGCAAAAAGAAAATATCATTACTTCTGACTTCTGACTTCAAACTTCTGACTTCCCTTGTCGGGGTCGCCTTCCCCTTCTTCAACTCCTTGTAAAGACAAGGGAATCGAATAT
>NZ_JAYGHQ010000050.1:0-5678 GCF_034931425.1 Crocosphaera sp. XPORK-15E
CACTTCCTGTAAAGCTTCTGTGTTTTGCGATCGCAGATTTTGTGAGAAATACGGGTCTTAGCCATTCGTCATTTATCTCTCTATGAAAATCGGGGACAGTTACGACGGGTGAATGATGCGGCTTTGGATGTGGAAGAATTGGGCAGTGTTTATGAAAGTCTTTTAGATTTTACCCCCAAAATCGTCACTTATGAGGGAATTTATGCTTTTAAATTGGTGGCAGGAAGCGATCGCAAAACTACTGGCTCTTATTATACCCCTCCTGAGTTGGTGGGACAGTTGATCAAGTCGGCGTTAGAACCTGTTATTAAGGAAAAATTAGCACAAGTACGGAGTGGGGAGCAGGGAGTAGGGAGTAGTGCGAGCATCCTGCTCGCTAATCCCCAAAAAGTGAGCCAGAATCAGGACAATTCAGGAAGCCAGAATCACTATAATTTAGGTCGCCAGAATCAGGATAATTTAGGGAGTAGTGCGAGCATTCTGCTCGCTAATCCCCAAAAACGAAGCCAGAATCAGGATAATTTAGGAAGCCAGAATCAGGATAATTTAGGGAGTAGTGCGAGCATCCTGCTCGCTAATCCCCAAAAAGGGCGCGATAATCAGGATAATTCAGGTCGCCAAAATCAGGATAATTTAGGGCGCGATAATCAAGATAATTCAGGTAAAAATCAGGATAATTTAGGGAGCGAGACGCTCCCACTCCTTACTCTTCAACAGCGACAAGAAGCAGCTTTGCTCAGTATAACGGTTTGTGACCCCGCTTGTGGGAGTGGACACTTTTTATTGGCAGCAGCAAGGCGTATTGGTAAGGAATTAGCCCGAATTCGCACGGGGGAGGTTCATCCGTCTCCTGAACCGTTGAGTCAAACGGTACGGGATGTCATTCAGCATTGTATCTATGGGGTGGATTATAATCCTCTTAGTGTGGATCTGTGTAAAGTGGCTTTGTGGATTGAAGGTTTTTGCAAAGGATATCCCTTAAACTTCTTAGATCATCGTATTAAATGCGGTAATTCTTTGGTGGGAGTGTTGGATATTTCTGTGTTAAAAGAAGGGATTCCTGAAGGGGCATTTAAAGCTGTGACGGGGGATGAAAAACAATGGGCAACGGCGTTGAAAAAACGGAATCAAAAGGAGATAGAATCGATTGAAAATAATCAATTATCTTTATTTGATAACTTAGGAAATGAGTTAGGAAAGTACGCTCAAGATGGGCAAAAATTAGGTAATATTCCTGAAGTAACCACCGATGATGTTAAGCGAAAAAAAGAACAGTATATTAGCAGTCACAGTGAGGAAAATGAGGGATGGTGGCGTGATTATTCCGCTTGTAATTTGTGGACGGCAGCCTTTTTTATGCCCTTGACTGAAGGGAATTTACAGTTACTTCCCACAACAGCCACGTTACATCGATTATTAGAAGGGAATAAAACTACTGAAGCAGTGGTTAAAGCTGCGAATAAGTTAGCAGAAGAAAAACGCTTTTTTCATTGGTGTTTAGAGTTTCCTGAAGTGTTTGATCATGGGGGATTTAGTTGTGTTTTAGGTAATCCTCATTGAGAACGTATTAAGCTACAAGAAAAAGAGTTTTTTGCCTCTAAAGATGAAAATATTGCTACTGCTCAAAATAAAGCAGCAAGAGAAAAGTTAATTAAGCGATTAGCACAAGATAATCCTAAACTTTTACAAGAGTTTGAAGAAGCAAAACATGATGCTGATGCACAAGGTAAATTTATTCGAGAGTCAGCACGATTTTTATTAACTAGCAAAGGAGATATTAATACTTATGCAGTGTTTGCTGAAACGGTAAGAAAGTTAATTAATACTGATGGACGTTTAGGGGTAATTGTTCCTACTGGAATAGCAACTGATGCAACTTGTCAGAATTTCTTTGGTGACTTAATTCAAAAAGAAAACTTAAGCAATCTTTATGATTTTGAGAATAGAAAAAAGTTATTTTCTGCTATTGCTAGTGAAATAAAATTTACTTTACTGGGAATTAGTGGGAAA
Organism: Crocosphaera sp. XPORK-15E; assembly: GCF_034931425.1. Lineage (NCBI taxonomy): Bacteria > Bacillati > Cyanobacteriota > Cyanophyceae > Chroococcales > Aphanothecaceae > Crocosphaera > Crocosphaera sp. XPORK-15E. The sequence goes on from NZ_JAYGHQ010000050.1 coordinate 2,011, forward strand.
GCAACTCAAAATACTGATTTCTCCTTTTTTCTAACTCAAGCTAAACAAATTGAGGATAAATCTAGAGTCTTTCAATTATCCCCTAAAGATATTGCTTTAATGAATCCTAATACTTTAACTTGTCCCGTATTTCGGACTAAAGTAGATGCCGAATTAACGAAAAAAATCTATCAGCTTGTACCTGTTTTAGAAAATGAAAAAACAGGTAATAATCCTTGGGGTATTTCATTTATGCGTATGTTTGATATGAGTAATGATAGCCATTTATTTCAAAATTCAGCAGGACAAGGATTAGTTCCTTTATATGAAGGAAAGATGTTTCATCAATTTGATCATCGCTTTGGTTGTTATAATCAAGGAATGGTAGATGGAGATAAAAATACTTTTCGAGCAATACCTACTCCTACAATTGAACAAAGACAAAACCATGATTTTACTATAAAGTCTCGTTACTGGGTTGATAAGTCTGAAGTTCAAAATAGATTAGCTAGTAAGTGGAACAAGGAATGGATTCTGAGTTTTAGAAATATTTGTCGTTCAGTTGATGAACGAACAGCTATTTTTAGCTTATTACCAAAAGTTGGAGTAGGTAATAGTGCGCCTGTTATGATTTTAGCTGTTGATTAAGCAAATTTAGTATCTTGTTTAATAGCAAGTTTAAGTAGTTTAGTTTTTGATTTTGTGACTCGTCAAAAAGTAGGTGGAACTAACTTTAACTTCTTCATCGTTAAACAACTCCCTGTTATTCCTCCCGACTGGTACACAGAAGAAGACATCGAATTTATCAGCAGTCGAGTTTTAGAATTAGTTTACACTGCTTATGACATGAAACCCTTTGCAGAGGATATGGGATACAGTGGGGAACCGTTTATTTGGGATGAACAAAGACGGGCTATATTAAGAGCTGAACTTGATGCAAAATTCGCCAAACTTTACGGTTTAACCCGTAATGAACTACGCTATATTTTAGATCCTGCTGATGTTTATGGCGAAGATTTTCCCTCCGAAACTTTCCGAGTCTTAAAGAATAATGAGATGAAGAAATACGGCGAATATCGTACCAAAAGATTAGTTTTAGCTGCGTGGGATATGATGGGATATTAGGAGTGTGAGCGTCTCGCTCACTGATAATTCTATTTTTAGGGAGCAGGATATTGAAGGTTTAGGGAGCAAGGTATTGAAAGTTTAGGGAGCAGGATGCTCCCATTCCCGAAGAAAAGGAGTGTGAGCGTCTCGCTCATTGATAATCCTATTTTTAGGGAGCAGGATATTGAAGGTTTAGGGAGCAGGATGCTCCCACTACCAAGAAAAATACATTAATTTATCAAAAATTATGCCCTACAAAAAGCCATTACCAAAATTAGAAATTAAAGGAGGAATTTATTTCATCACCTTTACCACTTACGAACGGTTAGAATTAAATAATGAAGCGAGAAAATTAGTCTTAGATGCTTGTCTATATTTTCACGAAAAACGCTATTATTTGTATATTGTCGTTATTATGTCAGATCATGTTCATTTATTAATTAAACCCTATCCGAAATCAACAGATGAATATTGGTCAATCGGTAGTATTTTACACAGTATAAAAAGCTATAGTTCTAAGCAAATTCCTAAAACAATGAAACATATCGGCAAAGTTTGGCAAGATGGACGTTATGATGTCTTAATCAAAAATCGTCAACAGTTTTTGAACACTTGGGAATATATTAGACAAAATCCAGTTAAAGAAAAATACTCTGATGTCCCAGAAAATTATCCTTTTTTATGGGAAAGTTTTTAAGATAGTGAAACCTTTAGAATATTAAAAAATAATGAGATTAAGAAATAGGTTGAATATCGTACTCAAAGATTAGTTTTAGCAGTATGGGATATGATGGAATATTAGGAGTGTGAGCGTCTCGCTCACTGATAATTCTATTTTTAGGGAGCAGGATGCTCCCACTACCATAATATAATTATGAAATATTAGGAGTGTGAGCGTCTCGCTCACTGATAGATATTGGGATATGATGGGATATTAGGAGAGTGGAATCAATTTAATCTTAAACTATGAAGCTACCCAATCCAGAAAAAGCTATACTAGGAGATAAGTTAGAACGTTATTGTTTAAACTTTCAGCATAGTCTAGGAAAAAATAAAGCTTTAATTTTTCAGAAGCGTTTGGGAATCACACTCACTAATAAAAAAATCTTAGAAGATGCTTTATTGATAGCTATTCAGGAACATGAAGCGATACTATATAAACAAGATTCCTTTGGTATTCATTATGATGTTAAATTTTTCTTAGAGACAGAAATTGGATCATCATTAGTTTTAAGTTCATGGATTATTCGTTTTGAAGAAAATTTTCCCAGATTAACCAATGTATATCCCGTTGATAAGTGAGGCCAATTATGGAGAATATTAAGGAGTATGATATAGTTGTCTTGACTCAAGATATTCAAGCAACACATAAACAAACACATAAACCTATTTTATTACGTCGAGGTCAAGTAGGAACAGTGTTAATGGACTTTGAACAAAAAGCATTTTTAATTGATTTTGCTGACCAAGATGGGGTTACTTATGCAATGGAAACGGTTGATCAAGAAAAATTAATTCCTTTACTTTATCAACCTTGTGAAGTATTAGCTTTAAGACCTGGCAAAATCATCTTCTGATTCAGAAATTGTTATCCATCATTATTAAAATCAAAGAACATGATTAATCTTGAACAATTACAGCGTGAACTTGATGAATTACCCGAAGAAGCACAAGCATTACTAATGGATTTTGTAGAATTACTAAAAAAACGGTACGGAATAAATGAAAAACAAAAAATGAAATCAGAAACAAAACTTGATGATCAATTAAGTACGTTAGATATATTAAAAGACTCTGGATTAATTGGCTGTATTAGTGCAGAACCTGACCTTTCTACTAATTATAAATCCGTTCTTAAAAAGGGATTAGACTCCAAGTATGATAATCGTTGACACGGGATTCTGGGTAGCTTTATTTAACGATAAAGACCAATATCATCAAAACGCGCAACAGACGTTAGCGCAATATTCCTATGAACCTTTAATCACAACTTGGAGTGTTTTAACTGAAAGTTGTTATCTGCTTTTACAGCGTTCTCCAAGTACCTATCAAGGAGTCCAAAAACAGATTAAATTAATAAATATTTTTCAACGACATCCACAACAATTTCAATTATTCCATCTTCAAGATACTCATTTAGAACGAATTCAAGAACTTATGAAACAATATCAAAGTCTGCCAATGGACTTAGCAGATGCTTCTCTAGTGATTTTAGCAGAAGATTTAGGAACTGGTCGTATTTTATCAATAGACAATCGAGATTTTAATACCTATCGATGGAAAAATAATAAACCATTTGTTAATCTTTTTCAAATAAATTAACCCTTATTCCTATTTATATCTAGTCTATAATATTTGTATAAATATTTTTTATTAATCTTCTACAGATCCATCTAATAAGTTCCTGAACAAAATTAATTGCACACCTTCATAATGTATAACCATTATACAATCAGGGTTTGAGTCTAGCTCAATGTGCAATTAATTTTGTGTGATCACTTATCGTTAGAGATTGGTTGAGATAAGCGGCTCTCCCGTACCTGTGGTGATAAGTACGGCTTATTAAAATAAGCAAGCTAATA
>NZ_JAYGHQ010000051.1:0-5397 GCF_034931425.1 Crocosphaera sp. XPORK-15E
TAAAGTCTTTAATCGTGAGGCTTTCTGTTGAGCGAATGATCACCCGTCGTTGTTGACGATCAACGGAACGCTTAACCTGTAAGACTAAGCCGCCGCCCTCAGCATCAGACAATTCTCGCTCAATTTCCAGGTCAAAGTTACATTTAGGGGCAAAAACTCGGACAGTCTCCTTATCATCTAGGATTTCACCCGTTAACTTGTCGATTTTATTGCGTTTGCTCACAGTCCAATAGCCAAGTTCCCCATTCCAGGATTCAGGTGTGTTCCATCGGTTTCTTTCAGGCAGAAAACCGTCACCATTGTTGTGGCCACCGCCGCCACCGTTACCACCATTGTTATTACCGCGATTGAGGGGATGACCGCCTGAGATGGCTTCTTTGATAGAATCAGGGCAATTAGTGTCATAATTCCCCCGATCTAAACGCTTTACTTTACGCCAGCAGGATTCGTCACCACCTCGGTAATGCGCCGCAGGATGACATTGCTCTAAATCAATAGTAGCCAGAATTCTCGTTATGCGATCGCCATCAATACTGAGTTTTTCCCCTGCATAATGGGCCAAATTTTCTACATTGCCTGAGATCGCCACACGGTTATCATGGCACCAGTTTAACCAACCGGCCCATTCACTGATGGCAGTGGTTAACGAGTCTGAGCGATCATTCTTGATATTTTCCCCATTTAGAACCCGTCGGCTGTCATCATGACCGAGCATTTCTAGGGGGATAGTTCCAGGTCTGTTATCAGCCGTAACTTTGGGCTGTATCCCCTTTGATGGGGTGTCAGGAGTCGCCTTGGTTTTGGTAGGATAAATAAAATCAATTTCCTCAATTTCTAACAGTTTTTCTGGACAATTAAGGGATTGATAACGCTTTCCTGATGCCCCCATCGTTGGGGAGAGGACAGTGAAACGTCCGGCTCCTAAGCATTCCCCGACATGGTTCCCTCCAGGTGCTAAGGAGAAATTGGTGAATTTAATCGGATTTTTGACTTTAACCCCGATCCGATAACCGCCTGATTGTGTCTGCTCCAATAGGGTTAACTTCAGTTCTGGCCTTAGTTCTAGGAGTTCATTGAAAGAGCGATCGCAGAACTCCTGATCCTGAAACTGCTTAGAATCAATGTCAATCCATTTTACCTTGTCGCTCCCCAGTGTTCCAATGCCATTATCAGGGTGTTTGAACCATCGTTTAATCTCTTTATGACTTGGCAGCCGTGACTGATAGACATGATGATTTATCAGGTGTGGTATTCCGTTGGCATCAAGGAATGAGGGATTTTTGCCAGTAAATAGGGGAATAGGTTGTAAGTCCTGGGTTAAAGGGCAATGTCCCCCCCGTGTATTCGAGGCTTTAACGACTTTGTGGTATTGATGTGGATCTTGGAAAGGCGCAACGGGTAAGGGGGGCAAGCCGTTCGATAATAGCCAGTCAATTCGTTGTTGCCGTTGGGTAATGTAGCTAGATGGGGATGGTTGCGTTGCAGCAGGATTTGTCCCACTAACGGTCGTTGTGGTGGTCATTGATTTAACTCCAATACAGATGAACGATTTCCCTGGCTGGAGTCCCTTCAATAGCACAAAGTTAAGCTGCAACAGTAAAATGAAAGTATAAAGGAAAAATGTCTGGTTGAACCTAGTTAACAGCTTGTAATGGCGACAAAGGGAACAGCCAGCTTTTTTTTCTGGTTGTGAACGTTACGAAATACTAACTAGGTTTACTTTTCAAGCTCCTCCTCTGGATCGGGAACAAAAACTAATAAATCTCCGGGTTGGCATTGGAGAGCTTGACAGTATTTGTACAGGGTTGTGTCTTCAAGGCGACTTGGCATGATTCGCATATTTTTATGCTTACTCACTGTTTTTTCATGAAATCCAGTCAGTTTTGCTAAATCTTTATAATCAATTTCTCGATCTGCCATTAGCACTGCAAGCCGCCATTTAATTGGCATGAACAACCCCTTAAGTACCTGATTACTGGGCATCATTGTACCTTGGGTTTTCTATAGGGTTGGGAGTCCTTGCGATGGACAAGTCCATTATAGCAGTTGATATAGTAATCGTACACCTTGACAACTTCCGTCGTTACGATTAAAATAGTAAGCGTACCGAAGGATACAAAAATTTTTTTTTCTGACACCAGAGAGAACTGGTTGAACAAACACCGGAAGAAGAAATTCCACTTTACCAAGCAGCAGACAGAGCAACTGCCTAAAACGCGCCCATTAACCTGTTAGCAGCTAGGTGAAAGGGACAGTAGAGTGTACGCCCCGTGCGCCTCTCACTCATCAGACTTGGTTATTAAATCCTGACTTGGCTTTGCCAAAATGCAAAAGAGAGCTAGAAATTCACAGTTTCTTGGCTCTCCCGTAAACAAATAGTTATTTTCATCATGCCACAAACCAAAGCATTCAAACCAACCCCCTCGGTGCAGCCATGCCCAACCTGCGCTGACTGTCCAAAATTCCGAGACTTCCGCGATGCCCGAAACCGAGGCTGGTGTTCAGCTTTTGACAAAGTTACCCGCCTTCACCATACTCGTACATCAACCTGCGACACCACCATTGAGAGTCAAAGCAAGCAACAGAACCGCTTAACGGTAATGGTAGAGCTTGTTACCCACGAATTGGATATCGACCCAGAACGCGGTTTCACGTTCCCAAAGCACGAGCAGGTAATTGAGGTTTCAATGACTGAAGTTTCCCGAAAAGCCGTAGAACAGGCGATTTTACCTCATCGTGAGTTCAATGATTATTACATTGCAGGGTTCTGGGAGCCACAGTACGAGGACTTTTAAAAGTTTGGGATCTGAGTAAGGGGGAACCGTCCCCTTTTTCTCACCTAGAAATTGTCACAAAAATTTACACAATACAGAAACAGAGAAATCATCATGACCGAACAATTGTACTTACATTGTGGTGCTTTATCAGCCACATTAGGTGCGATTCGTTCTCTCGAAATTAGTACAAAATACTAAGAGATGAGAGACATTAGTTAAGTAACCGAAAGGTAGAGTACGCACTTTAATCCTTAACTAATGATAACTACATAACCATATCAGTGAGTCTCAGTATCCCAGAAAAGACAAGTCTGATTCGGGCAATACACCCGTTAAAACACTTCCCCTACGGTAGCGACTGAACATCAATCCGTAAAGCGGGGTTGAAAGCGGAAAGGTACTATAAGCCTAACAATAGTACCCCGTGAGTAAGTTCTCATGGATAGCAAACGCAAATGACCTGCTTAAATCAACGTAAGGCTGATCCAGTGAAATAAGGCTGTTACACTGGTAGTCCCAAAAGGGCATTAGTCAGAGTTCTAGGCTGTCTAGGATGACCTAGATGTATTACTCAAAGACTCGTTGGATAAGGTCAATCCTAAAAGAGCAAAACAATGGTTATGCGGAACGAAGTAACCCCCCTGATTACTCTCATCAATAAGGTCGAAATGATGAGCAGTCATTCAAGACGCAAAATCTACCAAAAGGTAGGTAACAGAGGGTAGAGATAGAGTCAGAAGCCAACGCCTTACTGTAATAGTAAGGATATGCAGACGGACTCACGGTTAAAACGGATGATAAAGGTACAAGTAGAAGTAATATGCCTAAAACAAGGACTACAAAGTCAATTGTGGGATTAACTCAACAAGAAACAGCAGAAGATATCAACGCCCAATTAAGTTGGGTAATGACTGATTGGAAAGCCGTAGAAAAGAGGGTTTATAAGCTTCAAAAGCGCATTTATCAAGCATCTAGTCGTGGTGATGTCAAGACAGTTCGCAGACTCCAGAAAACTCTAATAAATTCCTGGTCAGCAAAAGTGTTAGCAGTTCGTCGTGTATCCCAGGATAACCAAGGCAAGAAGACGGCTGGTGTGGATGGTATTAAATCACTAACCCCAAAGAAACGTCTCGCTATGGTTGATAAACTAAAACTGGGAACCAAGGTCAAACCTACGCGAAGGGTATGGATACCTAAGCCTGGAAAGGATGAAAAACGACCTTTAGGAATACCGACAATGTACGACCGCGCCTTACAAGCTCTCGTCAAACAGGCATTGGAACCTGAATGGGAAGCTAAATTTGAACCAAACTCGTATGGGTTCAGACCAGGACGCTCATGTCAGGATGCAATCGGAGCCATATTTCTTGCTATCAAACAAAAGGATAAATATATCCTAGATGCCGACATAGCAAAATGCTTCGATAAAATCAACCATGAAAAGCTAATAGAAAAATTGAATACCTTCCCAACCCTTCGTAGACAATTACGTGCTTGGTTGAAAGCAGGGTACATGGATGGAAAAGAGCTTTTCCCTTCTAATGAAGGAACTCCTCAAGGTGGTGTTATTAGTCCATTATTGGCGAATGTAGCACTACACGGAATGGAAAACAGACTAAAAGAATACTCCAAAACCTGGAAAGGAAATAAAAGGAATAATTCAAGAAGTTTGGCCTTTATTAGATACGCTGACGACTTTGTAGTCATCCACAAAGACTTAAGAGTAATCAAAGAATGTAAATACATTCTGATGGAATGGTTAAAAGACATGGGATTAGAGATAAGTCCTTAAACTGTGTGAAATAATAGACAAACACGAAAGTCAAAAACAGGAAGTCCTGATAAAAAGACTAAATCCCATCATTAGGGGATGGTGTAACTATTACTCAACATCAGTAGCAAAGGAAATATTTTCCAAACTAGACAACCTTCTTTACTGGAAACTAACAAAATGGGGTATAAAACGGCATCCCAAAAAATCGGGAAAATTTGTCGCCTCCAAATACTTTCATCGAGTTGGTGAGAATAACTGGACTTTTGCCGCAAAAAGAGGGAAAAACATATTTCCTCTCTTATTTCACGCCAGAACACCTATAGTACGGCACGTCAAGGTAAAAGGTAACGTCAGTCCATATAATGGCGATTCAGTTTATTGGAGTACAAGAATGGGACGAAACCCCGAAATGCCTGAAAAGACAGCCATACTGTTAAAACGGCAAAAAGGTAAATGCGCCCACTGCGGACTAACTTTCAAATTTGGGGATTTGTTGGAACACGACCACATTAAACTCACTTCCTTTGGAGGAGAAAAGGGTATCAATAATCAACAATTACTACATAGACACTGCCATGATAACAAGACTAGGAAAGATGGCTCACTAAATAAAATCAAAATATCTAAGCCCATAATCACATGGTCAAAGATAGAGTATAAGTGGGTTAACGATATGCTAGTTTTGATGTATTAATGACAATGACCGATTAACTGAGGAGCGGAATGATGCGAAAGTATCACGTTCCGTTTTGGAGAGCGGCAGAGGAGGTAACTTCTTTGCCGACTTTTCTAAGATTTGGATGCCATTCAAACCCCATCACCGACAGACACATGGGAACCCATTCC
>NZ_JAYGHQ010000052.1:0-628 GCF_034931425.1 Crocosphaera sp. XPORK-15E
TCATCTGTTTACTGGTGTTTGTCCTCAGTGTGGGCATCAATTTAATCTTAATAATTCCCCTAAAATTAATTGGGACTGTCCCGTTTGTTCTTGGGTTGACGACTGGCGTTTGATAGCGTCTCAATTATCCTATAAAGTCTGTTCTCAATCTCTGCAACAAATCCTCACGACTAAGATTAAGCAACAGACGAGTGACATCCTCAGTCGGTAACTGCAACAACTGAGCGATCACTCCCTTCATTTCCTCATCTAGTTTCCCAAACCGAACCAGCAGTAAGTTCTCAATCATTTCCCGCCTTCCTTCTGTCAGTCCTTCTTGTTTCCAATCTTCACGTTGTTGTAAATAAGCTGGTGATAAGTTCATGATGTCCTCCTGTTCTTCGCTACTTAAATTATCTCTTAATTCTAAATTTTTGCGCCAGTTGGCTAGAATTTCTAGTAAATTCTCTTTTAAAGCGTTATTTTCTGGCAGTTCAACTAACTCCTCTACTGCTTTTTTTTGTGTGCTGCCCTTCCCTAATACTCTCAACCATAAAGTATCCTCGTTTACTGGTAACTGATGGATTACGACTATCCCTGTTTTGAGAATTAATGGCAAAAAATAAACCCCTTTTTCCCAATTATCCCC
>NZ_JAYGHQ010000052.1:844-5933 GCF_034931425.1 Crocosphaera sp. XPORK-15E
GAACCTCACTTTTTACTTTTTTACTCTTTTTTATTGTGCCTAGAGGTGTGAGTAACTCCTCTAAATATTCCTTGGCAAATTGGTCATGGGGTTGACGAGTCATTTAAGTTGATAACAGACGTATTGAAATATAAATAATAATCCTATTATATCACGTTGAATATTCAAAATTTATTGAATAATTTCAGCTGCTAATTTACTGAAACTATAATTATTAAGGTAAGCGTGGGATGACCAAAAACTATTAAGCTGAATTGATAGTTTCCCAAAAGATGCAGGACGAGACGCGCCTCATGGCCTATAATATTGAGGATATTAACGAAGCCGATAACAGAATGAAAATACAGTCAATTAACCATGAACCCATAGAAGGAACGGATACGGTATTAACCACTGTGATTATTAATCAAGTTCCTAGTCAATGTATTTTAGCGAGATTATTGATTGATGCTTTGGGAAAACCTGGGATTGATAATGATCTGGAAATGGTCGGTTCTGGTGATACTTGGACAATCATCTGGAGTCAACCTTTAGCTATCATGGATAATACTAGGAAATTAATGACAAAAGTTATCGCCTAAACTAATGAAACAGATTTTTACATCAATTGTACTATTCACTTCATTGTTAACTTTCAATCAACCTGTTATTAGTCAAACCAACTTTCAGCAAGAAATTTAAAATGCTCATAATAAATATCGTCAACAGGTTAATGTATCTCCTTTAACTTGGTCTAATAATTTAGCTAGTGATGCTCAAAAATGGGCTAACTATTTAGCTTCATTAGGAGGGAAAAAATTACAACATGATTCTAACACAAACGGGCAGGGCGAAAATTTATGGTTAGGTACATCAAACCGATTTACTTATACGCAAATGGTTGATGGTTGGGGACAAGAAAAACAGTATTTAACCTCTCGCCGATTTAACCTTGAAACCGTTAGTTCTACTGGTAATTGGTCAAATGTGGCTCATTACACTCAAATGGTTTGGAAGAATACTAAACAAGTAGTCCGATGCTCTTTCAAAAGCGGGTGGTAATGATATCTTAGTCTGTCGTTATAGTCCCCAAGGTAATATTATTGGTCAACCGATTTATTAATCAACATGGATGATTTTGAGGCTTTTGATTTACTCGATTCTGGGATTAAGTTTGACCCTAGTAACTGGCAAGATTTAGCCGTATTATTTATGTTGATAGTGTTTTCCATTGGGGGAGCTTTCTATGTTAAGAATGAACAGAAAAATCGGTAAAGTGAACCGACTCATCAGTATAATAGGAAAACAGGAGAAGTGGAGAAACTTGATGAGTAATTAGGTTCTATTAAACCAATAAATACGGATGATAATTACCCTGCTTATTCGTCAGATATTGAAAGATTAAATATAGATTGAATTCATGTCGGCCAAAAAACATTATCACCTATTTTCTCAGGGACTTTCTGTTATCAAAGAGTTTCATGATGACTTTGGTGATTGGTATCCTCCAGTCATTGTCCCCTACTATTGGAAAGATGGAGCTTTATGGGTTTGTGTGACTCGTTTGGAACTAGGTTACGATAAAGCTTGTCCCATTAACACCTCGGCACGATGGCCGAATTATACTGACTTTTTTATCAGAGGAGGTGTTCTGTTATTTGGCTATGCCAAAGTGAATGGTTATATTCCTGTCTATCTTGAAGAATTGCAGGGACTAGATGCCATCTTGTTTTGATTAAATAACAGAAAAAGCCTGAAATAATTTGAGCATTTCTCTTTTAAGTTCTAAGATAGCCTCATCAACTGAATCATAATCATCAGTGTCTAGTAAGTAAGCATCTCCCATATCAGCACTAGACCAAAAATAAGAATGTTGTCCAATTGTTAAATAGGCTCGCCACTTTTGTTCATAAGTTTCTAGGGTAACAAAAAAGCATCTTGACATGAGATTTTCAGGATCAAGGACAAACTTTCCCCAAAGAGAAAAGCCCAGATATTCATCATTCTTCTCATTATTATATTCCCAATCGCTGAAATTAGGAAAGACAGTTTTAGCTATTTCTATTACTTTTTTAATTTCCAGTTCTGTTAAAATCATAATCTTCAATGGTTAAAAAAAATGGAATGCAAGTTATTACCAAGGTAGAACTTCACCATTAGAATGCCAAAAAGTACCTGTATTTTCTAAATTTAATTGGTCAATACGAGCTATCAATCCTTTCACTGATTGTTCTGGAGTAATGCCATTGGGAGTAAAATTAGTCATTCGAGTTTGGACGAAACCTGGATGCAGAATAGCTACAGCAATATTTTTCGGTTTCAAGTCGATAGATAAGGACTTACCTGCCATAGATAGAGCTACTTTTGACATTCGATAACCATAGGAACCCCCATTCGTATTATCATCAATTGAACCCATACGACTGGTCATCAGAATAATTTTAGAACCTGGTCGTAAATTAGGGAGTAAAGCCTGAGTTAATCTTAAAGGAGCAAGGGCATTCACTTCAAATTGTTGGCGGATACTATTGATATCTAATTTATCCAGGCTAACTCTCTCTAAAATGCCAGCATTATTGATCAAGACATCTAGTTTTTGCCCATCAAGTTTTTTCACCAATCGCTTCACATCTGTATCTGAAGTAAGATCAATATCAGTTTCTATAGAGACATCTAACTCTTTTAATTCGAGGGCTGCTTTTCGACATACCGCAATGACATGATCTCCTCTTTGTTTGAGTTGACGGCAATATTCTAAACCGATTCCTCGATTAGCTCCTGTGATTAAATAGGTTCCCATTTTTTTCTAAGTAATAAGATTAATAGAAAAAGAAGTTGTATATTCTTTTTAGTGCTTAATAACATGGTAGTAGTTTACCATATTTTAAGAGCTTAACATTTAGTTTGATTGTATGATTAAGATAACTTGTCCACTTTCAAATCTAATAATTTCTTGAATCTGCTTAAATCCTAGGAGATTGGAGCCTTGTCCATTGCAAGATAAACCAGGGGATGTTGATGTCGGGGATAAGCCAAGCATACTGTCTCAAAGCAGGGATAGCAGAAGGCAGTATAAAACGCAGAGAACGTAAAGAAACCGGACGCTTATCATCTTCATCAACGATGTTATAGCGTGAGGCTAATTCAGCTATAATCTGCACTTTACCTGTTAGATTCATGGTATTTTGTTGGGCGGCTATTGCTGCAATTACTCTCCCAGTAAACAAAGGCGTTTCCCAATTGTAATGATCTCGAATTGAGGCTTTTTGAGACGTTTGCTCATCTTCAGTTTTCAATTTCTCAGCCAATTTAAACATTTGTTCCGTTCCGACAATTCCTGGCCAAATAGAAATAGAGGTAATATTATCAGGCTTTAATTCCACTGCCATATCAGCCGCCATTCTGTCGCAAGCTGCTTTTCCTACGCCATAAGCAGCCCCAAAAATATAAGAGAGTCCTCCCCAAGATGAAATCGTACAAATCAGTCCTTGTTGACGCTTATTCATTAAACGAGCCGCATAAACACTGGCAATATAATGACTACGAAGACCCACGTTATTGATAGCATCCCAAAGAATCGGCTCCTGTTTCCAAAACGGTTGCCCATGGCCATCAGAGATCGCCTTTACCCCGGAAAAAACATTATTAACCAAGATATCAAGTTGTCCATCTTGTTCAGTTTCAATGCGTTCAAATAATAACCGTACCTGCTCATCATCACTATGATCTACTTGAACAGGAATACACACACCACCCGCTTCCATTACCGCTTGCTGCGTTTCTAAAAGAGTCCCAGAAATGTTCTCATCAGAGGGAGCAAGGGTTCGCCCCGTAATATACACCGTTGCTCCTGCTTCCCCTAAACCAATAGCAATACCTTTACCAATCCCTCTGGTTGCTCCCCAGGCAGGGCAAACGCATCTAAATCTGGAAAGGCAGATTGGATAAGAGTTTTAGCGATCGCATATATTTTTTTGTCAAAGCCTGAAATCCTTACTGGATCAGTGGTCTGAGATTTAGATGCGTTTGCCCTGGCTCCCCAGGGCAATCGCATTAAAATTTCAGACCCCCGATCTGGTAAGGATTTTGAGTTTCAAGCGATCGCCTACAGAGATCGCGGAACTATTGACCCTAACTGTCTTTCAAAAATTAAATGCGATTGCCCTGGGTTGCTCCCGTAACTAAAGCGACTTTACCCTTAAGGTTTTTCATGATCTCCCTTGACCTCAATAATTATCAATAAAAACTTTGGGTTTAGACATAATTAAGATCAACAACTAAACAGCGTAGCTTAACGGTGAGAATGTCAACTAAGCCTCTTTGGTGGATAAATCAAGCAAAAAATCAATAATTTCATCATCGCTTAGAATTTGGCGACTACGTTTATTGTACCTTAAAACCAGATAATCTATACCTTGTTGTTTTGTCCATTTCAATCTTTCCATCTCTCGATCAATCTGCTGTATCAGTTCCAAATACTCAATAACCTCTCGTTTTAATAAATTCCTACTTTCAGCCGTGACACTAATCTCATAAAAGAACATAGCCTGGTCATAAGCTTTGTTTAGCTGTTGAATTAACTCGTCTTCAAACTGACAATTTGATGCCAATGACCTATAGGCTTCTTTTATCTGATAAGAAGTGGACAAAGGATCTATTTGTAAGACTTGCCACCAACTTCTAATAGCAGAATCTGGTGGCACAGTGTAACTGTTTAGGGCTTTACTTTCGTTTCTAAATCTGGGGTTGTTAAATTCCAGTTCTAAATGAAACTTAATCCATTTTGGCTTAGCATCAGGATGGCATTCTAATAAATAGTTTTCAAACATTTTAAAGGCGACATCTGACCTATCTCCTTTAAAAACTGCCCCATATAACCAATCATTACAAAGTAATTTCCCTGGATATTTCTTATCCCAGGTTTCCCACAACAGATCGGGAGGTAAACCTTTAGTAAAACGAGTTTTTCTTTGAATTCTGATATATTTTATTTGTGCCTTGGTTTCTGGGTCAAGTAACTCACCAAACACACCATCAACAAACTGGTCATCATCCTTATCAATGGACAATTGACAATGGACAATTGACAATTGGTTAATTTGGTTTAAAA
>NZ_JAYGHQ010000053.1:0-4990 GCF_034931425.1 Crocosphaera sp. XPORK-15E
AGCATATTAGCTCAAATAACATTTCTATGACTGCTCCTGTAGAAACTCGTTATCCTGTTAGCACCATAGAAGGTAAGGAGAAAACAGGGGAAGCCACTGTTTCTTTCCTCTACCGTAACACGGATATTTACCCAGAAGAAATCGCCTCTAATATTACCGTTGAAGACATTCCCAGTCAGACAGTGGTAAGCTTGGGATTGGTGGGCGGTTATTCCTACGAAACTTATGTAGATGGTTTAGAAAAACTCAAAAACTGGCTATCAGAAAACCCATCCTATACAATGGTCGGAAAGCCACGTCGTTTATTCTATGATGGCCCCTATAAACCAGATCTGGCTAAACGTAGCGAAATCCAAATTCCCATCACTAAAAAAGATTAATATTTATTAGTTGAAACGATGAATTATCTAACATTAAACAATGGTAATAAAATCCCCCAATTGGGATTAGGAACCTGGAAATCAGAAAAAGGTCAAGTAGCAATCGCAGTTAAATCTGCTTTAGAAATGGGTTATCGTCATATTGATTGTGCGCCTATTTATGGTAATGAGAAAGAAATAGGTCAAGCTTTTAGGGAATGTTTGAAAGAAGGAGTAGTAAAAAGAGAGGAGATTTTTATCACCTCAAAACTTTGGAACAATCGACACAGAAAAACGGATGTAGTTCCAGCACTCAAGGAAACTTTACAGGATTTAAAATTAGACTATTTAGATTTATTTTTAATTCATTGGCCTGTGGCCTTCAAAAAGGAGGTTAACTTTCCCAGTCAGGCCTCTGAGTATATTCCTTTATCAGAACTGCCTTTAATAGAAACATGGTCGGGAATGGAACAAGCTGTCAAGGAAGGATTAGTCAAAAGTATTGGGGTTTCTAATTTTAGTCAAAAAAAGTTGGAAAATATAAGATTAAATGCCAAAATTCAGCCTTGTATGAACCAAGTAGAATGTCATCCTTATTTACAACAAGATCACTTACTCGCTTATTGTCAAAAGAATGAAATCCTCTTGACAGCTTACTCCCCTTTAGGCTCAAAAGATCGTGCTAGTTCTTTTAAACAAGAGAATGAACCTCTCCTCTTAGAAAATTCAATCATCCAACAAATTGCCCAAAAACATCAAGCTACCACAGCACAAATTCTCATCAAATGGGCAATTGAAAGAGGCACTGTAGTCATTCCCAAATCAGTTTCATCTCAACGAATCAAAGAGAATTTTGAGGCTCAACAAGTTTCTTTCGATACAGAAGATCTCCAACTTTTCAAGGCACTTAACCAAAATTATCGCTATGTAGATGGTTCATTTTTTGCTGTACCGAATAGTGGATATACAGTAGAAAATCTCTGGGATGAAGAAACGAATTAGTTCAGAAATTAAAGAAAAGAAAATGGAAACATCTTTAAGCTGCCAATCAATTATTAAGGCCGGTAAAACAACAACTGAAACGGCTTTACAATTATTTGACCTTCTCGATCCTGTAAATTTAGACTTTATGCTTGGTCGTTGGCAAGGATCTGGACTTCATACGGATCACCCAATGGATGGTTTATTAGAGGCATCTAATTGGTATGGAAAAGAATTTATAGATCCCGAAAATGTACATCCTTTGTTATTTTTAGATAGTCAGGGAAACATTTTCAAGGTGGCTCCTAATCCCACGGCCATGAACTGGGTTTTGAAGTTGCCCATACTCAAAAATGACTTTCTAAAACCTTTAATGATGTTGACTAATTCCTTGCTGAAAACACAGACAAGTCAAGCCCGATTGCGAATGATGGAATATCGAGAGAAAGTCAGTGCTACTATGATCTATGATTACCTGCCGATTAATGACTCTTTTAGGAAGGTAGATGATAATACAGTGTTAGGAATTATGGATTTTAAAAGTGTACCCCAACCTTTCTTTTTTGTTCTTAGGCGATGTGAACACCCAGGTGTCTAAAAGATAGGAACATTAGCATCTATTCGTGACAGTGACAGTTCGGATGACCGCATCCGGTGCCATCAGGGTGTCCCTCGGCACAAGCGACGCTACAATACAGCATCCCTGCTTTCTTAACGGCTGACTCAGGGGAGACTGAACACGAACACTTCGGACAAGCGCATTTTTCGAGGGTTGCTACAGCCATGATGATTCTCCTAGTTTCTCTGCTCTATTTATTATTGTAGTTGAAATTAAAGTCAGTGAAGGAGTCACCCCCTCCACTGCTCTCCAAAACCGTGCTTGATAGTTTCCCATCACACGGCTCCTCAGTAGAACGGCTATTATCATTAGCACGTCACCAGCATATCGTTTTCCCATCGATAATTCTGTGGGAATTTGATAGTTTTATGTGACAGTTTCCTGTCTAGACTACCATCCTTTCTGGTCTTTTCATCATGGCAGTGTCGATGGAGAAGTTGCCAGTTTTTATACTCATTCTTTCCGCCTTTTGACTTAGGAATGATGTGGTCAAGTTCAATTACATCTCCTTCTTTAAAGAACAATTCGCAGTGAGCGCACTTCCCTTTTTGCTTTTTAAGCATAAATGCCGTTCGCATAGGCATCTCAGGGTGTTTGCCCATTCTTGAACTCCAATAAACTAGGTTGCCGTCGTATGGACTAGCATCTCCTTTCACCTTGGTATGACGTTTTATTTCCGTTTCGCTGTGATAATACAGTCTCATCGGGTTAATGCCTTTCCTGGCGGTGGAAAATACCCAGTTTTTATCACCGATTCTATGGAAGTATTTGGAGGCTATCCATTTTCTCCCTTTGTTTTGGTGTTGATTTTCTCCCCATTTAAAGAGTTGGGTGAATAGGTGAGAATCCATTTTACTGAATACTTCCTTACTTACCACTGCTGAGTAATAGTTACACCATCCTCTTATGATTGGGTTGAGGTTTTTTATGAGGGCAACTTGTGGTTTTCCTCTGTGTTTCCTTACCGTCTCTCGGAGTTTGGAATAATGTCTTACTTGTGCCTCTTTACTAGGTTTGATGAGTGTTTTAAAACCTAGTAATTCTTTTCTTGACCCTTTACCTGATTGATATTTACCGACTTTGTATTGTCGGACATTGAACCCTAAGA
The DNA here is from genome assembly GCF_034931425.1 of Crocosphaera sp. XPORK-15E. NCBI lineage: Bacteria > Bacillati > Cyanobacteriota > Cyanophyceae > Chroococcales > Aphanothecaceae > Crocosphaera > Crocosphaera sp. XPORK-15E. The sequence goes on from NZ_JAYGHQ010000053.1 coordinate 3,068, forward strand.
AATTAAATCCTGGTGATTCCTTTTCATATTCGTTCAAGGTGTGGGCTGTTCTGGTTTTACTAGGTTTTAATTCTAGTCCCATGTTTCCTAACCATTTGGATATTACCTCTTTACATAAGAGGATGGCTTCTATGTCTTCGTGAAGGATAACGAAGTCATCGGCATATCGGATTATGCTTATAGAGTCTCTCTTACCCCTTTTTGGGAGTTGATATCCGTTTGGGCGTTTCATATCAAAGTTAACTGATAAATCTTTGATAATCTCCTCTATGCCGTGAAGGGCTATATTTGCCAGTAGGGGTGATATTACTCCTCCTTGTGGTGTCCCTTCATTTGTCGGAAATAGACCGTCTTTGTCTATTACCCCACTTTTTAGCCAAGCTTTTATTTGTCTGCGGAATGCAGGAAAAGTATTGACTTTATTAAGGAGTTCTTGGTGGTTAATTCGGTCAAAACACTTTGCTATATCAGCATCCAACACATATTTTGGTTTATACCTAATTGCATTGAATATGGCATCTATAGCGTCGTGACATGAGCGTCCTGGTCTGAACCCATAACTGTTAGGTTCAAACTTTGCCTCCCATTCAGGTTCTAATGCCTGTTTGACTAAGGCTTGTAACGCGCGGTCATACATGGTAGGTATTCCCAAAGGTCTTTCTTCATCCTTCCCAGGTTTCGGTATCCATACCCTCCGAGTGGGAGAAGCCTTTGTCCCAAGTTTCAGATTTCTAACAAGCTTGAAGCGTTGTTTATAGGTGAGTGATTTTACACCGTCAACCCCTGCTGTCTTCTTGCCTTTATTATCTTGGGATACTCTACGCACCGCTAACATTCTTGCTGACCAGGATTTGACTAAAATCTTTTGGAGTCCACGAACTGTTCTGACATCTCCACGTTGAGACGCTTGATAAATGCGCTTTTGCAATCTATAGACTCGTTTCTCGTATGCGTCCCAATTGGTAAGATTCCAGTTGCCAGAGGCATCATGTTCTGACCTATCGATAACAACGATTTTTCCCTCTATTTCCACAGTATTGTGTCCTTTAGGAACGCAATCTGAATTGGCATTATTCATGCTACTTGTACCTTTATCATCCGTTTTACCGTAAGTCCGTCAGCGTATCCTCTCCATTACAGAAAGGCGTTAGCTTCTGACTCAATCTTCCCCATTTATTACCTATATTTGACATAGAGTTTACGTCTTGGTTGACTACTTAATCATTCGACCTCGATTAAGAGTAATAATTGGGTTACTTCGTTCCTCATAATCATTTGTTTGTTCTTTTTAGGATGATGTTCTACGCCGAGTCTTAAGGTTGTACAGATAAGTAATCGGAATTTTCTTATCACCCTGACTAATGCCCTTTTGGGTCTTCCAGTGTATCAGCCTTATTTCACTGGTTAGATTTAACGACGTTTTCGTGTGTCACATCTTCGTGTTCCTATCCGTAAAGAACTTGCTCACAGGTTACTGTGTTTTAGGCTATCAGTAACTTTCTACTTTTATTCCCGCTTCAAGGATTGAAGACCATTCTCTACCTTGGGGAATATGCTTTCACGCCTGTACAGGGCGGGATGGGCTTGTAATTTCTAGGGTACTCTTACTCACCATCATGATTATGAAGTTGTCATTTGTTAAGGATTAAAGTGCGAACTCTACCCTTTTGGGTTACTTAACAAATGCCAGTCATCCCCCTGTTTCCAGGTTTAGACTGAACGAATCGCACTTCCGAAAATCCTTATGAACAAAGTAGCCGTCAAGCCCGCATCTAGGTCAAACTAGGAAAACTGTTGTAATCCTTAACACATTGACCATGGCCAGCAAGAAAGTCCACGTAAACGAGTACACTGTCCGAGCGCATGAACGAGAGATCCACACCCGAACCTTTAAGTTCTTATGTTCTTATTGCCATGAAACTT
>NZ_JAYGHQ010000054.1:0-2310 GCF_034931425.1 Crocosphaera sp. XPORK-15E
ATGCTAATGCCGCTTTTCCATAAGCTGTGTAACCCATAGATCGTGTATTCATTTTGCCATTATTATGGAATCGGAATTTTGCTTGTCTATAAGCGACAATTTTAGCATCTTGTCCTATATAATCAGTATTAACAGAGGTTAATTTGATTCTCAGTTGAATGTTGTTCATGGCTTTGTGTCTAGTAGGTCATCAGGTTTGTATTGAGGGATAGAAAAGAGGTAATCTTAGAGAAGACCTGCATTTGATCACAAATTCTCTATAAGGCGATCGCACTGTAGAAAGTGATCTAGGTAGAAGAAAACATAGTAGCCAAAAAAAATGCCCTCTAAAAAATATATTGTCGATTTAAGCCCATCGGAAAGGAGCGAGCTAAAAATAATAACTAACAAAGGGAAAACTGCCGCCTATAAAATGAATCGTGCCAGAATTTTGCTCAAAGCAGATATTAATCAAGAAGGTGGAGGATGGACAGACAGTAAGATTAGTGAGTCATTAAATATAGGTCGTGCTACAATTGAGAGAGTTAGACAGAGATTTGTCGAAGAAGTGCTAAAATTAGCTTTAAATCGGAAGGAACAGCAAAATCGCCGCCCAAAAATAATTGATGGGGAAAAAGAAGCCTATCTGATTGCGGTCTCGCGGGAGCGAGTGCGGCTGCAACGCTTGTAGTGAAACCCCAGTGGGAAAAAGTAATTGGACTCTTCAAATGCTGGCGGATAAAATGGTAGAACTTAAAGTAGTTGAACAAGTCTCGATTGAGACTATTAGACAAAGCTTAAAAAAAACGAACTTAAACCTTGGCTTCACGAATCTTGGGTAATTCCACCACAATCAAATGCCGAAGATCGTGTGCTGTATGGAAGAAGTATTAGATATTTACCAACGCCCTTACGACGCAAAAAATCCTTGGGTTTGTTTTGATGAAAGTTGTAAGCAGTTGGTGAAAGAAACACGGGATATAATTCCCCCAGAACCGGGTCAATTAGAACGTTATGACTATCAATATGAAAGAAATGGAGTGGCCAATCTTTTTATGTTTTTTGAACCGTTAACAGGGTGGAGACACATTGAAGTAACTGACCAAAGAACCGCTATTGATTATGCTCATCAAATGAAATATTTGGTAGATGAGCGTTACCCTCAAGCTGAAAAAATTGGAGTAATTCAAGATCAATTGAATACTCATGTTAAAGCCTCTTTATACAAAGCTTTTCCTCGCCTAAGAAGCCAAACGAATTTTGGATAAATTAGAGTTTCATTATACTCCTAAACATGGCAGTTGGTTGAATATGGCAGAAATTGAATTGAGTGTTTTAAATCGTCAGTGTCTTAATCGTCGTATCCCCGATAAAGAGACTCTTAAATTAGAAATCGCTGCTTGGGAAAATGACAGAAATCAAAAATCTAGTTCTGTTAATTGGCGATTTACCACGGCGGATTCCCGTATCAAACTCAAGCGACTTTATCCCTCAATACAAACCTGATGACCTAGTAGTCTATCATGAGTGGTTTGTTATTGAGCCACCCGATGGGGTTTTTGAAGGTTGACGCTGGCCGGCTTTTTGCCAGAAATCATTATCTAGTTCTGGAATGTCAGAGTAATCAATGTCTTGATCACAAAGAGCCATTAATTTATCTTCTTGTTCTTTGGTAAGTTGGGGTTTTTGGTGCGGATTTGGAGTATATTTAACGGTTGTCATAACGTTTGACCTCTCTACTGTTAGCTTTTCTTGCCGAAATGAGACGAATCACAGAACCTCTAATAGTATAAGCAATAACATAAACACCCTGCTCTATCTGAGCTAATCATTAATCATTAATCCCTTTGCCTTTCAAGTTCTTGTAATTGCTCTGATGGTTGATAATTACCTAGTTGATTATTAATGGGACGAAATTGGTTGAAAAGATTAGACCTAAGTTTCGGGATTTGATGCCAATTCTCCCCTTTCTTTCTGCGAGAAAAAAGGTATGCTTTGGTGATAGGCTGTAAGGAATTAAGGATAAGTCCTAATTCTTTATCCGACAAGTGTTTATAGGTCAAATATTCAGCATTGACTCGCTCAATTAGTTCATTTAGTTGTTGAGTTAATTGTTGTTCAATGCTATCAAAATCTAACCAATATTCTTCAGGAATCTCTTTTTTGATCAATGACAAATCTGACTGTTCTCTCATCAATTCCCAGATAGCTAAGGGCGTAATTCCTGTGATTAGTTTATGAACTCTACGGTATTCTAATCCTTTGACTTTGATTCTGGCTCTTTCGACATAATGGGGTAAAATGTGACGAAGGAACATTTTACCCCCGTGC
>NZ_JAYGHQ010000054.1:2596-6752 GCF_034931425.1 Crocosphaera sp. XPORK-15E
TGTTTACTGTAATTGTCAGAGATTGATGATTTGTTTGGCAGTCACCTGATTTTTAAGATTCGTCTGCTCATCAGGAATAAAAACATTAATTGTCATGTCTTCTTCGCTAACGTACTGAATTTTCCCGTAAGTCGGGTTTGTTTTTATGCTTGATGGAAGAACCACAACATCGTCTTTACAAGGTAATTCAGCAAAATATATATTACCTTCATCTTCAGAGTAAGAATCGTCATAAACACAGGTGGCAAAGAAACCGTAAGCAATCATAAATCAATTCTAGAGAGAAATTTCACAATGATTTTTCCGAAGGAAAAGCCAGACAAAAATCTTTAAGATTAACATTCCATAGCCCTTGTTTTCCCGTAATGGGAGTAGGAATAAGCGGTTTAATTTCCTCTAATTTCCAGGCATAACGTCCAGTTTCCCAGTGACCACAAGCGAGTTCTGATTCTGACTGTTTCTCAATAAAATCATCGGTCATGCTGATACAATCAGTCAAATCACAAACAGCTATGGCTATGCCAAAAGATAAATTGTTCCACGAATATTTATCTAGGTTAATATTGAAAATATTCGCGCTTCCTATGGTAGCTTAACTCTAAAGCTTTTGTCTTTTTCTTCGCAGCACAAATCACCAGTTTGCCTCGATAATTAGTTGACCAACTTCTAGTCTCAAAACACTTGTGTCCCATGACGATCAACGATGCCCAAGGCTGATGCAAAGAAATCGCTTTGGCCGGTGCATCTGGCAAACCTTGGGGCTGTGGGGGCCACTCAAATAGAGAAAGCTGTCCAGGATCTACAGTGATTATCTTGCCTATCGTGCGCTCTTTATGCCCCTTGGTGATAGTTAATCCCTGAATCGCTGGTAAATTGGCCTTAACTTCAGAAAGAAAAACCTTGTAGGGGTGATAATGCCTTGGCCCAAAGGAATACGCGGCTGAGATCGTGCGTCTCAGTTCTTTTAGCTGGTTAGGAAAAACAGGAGTATTAAGGTTGTTTTTCTCATAAAATTCCTCAATAACCTCCTGAATGACTTAATTTTTCCGAAATCTAAAGGTATTTCAGCCCTAGCACGGGGGATTGGCTTATCTTCCTGCTGCCACATTTTGAACATATTTCATCTTGGCGATTAAAAATTGCCTAAACTTATCTTCAATTTTTTGTCTAGTAGGAATTAAATTAAATTCCAAACATAGTGAAATCCAAACCCGTGAGTTAGTGGTATTAGAGATTCTTTGATCTCTGATTAGGTGATGAAATTTATGTATATTCATCACAAGAATTGTCCCAGGAATTTGTGGCTCAAGTTGATTTTTGGGGAGATGATAGGGTTTAGCAATTAATCCATCATTACGAAGAACTAAAAAAGTCGAATAGGGAAGATTAAATTTCCCATCTTTATGTTTCTTTATACCTGAACAGCCAAGATACAGGTAATCGTACATCGCGGTTTCTTCTACTTTTCCGAAAGTCATTTCACGGGCAAAGGGATAAAAATCTAAATCGAAACCAGCACTTTTTAAGAATTCAGGAGAAAATGCTGTCCACTGAAAAAACTGTTTGTTTTGCATTTCTTATTTTGTTTATTTCACAAAATAAACCCGTAGGGTAAACTGTTAACAATTTTGACGGTTTGTGAAGTGACAGGGATCAATTTGCCGTGAACCACTCAAAACAAACTAGCTGAATATTTTGCGCTTGAACAAACTCTAAGGGGTTTAGACATCTCCTTGATAAGTCGATGACCAACCAAACAATTTACGCAACCGTGTTCGTGGGATTAAACTTAAACTTTGTACTGTGAGGGTAAAATTTTATATAAAAAGTGCCAAAGTTCCGAAGGTTGACACTTCGACTCCGCTCAGTGTAAACGCTTTCTCCCGCTTTGAGTAATTGATGAATTTCTTCTAAGGCATCCTCTAAAATTGTATTGATTACCTCACTATCTTGACCATTTCGTTGAGCAATGCGACGAATTAATTCTTGTTTATTAATTGACATTCTATTGATAACTGAAGCGTAAAAATTAACCCCCAAGTCTCAATATCTTTGGGGGATTTTATTATAAACCAGCCTTTATATGGGTGGCTGGTAGTTTTGAATCTTATTCCCAATCATAAAGTTTTATGTACACTTCTCATAAATCCTTAAGGTTTTCTTTAGGTTGTTGAGGTAATAGAGTTTCTGTGATGCCGATGGAATAGGTCAGGTACGGATTACCCTCATTGTTAACCTTTGTAACTTTTCTTATAATCAAGTTAACACAACGTTACAGTTCATCTGTCTTTTTTGAAATTACCCATTATAAACTATGTTTCCCAACCTTTTTGAAGCGACTAAAGAATATTGGCAACAGCTAGATCTGATTGAATCTCGTTATCAACAAGGTAAAATATCCATATATGAAGTTGATAAAGAGGTTGAAATGTTAATGAAACAACTGGGACAGAAACGGCGAGAAAGTCTGCGTTTTTTCTTAGCTAGTTGGTCAAATTGGATTTCTACTCACACAGAACTTCTGATAGGCTTAGTTTTCGTCCTTATCGTTGCTTATAGTTGGATGCTTACTATGGTCAATTAGAAAATTTTCCACTTATTTCTACTTCATCCCTGGAAAGGGAACGGTTTAAACCCTGAATATACCTGTATTTTGGGACTGACATCACCCCTGGCAACCTAATATAGTAAAGGTAACAAGAGGAAACGAGGTCAAACAAATGTCTACCACCACCACCAACAACACCGTCATCGTCCGTAACTACATTATTATCGCTGCTACTATCATGTTCGCTTCAATGGGCTTAACCGATACATTTTTTGCTCCTACCCGTGCTGGACAACAAAACCGCCTTGATAACTATGGACAAGTGGTAAGTGCTGGAATGGTTGCCTACTCTCAAAAGCTTGGTCGTTAATTAAAAATTTTACCATTTTCTCTTGTTCTTTCCCTGTCAGAAGACGGGGATTTTTTGTGACAATTATTAAAGTGTCTGTTATATATTGAATCTCAATAGTGATGACTTTATGCTTATTGTAAATGAATACCAATTCGGTATTATGTGGTGTGTGTGAGTAAGTGGAAAAGCACTTGGGGTCGAAACACGGCAAGACTCCCAGGTGCTTTTCTCGTAAGTTTTATTCGGAACAGAAAATAGTCATATCTAAAAAAAATATTTTCATCGTTTTAAAATGGGTCAATGCCAAATTTTGATAGCAATTAACGGTGGGAGTATCAATTTTTTTCTAGTGAAGACAAGACTTTAATCTGACTGGCATTTTCTAACAGAATTTGCGGATTAGCTTGTTGAGGGGAAATAATATTAATTTTTCCTTGTACCTCAATGGTTACGTTGGGATTAATTAAGAAGTTCCGAGCAGGTTTGACAGTGTTTAAGTTATTGTTCCAAATTGTAGCTAATTTCAACCTGATTTTTTCAAATTCTTGAATGTCTTCAAAATTAACTAAGGTGAAATAGCGAGGAATTCCTTGGGTGATAACTTCTATTCCATAAACATCAAACTTCAGTTGGGGACTTTGGGGAAACTTCACTAACTTTCCCGTTAATGTTTCTTCTTTTCCTTGTCTAGTGACTAATTGCTCGACAATTTTAAGAGGATTTTTAACAGCTAAATTTAGGTTTAAATGGGTTGGTTTTTCAGGTAATGGTTGTATTTGATAACTAATATCAATTAAATCCCCTCGATATAAATCCTTGGTTAATTCTGGGGTTTCGACAAAAATGGGTATCACCCTATCTTTGTATTCTACTACTAATATTTCCCCTTGATTGTTAATAGCATGAACTTTGACGACTACTTGGGTTTTGTCTTTTAATTCTTCTGGAATTGTTGCCTCATATTTATATTTCTCATAACCCTCTAAACCTGACCAGGATTCCCTAATCGTAGCAGATTCCACTAATATATGGGGTTGAGGACTGGGATTATCTATTAATTTTCCTTTTAAACAAACTTGATCATGCCGTTTCACTTTCCCTAATGTTTCTTGAGTCTTTTTATTCGCTGAAATCAAAGAGAAGTGACGAAACTCAAAAAAATTATCGGGTTCACGGACGGATAAAACATATAATTGCTCCTCAGTAACTGCGCCATGAATTTCTCCTAATAAACCTGTATTTTCTAATTCAACTGA
>NZ_JAYGHQ010000055.1:0-3486 GCF_034931425.1 Crocosphaera sp. XPORK-15E
GTAGTGCCATAGCTGAGTATTTGGGGTGTGCTGATAGTGTACCGTTAAGTCAGAGGATGGCTGAGTTAGAGAGAAAATTTACCGAACTAGAAAATAGTCTCAAAAGTTCACAAATAATTAAGTAAAGGCAATGTCAGAAAGAGGAATTTGGATTATTACAGATGAAACGGCTGATTCTGATGGAGGAAAAAGTAGCATCGATACTGGTTTTAATTATGGCTCAGAACCAGAAAAGCCGAAAGGGAGATCTCGTCTTTCTGCTGATGAATTAAAGCAGAATATGGGAGAGTTTCTTGATGTGGTAGAAGATGCTTTTGAGAACGCACAACAGCGCAAGTCAGGGATGGTACTTGACGAGATAGAACTATCAATTGAAGTTAACGGCAAAGGACAAGTCAGTTTATTTGGAACTGGTGGGGAAGCTGGAGGCAAAGGGGCAATTAAACTTAAGTTTAAACGGAAAGATGGCTAAAAATTGGGCGGTTTGTATCGGTATCAATAATTACGTTAATATGCCAGACCTTAAATGTGCAAATAATGATGCACAAAAAATGAAAGATTGGTTTCTTGATAAAAAAAAGGGTGGCTTTGAGAAAGTTTATTTATTTACTGACGATTCTCCCCCCATTAATGATACAAACCAGCCTTATAATTCTCAACCAAATGGCAACACTTTAAAGCGGTTTTTTCGTGTCCGTTTTAAGCCTAATATATTGAGTGTTGAAGATAATTTATGGTTTTTTTTCAGTGGTCATGGATTACTGCATAATGGGAAAGATTACCTAATGCCATCAGATGGTGACCCAGATCCAAAAGGGGTTGAGGACACAGCGATTTCCCTAAGTTATATTACCTCTCATCTCCGACAAACTGGGGCAGGGAATGTGATCATTATCTATGATGCTTGTCGAAACGAAGTAGGAGTTAAGGGAATAGGGATGACAATGGAAAAACAAAAAGGTGTCATTACTTTGGCTTCTTGTTCTCCTACACAAAAATCTTATGAAATTGATGAAATTCTACAAGGTTCATTTACTTATGCTTTGCTAGAAGCTTTGGAAAATACCCTATTAAACCAAGGTAATTATGCTACATTTGATCGACTGTATCAACGATTAAAGTATCGGGTTCCTGAGATTAATCGGCAGTATGGCAAGCCAGAAAAGCAGCAGCCTTATGGATATGCTGAACCAGATGAAAAAAGATACTGTATTTTGCTACCTAAACAGGCAACAATTCAGGATCTTAACATCTATTATAGTCAAGCATTAAAGGCAAAAGCAAATGACAATATTGGTGAAGCAAAAATAATTTTAAGTAAACTTTTAGCTATTCTTCCTAATTATAACGAAATCAAAGAACAGTATGAGCTAATAATTCCAGATCCTAAATCGGATACGGATAAAAACGGCATCACCCCACCACAGGCTGATAATTCTCCACCCACAGAAAATAACGATTTTAGAACTGACTCTATATCAAATATTTGTTCTTATCTTGAGGAAGTTGGCTTAAAAATAGAAAAAGAAAAATATCAAGATTTTAGCGCAAAGGGAGAAGAATATCGGGGGAATAGTGATCCCAAACAACTAGAACAAAAAGAATCTGAAATCAAAAATAGTATTACTTATTATATTACTGGAACACAAAACAAAATTAATCAACTAAAAATAATTTTTAGTCTAAACAAAAAAATCAATAAAGGAAAAGTAATAACATATGGTTATCAACTTAGTGACCAGACTAAAATACTAATTAATAAAGGGCTTCCATCAAATTTTTTAAACAGCAAAATTTTTGAAAAGATTGAAAATAATATTGTCAATCTGTTCACAGAAGAAAATGCAGAAAATATTAAAAAGATTAAATTAGGTAATTTTGTTATCAAAATTGTTCGAGAAGATTGGCCTTCAAATGAAGGATATGACATTAAACTAATAATAGAGGCTGATTACAGCAAACTTGAAGACCTCCTAGCAGCTAAAAAGTGGAGAGAAGCTGACGAAGAAACAGTAATAGTCATGCTTCAGGCTGCTAACAAAGTTGAACAAGTATGGTTAGACTATGAAGATATCGAGAACATTCCTTGTGAAGACTTACAGGCTATTGATCAACTTTGGGTTAAATATAGCAACGGTAAATTTGGCTTTTCTGTACAAAAGAAAATCTACATCGATGACCTTGGTGGAACAAACAATTATGATCCTATAATTTTGAAGAGATTTTGTTACTGCGTTGGTTGGATGACAAGTGACAAAAGAGCTATACCTTATGAGAATTTGAGCTTTGATTTGCTCAATACCATACCAAATGGTCATCTGCCCAATGCTTGGATAAGTGATTTTCCGCGTCTATATAAATTAGTTAAAGAGACAGAAAATGAAAATAATACAAAAAATCTTTTTGACAGAATGGGAAAGACAATTAAAGAAAACCTTAGGGATTTAGTTGGACAAGCTGAAGACCCTTCTATTTTGTCCAATGTTCTTTGTTGTCTAGCATTCAAACGTTTATGTCGTGCAATAAGTTGTCAGCTATAGGATTAAAATTCGGCATTAACTTTTACTTTGAACCTCTGTTAACTATGAATCCTTTTTCTGATGGTTTGCAATCCTTGTTTCGTAGCCTTCTTCCAACCCAACAGCGAATTCACCAACTTCAGGAAATAGCGAGACGGATGGAGAATTACACGATGTAACTGAACTTATTCTTTGACAATTACAACCCCACTAAAACCTCAAGTTTCCTAACTGATTCCTGTTGATTAATCCCTGATTGAGCTAACATTGATTGTAACTTTTCTTGTTTCTCAATACTAGCTAAATAAGACTCTGTAGAACTGCCTCCATACCGATAATCAATCTCAACCACATTACTCAATATATTCTGATTCTCTACTTGACTTAATAGTAAACTTTGTTGTCTTGTTTCCCGTTCATAACTCAACACTAAAGTTAAGATTTCCTGTTTTAAAGTTCCTTCAACTTCTGCCTTCCTTCTAGTTAAATCTGCCCCATAAGCTTCTAATTGTGACTTCTTAATCTCCAAGTCAGTAATGGCTATTTCTGACCTTTGATAATTACCACCACCAAAGATGTTTTGTATGAAACCAACGGGGTTAGTCATGGGATTTTCTAACAAGTTTACCCATTGATTTGAACGAGTATAATCAATGCGATCGCTTAACAATTGATCTCTATCTCCTAGCATTCCAATCTGTCCGTTAAGTGCCTCTATTTCTAAAGACTTTTTGACGGCTAATTGAGTCAATTTATCAACACATTCGGGGGTGCTGTTTAAGCATGGTAACTCTGAATTTAATTGGTTACTGTTGACTGTTAACTGTTGACTCTTGACTAACTGAGGGTTCATCAACATCGAGAGTAACGGTAACATTAAGAGTGTGGTCAGTTTGCCCATCCCATTTAACCTTTCTAACGGTTCCATTGTAAGGAATTTTAACGGTTGAGAGTTGATTAATAGCAT
>NZ_JAYGHQ010000056.1:0-3452 GCF_034931425.1 Crocosphaera sp. XPORK-15E
GCCCCTGATTTCATACTACGATTATGCTACTTTTTTGAAGTGCGGAATGTGGGTTCAATCTCAACCGCTTCACCCCCTAAAACAATTGTTTTACTATCATCTTCTGCCTTTAAATTGGCCAAAACGTTGCTAGTTAACGTCTCTCCTTGTACCAACCGCGCAAATATATCCCCTTCATCTCCTGCACTATCGGTGGTATTAATTTGAGCATCAATATAATGCCCAATTTCCTCAATAATAACCGAAGCGATCGCCTTGACATTTCCCGCGTTCGCACTTAAAAAACGTTCATTAAGGTAAATCTGATTCTTAGAAGCCGAATAAGCCCCATTCGTAGCCCCTAACACCTCATCTGATAAGATTTTGATCTCTGGTACTGAACTAAAATCTCCTTGGGAAAAAGCCGTAAATAACTGACTTGCTACCGTTTGATTGTAATTACTGCCGAAAGCTAAGTCTAACTGGGTCGGGTTATCAAAATAGATGTCCAAAGATTGATAAGCGAGAGCAAGAGCATCTTGAAATAAAGCAGGAATAACGGAAGCTTTGCTGATATTATTAGCACTCATGGCGAAATCTCCTCAAAATTGAATCCAGAAAAAATTTTATTGCTTGAATTTCATTAAAATCCACACTTACCTGAGTTCAAACCTGAGAATGACTGACTTCTTTCTGACTTATGACTAACTTTGTTCTGACTTTCACCTAAGAATAAGACCATTAACCTTAAAACTGTCCCTCAATACAGCAGACCTCTTGCGAAAGTAACCGAATAATTAATAAACAATAGGAAATAAGGATAAGAATCGACGAAAAATTTATGATGATTAATTATGTTTTTGACTTTCGCAAGAGGTCTAGCGATTCGCCAAAAGTCGAACAAAACTTCCAACCAAACCGCTTCCCAAACCAACACCCCCTCGCTTATCTAACATCTTTCTGACTTATATCTATCTTTAGTCTGACTTTTACCCTAGAATAAGAGCGTTAAACTTAAAACCGCCTCCCATGCCCCGATCGCTGAGAGTACAACCCACCCAATTAAACCGCGTCAAACTAGCCCTCCAACGAAACGGCTTCCCCAGCCAACGCGCCCTCGCCGAAGAAGTTGGACTATCTCTCGCCACCGTCAGCAACTTCCTCACAGGCAAACCCGTTGACTACAACACCTTTGAAGAACTCAGTCGGCAACTGGGCCTCGAATGGAAAGACATCGCCAACCTCGACTTTGAACCCAAACCCCCCACAAAACAAAAAAACCTCGAATTTTTTGACACCGAACCTGATAATTCCCCACCCTACCCCAACGGCGCAGTCCCCCTTAGTTCTCCCTTTTATCTCGAACGCAAACCCGTCGAAGCCCAGATCAAACAAGAAATTAGAAAACCAGGAACCCTAATCCGCATCAAAGCACCCAGGGAAATGGGCAAAACCTCCCTACTACTGAGAATCTTAGAATTTGCCAAAACCAAAAACTACCACACCGTCAGCCTCAACCTAGATCAAGTAGATCAAGCCATCTTGAACGATCTCAATAAATTTTTACGCTGGCTCTGTGCCAACATTGCTCGACAACTGCGCCTCAAACCAAGCTTAGACGAATATTGGGATCAAGATTTAGGCTGTAAAATAAGCTGTACCTCCTATTTTGAAGACTATTTACTAAAATCCGTCCAAAATCCCCTCGCTTTAGCCCTAGACGAAGCCCAACAAATTTTTGAACATCCCGCCGTTGCCAAAGACTTTTTACCCCTACTGCGATCGTGGTACGAAGAAAGCAAAACCTCACCCCTCTGGCAAAAACTCCGTCTAGTCATCGTTCACTCCACAGAAATCTACGTCCCACTCCAACTTAACCAGTCTCCCTTCAATGTCGGATTGCCCATTCAGTTAAGCCACTTTTCCCAAGAAGAAGTTAAAAAATTAGCTCAGTGCTACGGTCTGGACTGGGAACAGGGAGAACATTGTCAACAACTGATGAAAATGGTAGATGGCCATCCTGCCTTGGTACAAATCGCCCTCTATCACCTGAGTCGCGGAGAAATCACCTTAGAACATCTGTTAGAAACTGCCGCTACAAATGTTGGCATTTACACCCATCATTTACAGCGACATTGGCTACATTTAAAAGAATACCCCGAATTATTAACGGCCCTTCACTCAGTTCTGCCAGGTATTGAACGGGTTTCCTTAGAACCAATTTTTGCCCATAAATTAACCAGTTTGGGGTTGGTTAAACAGTTAGAATCAAATTTTGTTGCCAGTTGTGAATTATATCGCCAGTTTTTCCTAAATCATCAAAATTATGATTTCTAGACCGCGTTTTCAATCCTGTTATGGCGATCGCAAATCAGTTTAAAACACAAAAGCGATCGCAGTTTAACTCAACACATAGAAAAGCGATCGCAATTTAGTTCAGGACATAAAAGCGATCGCAAATTATTTCAAGACCTAGAAAAGCGATCGCAGTTTAGTTCAAGATATAAAAAAGCGATCGCCAATCAGTGTAAGATAGGAAAACGCGATTAAAAGGTACGTTATATTAACGTACTCTACAAGATCGGCGATCCTTGCAGTTAATATTGAAATCAAGAACTAACAACTCTCGATGATTACGAATTTCACTAAATGCCAACGGTAATTAGAATTGGACACTTTCGGTTTCACTTCTATTCTGATGAAGGTTCCGAGCCGCCCCATATTCATGTTCGTTCTCCTGATGGTGAATGTAAATTTTGGCTTGAACCGATTGTTATTTTAGCTTCTAATCGTGGCATTCCTTCCCATGAGCTACGTGAAGTAGAGAGGTTAGTTTATCAAAATCAAGTTCTTTTTAGGAGTGCTTATCGTGATTTCCACAACCGTTAATTCCATGATGACTATTGAACCTGTCGCCATTCGAGCCTGGGCAGACAAACGCATGATATATGTTGAACTCAGTGATGGACGTATTATCGGTTTTCCTGGTGATCGCTTCCGCATCTTGAAACAAGCGACAAATGAGCAATTGGCGGCGGTTAAGGTTGAGGTAAACGGCTATGCTCTAAGGTGGGAAGAATTAGATGAGGATATTACTGTTCCTGGGATTATTGCGGGTCATTTTCAGTTACCTCCTTGCTAATCCGTTTTGACAGGAACCGTAGGATACGTTTGCGAAGTGTAACCCAGATAATAAGTCAATAAAGATAAAAATCTTAATGTCGGGTGAAGACCCCCGCTACATTTTTCGACAAGATACTCACCAAAATTAGCGGGGGATGAAACCCGACCAATAAATAACGCGACTTGTACTGAGCTTCGACAAGCTCAGCTTCCGCGCAGCCGAAGTAAGCATCCATACTTCCCCTCTTGACATTTTGCGCTATAGTTTTTAGTATAAAAATATAGTTGTTTGAGGATGAATTAAACTCAACAGCAAGACAAGCATCATCTGAAAGAGCTTGGTCAGCTAT